>JBCBTQ010000111.1:0-17913 GCA_039818605.1 Cyanobacteria bacterium J06639_14 | reverse complement strand
TTTCGCAGAGGGCTTGTTCTATGCAGGCTGCGGCTGCGCGGATAACAAGGGGAGCGCGGAGGACATCGCGTCGGCTCTTTTCGTCCAGATAAAACAGATGTTGAGTATGGGTCAGCGTCAGGGTTTCGGCAGCGCGATCGCGCAGCCAACCGACCAGATCTGGTGACTGCTTGGCTGCGTCAGCCTGAGTATAGGCGCGGAGGGCTTGCCAGAGGGCGCGATGGTGGGAGTAACTGAACTGGAGATCACGATTTTCGAGGGTTTCCAGCACCGTAGCGCGATGATCGGCACTGTGGATAAAGATCCGTAACAGGGAGGCTTCGGCGGCCTCCAGGGTGCTGGTTTGGGTAAAGGCGAGGTTCGGGCGTGACGGTTGCCCCTGGGGCGATCGTCGCTGTCGCCGCACTTGCACCATCAGGTTTTCGGCCATCAAGGGCATGAGGCGAGCATCCCCCTGGCTAAAGAGTTCAGCACACTGGCGAACATAGTGAGTGCGCGTATCAGCGTTAGCGATTTCACTCAAGAGCGCGACTATTTGCTGAGAGGTTTGCTGAAACTGATCAGCCTGCTGTAAATTGCGACCTTTGACCAACTGCTGAATTTGCCAGTCCAGCCAGAGCGGAGCCGCCTCCAAGAGTGCCTGGTAGGCGTCAACAGGATATTTGCGCAGGTATTCATCCGGATCCTTGCCATCGGGAATATTCAAAATCCGCAGCTGCACATCACCGCGATAGGCTAAGGTCTCGACTTCCCCAATGGCCCGTTGGGCTGCATTGACCCCAGCCGCATCGGCGTCAAAGTTCAAGATGATCTGTTTGGACTCGGTGTAGCGGAGGAGTTGGCGCACTTGCGTGGCATTGAGGGCTGTCCCCAAGGCTGCGACGGTGTTGCGGATCCCTACCGCGTGGAGGGCAATTACGTCAAAATATCCTTCCACGACGACCGCCCGATCCGCCTTGGCAATGGCACTGCGGGCTTGATCCAGCCCAAAAAGGGTGCGGCCTTTGTCAAACAACTCAGTATCGGGGGAGTTGAGATACTTGGGTTTATCGTCTTCGGCCAGGGCCCGTCCACCAAAGCCAATCACGCGGCCACGGACATCGTAAATCGGAATCATGAGCCGATTGCGAAAGCGATCGTAATAGCCACTGCCCTTCGTCCGCGGCACAATCAGCCCTGCCTGTTCAACCAGGGCCACCGGATAGCGTTTTTGATCGACCAGATAGCCACAGAGCGTTTGCCACCCCCCCGGGGCATAGCCGAGATGAAACTGCTGGATCGTTTCATCCCTCAGGCCACGCTGCGTTTGCAGGTAGGTAAGGGCCGCTGCACCATCCGGCCGCCGCAGCGCATGCTCAAAAAAGCTAGTAGTAATCGCTAAAATTTCAAAAAGCTGTTCCCGTAGCGTTAGCTGGCGTTGCAACTCCTGGCGCTCGGTCGGCTCCAGGGTTTGCACGGGAACCTGATAGCGTTTGGCCAATTCCAGCACGACGTCCGTAAACGATCGCTTTTCCAGCTCCATAACAAATTTGAAGGCGTTGCCTCCCGCCCCACAGGAAAAGCAATAGTAGAATTGCTTGCTAGGACTGACGCTAAAGCTGGGGGATTTATCCTCGTGGAAGGGACATAGCCCGACAAAATCTTTGCCCTGTTTCTTTAAGACGACCCGCTCGGACACGAGATCGACAATATCAGCGCGATCGCGCACGGCAGCAATCGTATCCGGATGAAGGCGGGGGGTACTCATGATCTGGGGGCAAAACCGCTATGGACAGCGTTAATTATCATAGCCAAACGCTAGATTTGGCGCGCACCTTCAAAAAAGTTTCAAGAGCGCGATCGGCTTAACCGCAGCGTTATGCTAGCGCTATGTATCTTTTGGATCAGTTCATTTGAATTATACGTAACGTTGGGAGTCCTGCTGATAAATTCTCCCAACCCTCACAGATACATGAGATAAATCACATCTTGGCTAGTTCTATATCACTCAACCTGGCGGAAGGTATCACCCGTAACAGATGCCAACATCACGCCAACAGCCAAAATGCATCACTGTTAAATCAAGGGCAGTCGGTGAATATGGTGTTAGCTCATCAATCACCTTTGCCTGCAAATGACCGCCATGCCCCTAGTTCAAATTCACGGCCTATTTGCCGACTTCACCCTCCCCCCAATTTGCATCGTTTTTACCCTGGCTCTGTGGTGGCTGCTGCCTAATTGCTAGGCTTAGCCTCGCTGCCGCTTCAAGTGGCTACCAGAGAGACCATTCAAGTTTTCAGCTCCTGAACTGTGGCTCCAGGAGTTTTTTTTATGGCCAAATACAGTGGCAAGAATCCAGCGTCACCGAGTGAGCGATGAGTTGAGACCAAATCTGGGCCTCACTCTCCGTTATAGAAAGCAGATGATTCCTGTAGCGACGCGACAGGTCATGTCGCTGAATTAGATCTGAGTAAAGTGGAAAATCCGGTGACGCAAGCATCTAGAAGTCAGAATCTAGGAGAGCGCTGACTCCTATCTCCTGCCTCCTATCTCCTATCTCCTATCTCCTATCTCCTGCCTCCTGCCTCCAGTCAACGTTTCCCCACTCAAACACGCCACCCATCACTGCCCACTTTGCGACGAGTGACATCGCCCACAATCCAACCGCTCCTGACGCTGCGCAATGAGTGTCTCAAGGTCCGGGCGTCCGGTAGCTTTGAGACGCCAATCGGCCCAAAGGTCGTACAGCTTATCCACCAGGGGACCGATTACGGGCCATCGCGTTGGGGCATACATCCAGCCGATGCCCAGAATGCTGTAGATCCGCCGGAAAACTTCAACATTTTGAATCACGGTCCCGTCCGGCAAGACAGCATGAATGCGTCCCATGGCGGTGGCAAAATCCACGCCGCCATTGGCTGCAGGATCATAGCTATCATCCGCAATATCCACAAAGTCAACCAGTCCTCGCCCTGCGTCCTTTTGTTGCAAAAAGTTCACCTCACGCAGGCACAAGGGACAATCGCCATCGTAGAGCATCCTAATCTGCCAGCCAGGAGTCATTGCAGCGTCATCTGAGGTAAGGGCACGATCGCGGGTAGGAGAGGAAGTCATCTTTGATTGCTGAACTTAATAACGGAAACAGACGTCGCCGATAATAGCGATCTATCTGTTTAGTTTAAGAAACTTTACGTCTCAGTATCAAGACAGGGCATCAAAGCTGCACCAAAGTCACGACCGCTTCGTGGGACACTGAACACGGTCTTGCTCCCAGAATTAATCCTTGATTTGAACGATGTCTTTGTTATCAGCGGCAGACAATGCCGCAATTCTACACACCCTGCGGCATTGCGGGCAGCAGGCGCAACAGGCTGCGGCCCAACCCTTTGAAGTCTTTGAAAAAGGCCGCGAGGATTATGTGACGACCGTCGATCAAGCCCTTGATCGCTACCTGTCAAATGCCTTTGCGGCTCAGTTTCCCGGTGATGGCATCATTACGGAAGAAAATCAGGCCTCGGCTTCTGAGTTTTTGGCCACTCATCAAAGACTTTGGTTGATTGATCCGATCGATGGCACCGAGGATTTTATTCATCGGGGGCAGCACTACTCTGTCATGGTTGGGTTGCTGGCAAATCAACACCCCCAAGCTGGATGGGTTCATGCTCCGGCCCAGGGTCGCCTCTATTGGGGCGGACCTGATTGGGGTTTATTTCAGCACGATGATAAGGGGCAAACCGTGCCCTTAATACCCCATAGCCCGAGTTTGGCCACGTCCCAAGTTATGCTATTGGGCGATCGCGATCAGCGTCGCTTTGGAGCTGCGATCGCCCAGCGTCTTCCCGAATTTCACTTTGAGACTATCGGTAGTTTTGGCTTGAAAGTCCTTGAAGTTATTAAAGGACAGGCCGGATTGTATGTGTATCTAAATGGTCGGGTGAAGCTCTGGGATACGACGGGACCGTTAGCACTCGCACAAGCTGCAGGATTAGTCGGGTGTGATTTGGATGGTAATCCCATTCGATTTGATGCCAGTAGTGTTTATTTACAAACGCTGATTCATCGGCAACCTCTGATTATTGGCTGGCCAGCCTATGTCGCAGCCTGCCGCCCCGCCATTCGTGAGGCTGTATTGGCCGTGCGGCTTCAGGAATTAGGTTTGGTGATAGAGGCTAATGGAGGGTGTAACAAGGGATAATGCAAGGGCATTCATGTCCTTTTAATTGCCTTTCATCAGAATCTTCTCAGGCATGCATGGATATTGCTGGGCTTTTCTGGGTAGTATGGGTGCAGATTTCCAGCGACGTATCCGCGATCGCAGCTTTAGCACACGTCAGTAAACTCATTTACAACCTATCGCTCCCTTATCAGAATTCCCATGCAGCCAGAAGCCTTTAATGAGCTTTTCCCCCTTTTTGACGTAGCCAACCCTGAGACCGTGGAATGGCTCTTGTCTGTTTCTACAGAGCATGAATATCCTTCCGACCGAGCCGTGTTGATGGAAGACGCTTGGGGTAACGCCGTTTACTTCATCGAATCCGGTTGGGTTAAAGTCCGGCGTCACGCAGGTGATGGTGCGGTGACCCTAGCCGTTCTGGGACCCGGTGATTTCTTTGGTGAAATGGCCATTCTGGACGAGTCCCCTCGGTCAACCGATGTCGTGGCACTTTCTTCGGTGAAGTTGCTCAGTGTTTCGGCCCAGCGTTTTATCCAAACCTTGTTTAAAGATTCGCAACTACATCATCGGCTGCTTCAGCTGATGGTGCAACGGCTACGGTTTACGAACTTCCGGTTTCAAATTCGCAACCAACCCCCGGCTGTAAAGCTCGCGAACACCTTAGCCGCTTTGAGCGAATCCTACGGTCAACCCTGTGAAGCTGGTACCGAGATCTTCAATATTCCGCCGGATGATTTAGCTGATGTGACCGATGTTTCGGAAGAAGAAACCAGCAAAATCATGGAAAAACTCATCGAAAAAGGATGGGTCAAGGTGGATCAAGAACGGGATGCTATTGTCCTGACAAATGTAAAGCAGTTAGGTCAGTTGGCAGGCCGAGGTTAGCCCTTTGCGGTGATTTGTAAGCTATTTGTTACAGAGACTGTAGCGATCGATTACAGGTCTGTCGAGGAACCAAATTCATCGTGTTAGCGTGAACCATAATCTCGGGTCAGCCCTATAAATTCGTTAATCGAATCAGTCATCGGTTGTGTCATCAAAAGCTAACCGTACATGACTTTTTAGGGGAGTATCGAAAGTCTAAAAGTGAACGATGTGCAGATATTTTGAGTTAATTTTTTGCACAGCGGTTGCTCTGTGATTAGCGATTTGATAGGGGCGATTTGCAACAAATCTTAGGAGTTCGCACGATGGCCATCCAAACACCGCCACCACCTTCAATTTCTCCTCGCCAATTAACCCTAATGCGTATAGCTGCCTCGATGGCCTGGAGTGACGGCCACTTGGCAACCGAGGAGGTTGACCTCATGCTGAAACGGTTTAGTGGTCTTTTCTCAAGCAATGCTGAACAGCAGGCAGAACTGCAAAAAGAGTTGCGCGACTACTTGATGCAGAATATTCCCCTGGAGGAATCCGTTCCTAAACTACAGTCTGTCGAAGAACGCGAATTTGTCCTGCGATTAGGCTATGAGGTGATCAATAGCAGTGCTCGGGCTCCGGGTGAGGAATTGATTAATGCGGATGAGGAAGACGCCTACAAGCGCCTGGTTCAGCTCCTTGATTTGCCCTCTGCAACGGTGCAGCAACTTGAATCTGAAGCTCAAGCAGCCACCTCTTCAGATTCCGTTGTGGATAGTCTGGCAACGCATCTCAAGCAATTTTTTGAGCGCTAATGCTGACTTATTGAAGCCGCGAAACTCTAGCCGGGTGAGAAGTCATGCCAAACCTGCGGACTTACCCCCCGTTATGGAAAATAGAGGATTCCTGTCGCGACACGACCTGTCACGCCGCTGAATTCGGAAGTGGGTAAACCAGATTTAGTCTCAGGAACCAGAATCCAGAAGCTACCGCTTTCCTGGTTCCTGAGTTCTGCCATCACCGAAACTTACCGCCCTAAGGCGATCGCGCCCAAGACATTCCCGATGGGCAGGCTTCTACCCCGCCACTATCTGGTCCGAGTTCTTTATCGTCACACCGATTCCTAAGCGCTCATTTCGAGCATCGCTGTGATTGGTTTTAGAGCCGCCATACGGATATCTTCTGGCAGGGTAATTTCAGGGTACTTGTTTGTCATAGCCAGATACAGCTTCTCAAGTGTATTAAGCCGCATATGGGGACATTCGTTACAAGCACAGTTCCCGATCGCAGGGGCTGGGATAAAGAGCTTGTTGGGTACTTGCTTCTGCATTTGATGAATAATGCCAGGCTCAGTTACCACAATAAACTGGTCGCGATCGCTGGCTTGAACATATTTCAGCAGCGCTGTGGTTGACCCAATAAAATCAGCGTGGCGGAGGACCAGTTCTTCGCATTCAGGATGGGCCACCACTTCCGCCGTTGGATATTCCATCCGTAACTGCACAAGCTTCTTCTCCGAAAAGGTTTCGTGAACAATACAGCTACCGCGCCAAAGCACTAAATCACGCCCTGTTTGAGCCATGACATAGCGCCCCAAATTTTGGTCGGGCGCAAAGATAATGGGCTGATTTTCAGGAATTTGCTCGATAATTTTCACTGCATTGGAACTGGTGCAGATGATGTCACTCATGGCCTTGATCGCAGCCGAGCAATTAATGTAAGACACCACCATATGATCAGGATGCTGAGCTTTGAAAGCGGCAAATTGTTCCGGGGGGCAAGCATCGGCTAACGAACACCCCGCGTTGAGATCAGGGAGCAAGACCAGTTTGTCAGGGTTGAGGATTTTAGCCGTTTCTGCCATAAAGTGAACCCCAGCAAACACGATCACATCAGCATCAGTAGCGGCAGCCTGGCGCGATAATCCCAGCGAATCACCAATATAATCGGCAACATCCTGAATATCTGGGTCCTGATAATAATGAGCCAGGATGACAGCGTTAAGCTCACGTTTAAGCTCATCAATGGCCTCAAACAGGTCTGAGGGAGTGGTTTGGATAGTGGTTTGGGGTCGGGCAGTCGTGAACACGGGTGCTCCCTTTTAGTAGAACGAATGGATTGTATGGATCTGAATTATAGTTGTTTTTACTAAAACTGTGTATCCGTGCCTTTGCCTCATTGGTTATCTCTGTACGTGAAGCCGGTTGTGATTTTTGGGAGAGGCGTCAGGAGCCAGGAGTTATACCGAATCCGAATGGCTAACCCCGATAGGTGATACCCGTAGAGACGCGATATATCGCGTCTCTCAATTGGCGACATGTCACGTCTGTCAATTAGCGATATATCGCGTTTCTCAGCTAGGAGGTGGGTAAACCGGATTGAATATTAGGCGTTAGGTGTTAAGCGTCAGAATTCCGTGATGCCGTGATTCCTGCTGCTACCGAAATTTTTTGCTTTAAGTGGATACCCGTTAAAAGACTCTGTCAATAACCGAAGTCGTTCGCCAAAATGTCAGTAATATAGAGAGCCAGCGGTCATGATGTTGGGTTATGGCTACTCTGTTGTTTGTTCCATCTGGTGTGCCAATGTCTTGGATGCAAGCGTTTCAGCGCTGTGGGTTCTTGTTAGTGATGCTGGGGAGTGGGGTCATGGCTCCTCGGGCCATGGCAGATGAATTTCCCCCCTGCGCTCCTCCTGCCAATCGCGAGTATCTGCTGTTGGTTAAGGGTGAGACGGTGGAATCTCGCGATCGCATTCAAAATCTACTTCCGACAACAACGGATGTGACGGTCTGTAGTTATCTCAACGATGTTGTGGTGCGCGCTGGGGGATTCACCAGCCTGGAAAACGCCAACGCTTGGGCGCAATATTTGACTGAAGTGGAAGGAGCTCAGGCCTTTGTTGCTCGCCCTGCAGCTCCTGGCGAAACAGTTACGAGTGAACCGATCACTGCCGAACCAGTTGAACCTGAACCTATCCCTGAACTGCCTGCCGAAGGGACACCTGCTCCGTCGGAGGATCCCATAGCGACTCCTGTGGCCAATATCTTGGAAAACGAAGCGGCGGTGGGCTATGACCCTCAGTTACTGGGTGAAGGATATGCTGTTCTGGTGGACTATGCCAACAATCCAGCTGTGGCTAAACAGCTACAGCAAACCTTAAATCAGCCGGTTGGACTTGCCGTTTACGAACAGCAGCCGTTTCTTCTTGCAGCCCAAAGCATTGATCCTCAAGCTGCCGCCCAAGTCCTACAAACGCTGAGCAATGACCGCTATGGTGCTTTTATTGTCGATAGTAGCGAAGTCGTTTTGCTATCGCCTGGGGTAGCGACACCGTAAGGCGATTGCTGGAAATGAATCGGGCAATGTATTGTCGAGGTTTGCATAGCCCCTTTTTCTGTGGCGTAGCCTGCCCGGAGGGCGTAGGGGCGGCGACGGCGGGGGATCAAGTCGTTGCTGCTGAGATTTGGCAAGAAATTAAATTTACGGAGTACTTGGCTACAGGTAGCGTGTAATTTAAGCCGGGAAACTCTGACTCCTGACTCCTGACTCCTGACTCCTGACTCCTGACTCCTGACTCCTGACTTCTTTCGCCCCCCCCAAATTTCCCGCCTTAAGTGATACCCCTATAGGTCTTAGAGAGAGTCAGCTCCAACTTTCAGGAACTGCCATAAGGCTGTTTGATCAATTCCCCAAGGTGTTGCGACAACAGCATACCTGGCATAGAGTCTGAGGCCATAGTAAGCCAGCATCAAAAAGAAGAGCGATAACGTGACTCTGTAATCAAATAAGTAAGCGTAAAACTCCATCAAAGATCGCTTCAATCTAAGCTCAGTTAGAGAAACGACAATGATGGAGCAAAACATCAAAAAGAAAACCGGTCCAAAGAGGTGATATTGCAGAGCGGATACCCAATCACCTGATACAAAGGCGACAAAAGAGCGTGATAGCCCACAACTCGGTGCCGGAAATCCAAAGGTTGCCTGAAACTGACACTTACTCAGCGGATAATCGAATCCCGCAAAGGCAATCAGAAAAGCATCGACGATGGGGAAGCTAAAAGCTGCAATCGTTCCGTAGCGTATCAGAGGGAATCTAAGGGGGCTTGAATCAGATGACAGGTATTGAGCCGACATATATTACCTCAATTAAAACCAAGGCTTTTTACCCGTAATATAGGTGCTGACAAATTCTTCGTCACTCTTTGTCAGGTAAATAATGCCCTCGGCAAGGCCAACCACACCTACGGCTAAAGTTACAAATCCTGTGAGACCAAAGGTGCAGATGCTCAGGACAATGCCACCTAGCGAAGCTGCCAGCATAATGCCGCCTTCTTTGGAATAACCTAAAACAAACTTGTGGATGCCTAATCCTCCTAAAAGGATGCCAAGAATACCCGCAAGAATTTTCTTGTCTGCGCCCTCTGGCTTGCCTGCAGTCATATCAACTGTTCTCCTCAAAAAATGTCAAAAAGTCCAACAAAGCTGCTAGTTAGCTTGGGTTTGATGATGCACCCTTATCCTGTTTCCAATAGCCCTGAATGCTTCCTCATGCAATAATTTGGGCTGGTGAGCGCAATAGAACGGACAAGAGGAGTCGGGGAAACCAAGAACTGGGCTTGTCAACAGTATTCCCACTCACACGACAATAGCTACAGGCAGATAGACAGTATCGTCGTGTTTCGATGAGCATAGTCCTGCTTCGATGAGCATAGTCCTGTTTAGAGGAGTACAGTCGGTTGCTCAAGCCAGTGTTTAGGGTTCAGTTCAGGATTTACGGTTGAGGGGATGTTTCGCAATGGAGATACCGCCGTCGGTTGGCAGCGAGATCCGAGCCTCAACATTTTCAGAATTGCTAGGTTGCTGAGTCTTACGATGGTGAGAATTGGCGATCGCCCCCAAACCATGCCCAATTGAGTGTCAGGCTTACCCTTTAACAGAACCGGCTAAGAGACCGCGGACAAAATAGCGCTGGAGGCTAAAAAATACCCCCAGGGGCACAATCATGCTGACGAAGGCTCCAGCAGTGAGTAAGTGCCAATCCTGACCCCGTGAGCCAATCAGATTGGTCAGTTTCAGCGTTACGGGGGCAACGTCTGGGGTGCCTCCGAGGTAAACCAGAGCCACTAGTAAGTCATTCCACACCCAGAGGAACTGAAAAACGGCGAAGGAAGCGATCGCGGGCATGGACAATGGCACGATTAAGCGGGTAAAGATCTTCAGATGCGAGGCTCCATCGACGGCTGCAGCTTCGATTAAGTCGCGCGGTAATGAACCGATATAGTTACGCAGTAAATAAATTCCTAGCGGTAAGCCATAGCCAGTGTGCGCCAGCCAAACAGCCCAAAAGTCGCCCGCTAATCCCAGCGTGCTGTAAGCCCGCAAAACAGGGATAAAGGTCATTTGCAAAGGCACCACCAACAAGGCCACGATGATGATAAACAAGGCTTGCCGACCAGGAAAAGTCATCCAGGCCAGGGCGTAGGCCGCAAACGTCGCGATCGCAATCGGGATGATGGTAGCAGGGATCGAAATTGTCAAGCTGTTGAGGAATGCCTGCCCCATACCCTCTGCGGTTAAAACACCCAGATAGTTCGCCAGCGTGAATTGGGTAAAGTTAAACGGATTTTGCAACACCGTCCACCAACCGCTGGCTAAGACATCATCCCGCGATCGCAGCGAACTGATCAGCAATCCCACACTGGGCAGCGTCCACAGAACCGAGATGACCGTCAAAGCCACGTGAACCGGCAGTTTCCTGCTCAAATCTTGCCATCTTTTAGCGCCAGCTTCAGGGCCTTGGGGGGATTTACGATAGCCTTTCTTCTCGTACCGAGTGACAGTCATAGTTACAGGATGTGGAGGATGTGGTGGGTAGTGGGTAGTGGGTGGTTGCATCGTTCATATGAACCAAGAACCAAGAACCAAGAACGAAGAACCAAGAACTAAGAACCAAGAACCAAGAACCAAGAACCAACTACCGAGTTGCTTCCTGTTCACGGAAACGGCGAATGTTGGTGATCATGACCGGGATGATGGCAATAAGCAAAATGACGGCGATCGCGCTCCCTCTTCCGTAGTCTCGAAAGTTAAACATCTCTTTGATCATGCGACTAGCGATCACTTCGGTTCCTTGGTTCCCGGCGGTCATCACAAAGACGATATCGAATACTTTCAACACTAAAATAATGACGGTTGTGGCAACGACCACCAAGGTGGAGCGAATCATTGGGATAATGACGCGCCAGAAGATCTGGATTTCGTTGGCCCCATCCATACGAGCGGCTTCCAGAATTTCAGCGGGGATGCCTTTGACGGCTGCAGACAGTAACACCATGCAAAATCCTGTCTGCAGCCAAATCATGATGGCAATCAAGGCGAAGTTATTAATGGATCGCTCTACGAGCCAGCCCACGGGTTCAAACCCCAGCCCCACCAGCACCGCATTCAAAATTCCAATCTGGGCAGCTTCAGCGGGACGGTAATCGTATACAAAACGCCAAATAACGCTGGCTCCCACAAAGGAAATTGCCATCGGTAGAAAAATTAGGGTTTTAGGAATCTGCTCGTAGCGAACCCGATCAGCTAAGACAGCGATTAGTAACCCCAAGCTGACACTCACCCCCGTCACTAGCACTAACCAGAGAATATTGTTGCGAAAAGCCTCCCACATCACTTTGTCAGTCAGCAGGTCGACATAATTGTGGATCCCAACAAAATTTTGCGATCGCTCGTCGAAAAAGCTGACATAGACCGTGAGAACCGTGGGCAATACCAAATAAGCGGTTAGTACGATCATCGCTGGGAGCATATAAACCCAGGGCAAAATACGCCCTCTAGTCTGGCTCGGGAAAAATTTCTCCACCCCCAGATTGGCCGCATAAAATAGACCGATTACACCGCCACAACCAATCAGAACTGCGATCGAGGCATTGAGTATGCTAGTAAACAGAGACATCGCGAACAACTACAGACAAGGAAGCAGCGTCTTACTACTGTCGTATTGTATCGAGCAAATGTGAAGTGACGTTGATGGCAATTGACTTGAGTGGGTCACAATGAGTACCCATCAAAAAACCTCTCCCATAAGCTGGAAGAGGTTTTTGTATGTTTTGAGCGCGGCATTAATTCGCTAAGGCTCTAGCCTTCTAAGGTGATTTTGCCAACCATTCCAGCACCACGGTGAGGGGCGCAGAAGTAGGTGTAATCGCCAGTAGGCATATCAGCAGAGAAGGTGGTGGTGTAGGATTCACCTGGTGCAAAAGTTAACTGGTCGTGAGAGAGCTTCGTTGCCAAAGCCTTATCGCCAGGACTCTGATTTTCGTCAAAAATGACATTGTGAGGAGCCATCTTGTTGTTGACCCAAGTCACAGTATCACCAGCCTTAACCGTTAGACTCGAAGGCGTAAACACCAATAGCCCAGAGTCAGAACCCATCTTTACCTCATAGGTTGCCGCAGATGCTGGGGCTGGAGTTGTTACAAGCGTAACAACCATGAGGACTAAAGCCAGGCAAGCAAGGCTCAACTTGCCAATCACGTTCGCAATTCGTTGCATAGGAACCTCTAAACAGCAAAATCTCAAACAATTGCTGTTAGTATCCTATCCTGAAATAGTCATCCAGAACGTTTCCACCAATAGAAAATCTTGGCGGATGCCCTCCATGGGGCATTATTGGGGCGGCAAGTGATGGCTACAAGAGACGTTGAACTGATTACAGCGAGTGTAACGTTATGGTTCTCTGCCAAAAGTTACGTCTAATGCCACCAATACTTATGTCATTGGGAAATAGAAACCTCCCGTTGATGGAGATTCTAGCATAAGCTCTAGAAAATTGAAAATCCTTTTGGTCTTCAACCGCCGTTTCAGGTGGATTGCATTGTAAGGACGGCCTTTCAGCTCCGCAAATTAGGTCAGGACTGACGTTATTGAATCCGATTGCAGCCATGAAACTGCCGGTTAACTGCGAAAAGCCCCTCCAGAACTAAGACTCATAGGTCTTTAGTTCTGGAGGGGCTTGAATTGTTTAGCTCGCATTTACGCGCAAGCCGCTGGAGCGAGCCTCATAAAGCGATCCTCATAATGAGAATTGCTAAAACCGCCTTAAGCGGTTCCCAGGCCAGGGGCGGAGTAGGTACTCTTACCCCCTCCCCAAAGAGGTCCAATCACTTTGGGCTGAAGCAAAATATGACCGGAAATTGCCACTAGGTCCTCTTCTGTTAAACTCCGCATTTTGGGGAAAATATCGGTGCTCTTCATACTGGGATGAAGCTGTTCAATGTCAATCAACCCATCATACGTGGTTGGATTTTTTAGATAGTCCACCAAAGCTTCTAGGTTGTCGCGGCGGGGAAGCGCCCCGGATAGACTTTCTGGATCCAATCCCACCGTTGGATTGGTCTTGGTAATGCCGGAATTGTGGCAAGTTCCACAGGTTACATTAAACTGCTTCCGACCACGTGCCACCTGCTCTAGGGACAGAACATAAGTGTCGCCTTGTTCATTGAGTTTGACAGTCCGAGTCGCCTCATCTAGCTCTGCTGCGATGGCGGGACCAGCAACTAGTTGGCTGATCATCAAAACCGCGATCGCAACTAGCCAAATGCATCTCTTAAACATGGTTCTCCTCAAAGTATCTAATGGCTAGTTATCTCAAAACACAGCAGACTCTTGCCACTAGCTACAAAAAGCAATGTCCATCAGCTAAGAAATAAGACGATCGCTTGATCCGAATATCTAGCTTGAGATAGTGGGTCACTAAAGGCGTAGAGTCCTCCTCGTATTCAATATCATGCCACCGAATGGTGCATTCCCAAAGCGTTTTCGCCGAGTTGTGGAAAATATAGCTAAAGGGTTGTCAGTCCCTTTAGTTTCCCAAACCCGAGAGCATAATCGAGCCCCTGCTCTTGAGGATTGAGGCTAAGAGGGGGCAGAAACTTGACAGTCACTATTGAGTTTCTGCCTGTTGATGGGGGCATTAGGGGCATTCAAGAGGGGACAGCCAATCCCTGCAATTGCCTTTGTGAAGGCATCGTGAGTCCTTTGGCTTGTATCAGGACGGTGAATTGGCCAATGCCGAGAGGGCTGATGAGTTGATGCAAGGCATCCCGCCTCCGGATCGCGGCCGCGATGGTCGGGCCATCGATTCCCTGCCATTGAGCTAGTTCATTCAAGCGATCGCCCAACCCCAGCGCCATCAGAAACAAGCCTTGGGGTAGGGTGCCGAGAGTTGTCAATCCCGCCCGCTGCCCTGATCGTTCCAGCGCCGTGAAGTCAACATGCGCAGTGATATCTTGTTGCCCGACGTTTACCAAGGGATTGTCATGATAAGCGTGTTGGTAATAGCACTGCAGGGTTCCCTGGGATCGCGCAGGCTGGTAGTAGCGATCAGATGGATAACCATAGTCAATGGTCATCACGTACCCTTGATGCATTGTTTGAGCGACTTGTTCCATCCAGACGGGGGCTGCCAGGTTGATCTCGGTTGTGAAGCCTAGAGGATAAGGTGGACTGGATAAATTGAGGCTGCTTTGTTCCAGATAGTCTGTCAACGCCGGCGTCGAGAGCTGTCCGGTCGCCCAATGAAACGAGCGATCGGGCTCGTCTGTCGTTGCGACATACTGCTCCTGCAAGCCTTGATCCGTGACGATTACGCGGTGGACGGGAAATGCATCCACCAACTCATTGGAAAAGAGGCAGCCGGTAATGGAGTCCGGGGACAAATCAGGCAATGTACACCACCGTAGAGGAATGCCTTGGGCCTGCCAGGGTTGGAGATGGCTTTGTTGAGTAGCTCTCAGGGCTGCGGATTTCTCGATCAGAGTGTAGTGGATTGCCGCCAAACAATCTGGGTGCTGAGTCTGGAGCTGGGATAGAATGACGTCGGCCAAGAGTCCTTGACCGGGTCCCATCTCAACCAGGTGGAAAGGTTTGGGATGGTGCAGCTTACCCCACATTTCGGCAAATTGATCAGCTAGCAGCTCACCGAAATCATTGCTTAAGTGAACCGAGGTGACAAAGTCACCTCGGAAGCCCAATTGAGTGCAATTTTTAGCGTAGTAGCCGTATTGAGGATGATAAAGGGCCAGCTCCATGAACTCGGCAAAGGAGATACGTTGTTGAGGCGACTGCAAAATGCGATCGCGGATCTGCTGACATAATTCAGCACCCTCTGACGGACGTTTCATGGCCCCCATTTAAAGCTGTACTAGGATAGCTTTCACCTCAGGGTGAGCAAAGAAGGTTTGGGTATCTTCCAATAGCTTCGGTCCCCAAAGATTCTGATCCAGAAACTCGATATCGGCATAGCGACTGTCACGTTCCAGTGCCGGAATTCCCAGTGCCAGAGCTTCGGCTTCGTCGCCTTGGGCAAACTTGGCAACGGCGATGGCCAGTTCTGGTTCCGGTTCCATAGGTGAGATGGCGAGCGAAGCCTCCCAACTGTCGATAGCAGCTTCGGCATCGCCTTGTTCGTACTGGACCAAACCAATATTGTTAATCGAGGGCCAAAATTCAGGCTCAATTTCCACCGACTTCTGATACTGATCAATCGCCTTGGTAAACTGATTCAGCTTGAAGTACGTATTTCCCAAATCAAATAGCGCGCCCGGATTCTCAGGTTCTAATTTCAGACCCGACTCAAGAAAATCAGAGGCCTTGACGTAGTCACCATTGCGAAAATGGGCCGTACCGAGAGCAAACAACACGGCAGAATTATCCGCTTCTAATTGTTGAGCCTGATTCAGTGCTGCGATCGCGGCATCAATTTCCTCTACTTGCAGATACAAGCTACCCAGTAGCCCCCAAACAGCGGCATCCTCAGGAGCTAACTGCGAGGCTAATTGAGCTTGAGCCAAAGCGAGGTCAAACTGCTGTAGCTGAGCCAGTTGTGCTGCGTCTTGAGCCAAAAGAAGACCCTGCTCTTCCAGACTTTCATAGTCCAAGGGGAGAACATAGGGCAACAATGCCTGACCCATGGCAGGCGCTGCCCAGCCCCACATCCCCAAGGCCGCCAATACAGAAAGAAGAGAGGTTCGGGTCAGCACAGAACAATCCTTTGCTTACTTAAAAAGATACTCAGCCAGCTTAGCTTACTTCTTCCAAAGCGAAAGCTTTGAACAATTAACAATGGGTCGATCAAAGGAAGGGCGGCAGGTTGATACAGGAATAGCGTCCAAACCATCACGCCCGATTTCCTAATCCACCAATAAATTAGCGATATCAGCATATATACGTGTCAACGGATGGTTTGGGTAGTGAAGGCAAAAGATCCCGGCGCTGCCTAGCTGGATCATTTCTTCTGTTAGGGGGAGAATCGCGGCTACAGGAGCACCGTAGGTTTTTTGGACATCGGCTTTGAGGGCCGCAAAGTCGAAGGAAGACAAAGCCTTGTTCACCATGAGCAGCATCTTGGGAACCTCAAGGCGACGAGCAATATCGACGGTCACAGCTGTACCCTGAAAGTCCTGACGATCAGGACGCATGATCAAGAGTAGGATGTCTGAAATTGTAATTGAGAGTAAGGTCTCTTCATTAAGTCCTGGATGTGTATCAATAAAGAGAAAGTCTAAGTTCAGGCGCTTAATCAACTCTTGAAATCCGTCATTTAACAGACCGACATCGTATCCCTCACGCAAAACACGCGCAATTTCTCCTGCTTTGAGGCTAGAGGGAATTAAATAAATTGCACTCTGCCGCGTTCCTTGTCCCTTTAAAATGCTGCCTACGTCATAAGCAGCTTCCTCAACCGAGCAACGACCCCAGAGGTAATCGTTCAACGATAGCTTCATGCGACTTTCCTCAAAGCCGAAAAGCACGTGGATGCCTGGAGACTGAATATCAGTATCGACAATGCCGACACGATACCCTTGTTGAGCAACCGTGATGGCCAGGTTAGCAGTTGTATTTGATTTGCCGGTGCCTCCTCGAAAGGAGTGGACAGACACCACTTTGACCATATCTCTACCTTCCAGTACGATGCAGCGGCAACTCTGAAGTAAATCCGTCAACCCGATATCACAACCGGCATAGAAAACGCTAACCCACAACCGATAACGACTTCATCATGCGCTTTCAAATGCCTACGTGTGCGAATAACTCATTCAAGTGTAGGTGAAATCTTCCGTTTGTCACGGATGAGGCTTGGCTAATCCCCCTTTTTTCCTTGGAACCTTCTGTTTAATGCGGATAGTTTGAAGACGCTGGCGGCAGCGATCGCTCAAACTCGTCACAATACAGGTGACTACTGGCAGAGGTATAAGAATGACGGTTGGTATTTGGGTTTTAGGCGATCAACTTTGGCAAAACCAATCAGCATTGTTAGCACAGCAGGAAAATAGTCGCGCAACCCCTGTCATTTTGATTGAATCGTTGCAGCACATCCGGCAAAGGCGATATCACAAGCAAAAGCTCATTTTGGTGTGGTCTGCGATGCGGCACTTTGCCGCCGATTTGCAGCACGCTGGTTGGCCTGTCACGTACGCAATAGCGGCGGATTTTGACCGGCCCCTGCAGCAATGGATCGCGGACCATCGCATCACCAGCCTGCATGTTATGGAACCAAGCGATCGCCCGTTTGCCCAGTGGCTTCAAACTCTGGATTTACCCTGCGATCTCAAAATTATTCCCAACAATCATTTTCTTTGGAGTGTGGACGCCTTTAAACAGTGGGCTGATCAGCGTCAAAGACTCCTAATGGAAAGCTTTTATCGCGAAGGGAGAAAGCGCCTTAACGTTTTGATGGCCGGTAAGAATCCCGTCGGTGATCAGTGGAATTATGACAAGCAGAACCGTAAACCCCCCAAAGGCAAGCTCAACACCCCAGAGCCGCTAACATTTCCACCCGATGAAATCACCCAAGCTGTGATCAAAACGGTTAACACACTGGAATGCCCAACTTTTGGTG
>JBCBTQ010000110.1:0-17948 GCA_039818605.1 Cyanobacteria bacterium J06639_14 | reverse complement strand
ATGGGCAGGCAGTTTGACCAGACAGACAGGTTCCAGTGTCTCCTTGGGCATAAAAATACCGCCGTTCTCTGCGATCGCCCCCACAATGGGCAAATAGGCCAAAATTCCCTGTACCCAACCAGCCGAACGCCCCGTCACAATGATCGTTGCCAGCCCCTCTGCTGCCAATGCTTCTAGGGCTTGACTTAAGGAAGCCGTAAACTGGCCTTGCTGAGTCAGTGTGCCATCCATGTCGGTGGCAATCAGGCGAATCTTTGTGAGTGCCAAGCGCGAAAAATCTTCAAAAGAGGTCGGAGAATTTTCCATAAACGTCCTACACTTTGGTGATATCGCAAGGGTTCGGGTTATGGCACCGCGTTCACCAGATCAGCGCAACTATTACTATCTGATTGAAGCTGCCCGTACAGGGATTCATAAACCGATTTTGGGGGCTCTGTATGCAGCTCATGGACAGCCCCCACTGACCGATGGTGAAACCGGATTAGGCATTGCCCCGATCAACCGGATCCCACCTTCTCAGGTGAACACGTTTCCGGAACAGGTGCAATATGCTGCCAATACCATTCGTAGCCTGACTAGTCAGTTGACAGCCGAGGGGTGGCAAGGCAAAGATCTCTGGGATCCGACTGCAGGCCGTTACAGCGATCGCTTTCTCCGTCGTATTGCTGAGGGATATATTCCCCCGGCGACAGATTTAGCGGCAGCTCAGCTCGAACCGACTGATGACGACGTGCTCTTGAAGGCCTACTTGGTTGACCTCGAGACCGACTATCGAGCGGAACAACTGCCTAAAAATCTTGCCTATTTGGATAAGGCGCTCCTAGCTTTTGTTGAACGATTGCCTGACAACTATGGACGTCTTCCCTTTCAGCGTCAAGCGCTTTTAGAAGCCGTACGTTTGTGGCGTAAGCTCGATACTCATCAAGCGGTCGCGATCGCGTTGCAAGTTCCTAACGATGATGGTTTGGTCGACGAAGCAGCCTTGGATACGGTTCTGCTGGACTTTATCCAACAGGCCGATCGTTACTTTTCTGGCTATCCCAACCAACGTGAGGCTTTCATTCGATTAGTCCAACTCTGGCGTCAACTGGATTCGCGTGAAGCAGCTATTCAAGCGCTTGCAGAAGACACCCCCTACAACAACGAATCTAATCTTGAAATTATTGATCCGGCTCTGATGGCGTTTGTCCAACGGATTCCTGAAAAGTATCGAGGACGGGGCGATCAGCGGTTTGCGTTGACGGAAGGCTATCGCCTATGGAAGGGACTAGATTCTCGCACGACAGCGATTAAGGATTTGGGCCTCGATCCTCAAAGTTTAATCAACAACACAGATGATGCGGCGGCAATGGCTCAGGCTGCAGCCCAGATTGACCGTGCTTTGCTTGATTTTTGGACTACGGTTCCTGCAAAGTACATGGGCTCCTCAGACGAACGCGAGGCCATGCTCCGTCTAATTACCATTTGGCGACGCATGGAGGGACGACTCCCGACGATTCAATCCCTATTTGAAGATCTGCGTCAAATGGCTCAGGCGAATCGCGATTCTGTTGACGCAATGCCACCCCCGCGCCCCGCGCCGTTGCCATCGCGTCCTCAGCGATGGACGCCCGATAATATCCAAATCGGTGCTTCGATTGTACCGAGCGGCAATTTTACCTGGGCCGAAGCGACCCGAGGCGGGACTCGTATGCCCCCTGATCAAGCGACCGTGAATGCCATCGTGCGGATTGCGCGACTAGCCCAAGAGGCCCGCGATCGCATCGGGCGGCCATTTTTCATTACCAGTTGGTATCGCCCCCCTGCTGTGAACGCTCGTGTAGGAGGCGCGTCCCTGAGCCGGCATATTATTGGGGATGCGATCGATTTTTATTGTGATGGTTTGACAGGTCAACAGCTCTACTGGGCACTTGATCCTTGGTGGCCTGGTGGACTGGGCCGTTACACCCGCTATCCCTATCTTTGTCACCTTGATGCCAGGGGTGAAAGAGCCCGTTGGCTTCATTAAAGAAATTTTCTGGTAGAAGTTTGTGCTGTTTCAGGAATAGATAATAGGTAGTAGGTAGTCAGCTATAGCTAACGCATGGCCAGGCTGAGTACGGATGCTGTCTCGTTCACACAAAGTAGGTGCGATCGGTGCTGTATCGAGATGAAGTTGGGTTCTGTGGTCACGTTAATGACTCAAGGGAATGCGTATCAGTAGTCCTAAGAGGATAAAGGGTTGTAAACTTAGCACCGATCACGGAAGGATGATCAACCCGTTGATTGACCTACTTGCCTATGGCAAAAGGCAACAAGACCGCTTCAGTGCTAACCCTGGACAGTTACGATTCATGATTACGCTTGACTTTAATGGGGAACTCTGGATGTATCGGTTGAATCAAACTTCTGAGCTATGAAATCTTCATTTGTGCCGATGCAGTCTATTGTCGCTCAAACAACGACGCCAGATCCTGCGCCGGTAGTGCCTATGTTTAACTTGTGGATGGGGACATCGGGCCTGCTATTTTTGTTGCTAATTGGTACGGGTCTCTTTGCCCGCATGCAGGCTAAAAAGTTCCAGAAGCAACTCAAGTTTGCCGAGTATAAAAATCGAGAGCTTCAGAAGAAGGTCAAAATGGCCTTAGGTACCATTACCAAAATGGAGAAAAATCCCGACCTTATCCACTCACGGGAATTTAACCTCGACTACCTGCGCATGCGCATGGATGAGGAACTCTTTCATTTTCAGATTGTGAATCAGCTGAAGGTGAAGGTCAAACAGCAGCTGAGTGTAGCGATGCGGCCTCGCCAAGCAGAATCTGGCATGGTGGGTGTTGCGAGTAAGCCGCGGCAAGTGGATCAGATTTTTGATGTGGTTTATAAAACGAGTGAGTCATTGGGCGCAAAGACGCGTGTCCTCTTTCGGATTGAAATCAAGCTAGCTAAACTGCCAACCCAATCGACCTCGACCACGATTAATCAGATCATTGACTGCATCGAGACATTCTTAAGTCCTGAAGCGGAAGGCGGGGCATGGCAGCCTACTATTCAAGGCCGATTGGCTAATATGCAGTGGGATCAAAAAGCAAAACCAACACCTTTGCTTGTCCTGGAACAGTCTCACGAAGGTGTCAATGTGACATTGCGCACGAAGAATCGCATGGCGCAATAACATGCAGACACCACGAGTAGCGTCTGCATAGGTTTCGTTCGCTATTTAACTTTATTGTGGAATCACACTCAGCGGCGAGGCCGTTAACGGTTCTGCCAGTGACATTGTTTGTTCACGAGCATCAGCCATATCAGCAACTGTGGCGTCACGTAGTTGTTCTCGCAGGTCTGGCATGACAGCCAATGCCCTCGTCCAGTCAGGGATTTCGGTACTAATGGTGTCTTTGAGATACTCCTCGCCTGCTTGGGAAATGACCTGCTCAAATTGTTCTAATGTAACTTCTTCTTTATGGCGATCGTAGTCGATGCCATTGAAACGAGCATCCACAAAATACTGTCGAGTCAAGTTTTGAGCTTCGCGGCGAAACTTCACACGCAGTGCTCGTATATGGTCAGGTGAAATGGTTACCTGCTCTGTTTCGGTCAAGGTACGCAAAACAGACTTCAAGATATCGCGACACATTTTTTGCAGTCCTTTGTTGGGAGAACTGCCAACAGCTTGGTGCTTATGCTCAAAAATGCCGAGATCTACCTGGGCAATTCGTTTGAGGGCAACATTGCGATAAACCTCGGCCAGAAGACCCACTTCAAGACCCCAATTCGCTGGAATTCTAGTGTTGAGGGCCAGGTCACTGGTCAAGGCAAATTCGCCTGAAAGAGGATATCGATAAGCATTCAGATAGCGCAAATAGTTACGATATCCAAAGAGTTCCATCAGGGAAGTGATGAGGGGCATCACGAACAAGCGTGTTACACGGCCATGCATCCGCCTAGGAGCTTCACTGAGGCGAGTGTAATAGGCTTTACTGAAGGCAATGCCAAACTCTCGTTCTAGGAGGGGGAAGAGTAGCTTAAGGGGATAAGACTTGTCATAGGTGACAATGTCAGCATCGTGAAGGGCGATCGCCGCTGCCTCCAAAGAGGCTAGCCCTAACCCGAGCCAGACTGCTCGACCTTTACCCCCATGCTGCATCAGATCCAGTCCTTGTTCTTGCAGTGTGGCAAAAATTTGGGTCAGGCGAGGGCCATTTTCCCAGAGGACATAGGTTGGCTGTGGCAGCGGTTTAAAGAAGTCCACTGCCTTCTGATATTGCTGCTCTGTATCAGCGTACAAGCTGATGACGACGGTATTAACAAACCGACAATGGGCCAAGTGATCACGAATTTGAGTTAACGCTGGACGTTCCAGTTCCTCATACAAAGAAGGAATTAAAACCGCAGTTGGGAGTGACTGACTGAGCTCTGTCAGGCGATCGTCCAAGCGCTCAAGGTCACACCCTAAGTCGTGGATTGTCGTAATCAAATCTTGCTTGTAGTCCACCCAATATCTCCATCACAAATGATGAAACAATCATATAGATTTTTGTGAAACTAAGATGTTGGAAGTGCTACTACGGGTTTTGCGTCTGAAAGGTACTAGCGCAGCCAACCCCGCAGGCGTGAGGCGACTTGTGGTCGTCGTAGCTTACGCATTGCCTTAGTTTGAATCTGGCGCACGCGCTCCCGTGAAAGGTTGAACATGCCGCCAACTTCTTCTAAAGTATGGGTTTCTCCGGTAGCAAGTCCGTAGCGGAGTGTGATGATGTCCTTTTCACGTTCTGTCAGAACTTCTGCAAGTACGCTCGTGATTTCATGGCGCATCATTGATTCACTAATTTTGGACTCTGGCGATTGGGTGTTGCCATCTTCCAAAAGCTCCATTAGTTCTGTATCTTCCCCTTTACCTACACGGTGATTTAAGGAAAGAGAACGACGCCGAACTTGTTGTAAACTCCGGAGTTGATCAGGAGCCATATCCAACGCGGTTGCCAACTCTGCTTCAGTTGGATTCCGTTGCAACTCACGCCGTAACTCACGATGAGCTTTTTTCAGTTTGTTGAGCTTTTCAACAATATGGATCGGCAATCGAATCGTTCTTGCATCATTGGCAATTGTGCGGGTAATACCCTGACGAATCCACCAATAAGCATAGGTCGAGAACTTATAACCTTTGTCTGGATCAAACTTTTCTGTCGCTCGATTGAGGCCTAAAGCACCTTCTTGAATTAAATCTAAGAAAGGAACGCCGCGATTAAGATAGCGCTTGGCAATTGAAACAACCAGACGCAAATTTGACCGAATCATGCGTCGCTTAGCCGCTCTACCGTGATAGAGCTTTTGTCGAAACTGGGCGTCTGTGAGGCTAAAATGATGGGCAATTTCCCCAGCACTGGGTGTTCTGCCATGTTCTTTAAGCCAGTATTCGCGTAATTCCTCGATTTCGCCTAAAAATCGGACCTGTCGTGCTAGTTCGATTTCTTCAGTCGGCTTCAATAACGGATAGCGAGCCATTTCCTTGAAGAATGCACCCACTGCATCATCCGTGATGGTTTTTTGATAGCCAGGTAAGCCAAGTTCTTCCAGCGAATCTCTGGAGGAGTAATTAGCAGTTACTTCGCTATCCTCTTCCCAAGTAGCGTCGTCATCCTTCTCGGGCTTAGAGGATAAATCTGTGAGTTGTTCTTCAGCACCAGGAGGTACTAACTCATCCTCAGCAAGACCCGCATGGGCCATAATTTCAGATTCAGTTTCTGGAGAAACAAAGAAGACTTCCATAAGATTGATAGTGATGCAAAAACACCTTGCTTTTGAGGCGTTTATACTCGAAGTCCCTGCAATATAGCAACCCCTTTTCAAAAATTAATATTTCAATAACCTCGCAACGATCGCTATGGCGAGGCATCTAGCTCTTTTATCAAGATGTAACGTTTCTTAGGGATTGTTGCTGCGTGTGAAAAACTTTTGGTTTTTCTCACGGATATAAGCTAAACCTTAAGGGCTTCACAGTGCGAAAAAACGGTGGCTTATTTGAAGGATGACTACTCGCTGAGGGACATCGATCGCTACACTAGGAATTCGAGTTGATCGCGTGAGATTTTGACTACAGCTGGAGCTGCAAGATGGGTAGAAGCGCTTGTTGATTGTTCTGGAGCGCAAGGGCTCTATACCTATCAATTACCGCCAATGCTTGCAGTTGCAGTTGGCGATATTCTGAGTGTGCCATTTGGAACACAACAGGTCGGTGCGATCGCAATTCGGCTATTAACAATTCCGCCCCAAAACCTGGCGACAGATCAAATTCGGCTGGTAGCTGCGATTGTGAGTCGCGGTATGTTTGCACCAACCTATTGGTCTCTCTTAGAGAAAGTTTCAGCCTATTATCAAACGCCGTTGATGCAGGTGATTCGGACAGCACTGCCACCCGGTTTGTTAAATCGGTCGCAGCGGCGCGTTCGTCTCTGCCCTGAAGTGATTCCTCCGCAAGCCAGTGAGTTCTTAGCGCCCGCAGCAGCTTGTGTCTTAAATCAATTGCAGCAGTCGGCGAGTGGTGATTATACCTGGCAATATTTGCGACAACGATGTCATGGGGCTAATCGGGGTATTCAGGCCTTGATTCAGCGGCAGTGGGCTGAGAGTTATGTGGTTTTGCCGACTCCCCCGCGCCCCAAGCAGCGTCAGGCGATTACGGTCATTGGTATGCCACCGGTAGAAGCGAATACTGTGACCACTCGTCAGCGCGAAGTGCTGACTCTTCTGCAGCGTCACGGGGGGGATATGTGGCTGCAAGAGGCTCTGCAGTACTGCCGGACGACTAGCAGTACGCTGCGATCGCTGGCTCAAAAAGGCTATGTAACGATTGAATCGCGTGAAATTCTCCGTCAACCAACGGCCGCAGCCTTAAATTCTGATACGTCTAAAACGCTCACAACCTATCAGCAGAGTGCGCTTGAAGTGATACGGAGTATTGCTGGGTATGGGGGATGTCTGCTCCATGGAGTAACGGGATCGGGAAAGACAGAAGTCTATCTGCAGGCGATTGCCCCGAAGCTGAAAGCTGGGCAGTCAGCCTTGGTCCTGGTGCCTGAAATTGGTTTGACGCCTCAGTTGACGGATCGTTTTCGCCAACGATTTGGCGATCGCGTTTGTGTTTACCACAGTGGTCTGTCTGAAGGTGAACGCTATGATGCCTGGCGACGGATGTTGCAGGGGGAACCCTTGGTGACAATTGGCACGCGGTCAGCTGTGTTTGCTCCGTTGCCCCATCTCGGTATTGTGATTCTGGATGAAGAACACGACAGCAGCTTTAAGCAAGATCAGCCCATGCCTTGCTATCAGGCTCGGACTGTGGCTGCCTGGCGCGCCGAGTTGGATCAGTGTCCCTTAGTTTTGGGCTCAGCGACCCCTTCTTTAGAAAGCTGGGTGGCTTTTGGTGCTAGTAAAGTCGGCGAGTTTGCGGCAGATGGAGTCAATGAGAATGAGGCGGCAGCGAGTTTCGGGGTAGGGGACGGTTTCAAGGCGGCCGTCGGGACCGATGGTGAGCCTGAAAGTCCAGCGATGCATGACTGTTTAGCGCCTATGCGGCACTATTTATCGCTGCCAGAGCGGGTTCAGGCACGTCCCTTGCCACCCATTACCGTTGTTGATATGCGGCAGGAACTGCAGGCTGGTAATCGGTCCATTTTCAGCCGCTCTTTGCAGTCTGCTCTGAAGGCCATGCGATCGCGGGGCGAGCAAGGTATTCTCTTCATCCAACGGCGAGGCCACAGCAGCTTTGTTTCGTGCCGCGCCTGTGGCCATGTTATGATGTGCCCCAACTGTGATGTTTCTCTCTCCCATCATCAACCCCATGCTCAGGCTGCATCGCAATTGCGCTGTCACTACTGTGGTTTTTCGCAACCGCAGCCGCTGCTTTGCCCTGCCTGTGGATCGTCCTATTTCAAACACTTTGGGAGTGGTACACAGCGAGTTCAGCAAGCACTAGAACTGGAAATTCCCGACATTCGCTGTTTACGGTTTGATAGCGATACAACCCGTGCTAAAGGGGCTCATCGGGCTTTATTGCAGCGATTTGCCCAGGGTGATGCTGATGTGCTGGTCGGGACTCAGATGTTAACGAAGGGCATTGATCTACCTCAGGTCACTGTCGTCGGTATTATTGCCGCTGATGGCCTACTCTATATGGCAGATTTCCGGGCGAGTGAACGAGCGTTTCAGATATTGACTCAAGTTGCGGGACGTGCGGGACGGGGTGAGCAACCTGGTCGGGTTATTCTTCAAACCTACACACCGGATAATGCTGTTATTGAAGCCGTGCAAAAACAGGATATGGCCGCTTTCTTGGCTGACGAAATCGAGCAGCGCAGGGCGTTGACTTATCCACCTCTAGGGCGCTTGGTGCTGTTGCGGATTACCAGTCCTAATAATCAAGCTGCCCAACAGACTGCTCAAGATGTGGTGGATCAATTAATGCCTCAGTTGTCAGCAACGTGGTCGCTGTTGGGACCTGTCCCCGCTCCTATCTTGCGCGTAGCGCGCCGCTATCGCTGGCATGTGCTGCTTAAAAGTGCGATCGCGACGCGCTTACCAGATCTCACCGCGTTACCAAAGCAGTGTCCGGCCCAAGTGAGCCTGACAATTGATATTGATCCCTTGAATTTAATGTAGAAGCAATGACTGACTGACGGGCCTAATTTGCTTGCATAGCCGGGTCGCCTGCGACTGTAGAGTAAGCCTTACATCGCCAGAGCCTCGACTTGATTGCTATTGAGGGCGTTGTTGTAAATCCGTACTTCATCGATCGCCCCTGCAAATCCATGACCGTTAGCGGCTGTTTCATCGTGGAACCGTGTGCCACCCTGGATACTGCCAATGCCAATGCCTCCCGTGTGTGTCCAAAGCTGCGATCCCTCCCCAGTACCAAATTGTTCGCCATTGAGATAGCCGTGGAACGCGCCATCTTGCACCGTTTCATCGCCATCGAGGACGAGCGCTACATGGTTCCACTCACCAGCTATGACCTGATCGGTGCTGAGCCAGGTGCCTTGCCAGTGGCTCTCTTGTTTCGGAGTATTCCAGCCACCCACATAAAGTTTGTCACCTTCAATGTATACATTGAGCCCTCGCACCCTCGCCCCTTCTTCGTAGAGCACTTGTTTTTGCCCTGCTTCCGTCAGACTATCGGCCTTGAACCAGAGTGAGATAGTCCGTTCGTCGTGAATACCGCGATTGATGTCTTTAGAGTTGTTCAAACGAATGGCCCCTTCGCCATCGAAGGCAACGGCTCCTTGGTCGCGACCCTGCGTCCATTGAGCATCGCCGATTAACTGGCCTCGATTATTGCGTCCTTGTTGAGAACTATCGCTAGCAAAACGACCAGAAGATTCGTTGAATCGCAGCGCGGCCACGAGTCCATCGATATTTTCTATGCCCCCATCGGTATCTTCGCGGGCGGTTCGGACAGCATCGATCCAGTCGTCGGACACGGCACCCGGTGTAAAAAAGTCACGCGACTGATGCTCAGAGTAAAGAAAAACATTGCCGTCGCTATGGTTGAATGCATTCTTGAGAGTGGAGTTCAGCGTGTCGGGACTCTGGTCGTAGCCCTTCGGAAATTCCTCGGTGTATACCATGTGTGACTGCTCGACTTCGTCATCCCATGTCTCACGGAGTTCATCAGGCATGTCCCAATCGATCTGGTCGGGCACAGTATGGCTGCGGTATGCGTAGGATTGCTCAAAATCCTCTTCGGATCTGAGGGCATAAAGTTCGCCCATATCGATTAAGGATTGATCTTCACCCTTGCCTTCTAGCATCCCGGTAAATAAGGGGCCGCGCAGTTCATGTCCTGACGCATCGCCGGCCTGCCTCGTGATGGCGTTGGCGACTGAATCAGGGGTGTCATCTCCCGCTACGGATAAGTAAGGACCGTGCATTACACCGACTTCGCTGTCCGGAAATCCCTCGTTGATGGCCTCCATGATCTGTTTGCCACGCTCAGTCATCTTCTCTTGATAAAGCGGTAGATCCTCGGCCTTTGCGCCAGGATAGTCTTCAGGAAAATTTAGGAGGCGCGTTCGATACTCTTCATTGTCGAAGATCATGCCCTTGAAATTCGTTTCCTTGGCCTTCTGCGCCATCAGGCGAAAGTTCTCTATCACCTGATCCCAGGCTTCATCATCGAACAGATCACCAGGTTTATCGATGTTTACAAGGAGATAATTGTTCTCCATATTCGCGTTAAAGTCGGCGATAGGCGCAAGCCAGGTATCAAGTTCTTCTTCTGTTACCTGAGTACCAGGACTCATCAGATTCCAAGACTGCGGAATGTTAATCGTCATGCCGTCAATTGGCAGCGATTCAATATACTCCTGATTTCTCAAAATATATTGTGTCCGCGAAGAAATGCCACTTTGAGTGACAATCAGATTCGACTGAGATTGCATGAGGAGTCTCCAAAACTGCTAAAGGAATTGTTTTGCTAACGACCGATTTACTTGCGTTAATTGATCGATACACCACTGTTTTGATAGTTCTCGTAAAGCTCATCAACGCTGCTGTCGCTGCTGTTTCGAACTCGATCATCATATTTTTGATTATGAGAACTACCGAGTTATCTATCCAGATGTCTTCACCTTTTAGTTCTTTTGCGGATTTTTTAGTCGTGCCGTTGATAGCTTTGCTGTCCGCGATCGCAAAGCCTTTTAGCATAATTTTTTAATTACGTGATTCTCCAAAAGACGCGGTCAATCCTATTACCCTCCAATCGTCAAATTCTCCGTAATAGAGTGAAGGCTTGATTTATCTAGTACACTGCGGCAGAAATATTTGAACTATTCAGAATTCTGGAAAAACCCAGATCTCGAGGGTTGAAATTTTGTCGAGCTTTGCCCTTCTCACAGAGTATTTTGAATGCCGTGCAGCGGGACTAAATGTTGTTGCTAATACGGCCAGTTGTTTGCTTGTGCGTGATAAATCGAAGCAAATGATAGCGCTAGCACCGCTACGCGAAATTCAAAATCCAAAATTCAAAACTATCTCATAGTGGGCTTTTTAAGCATTTGGTATGATGCGCATACTTCCGCCGTCAAGTACTAGCTTCAGCGTTTTTGGTGGCGTCTCTGAGTGAGCTTGCACACGATGAGGGCCTGAATGACTGTCATAACCGCCATAATTCTCGGCATGTTTTGATCAAGCGGTGAGGTGCACTGGGTCGATAGAAACCGTAAACTTTCGCGTGCTAAAAATAGTCTAATTCTGCCCTGCTTAAATACCCTGACTATGGAAGGTTTCAAAAATTCAGGGTTACAGCCTGATTGAGCGGTGGGTCTACTTTTATCGTTGAGCACTAACTACTGTATGAGCCGGAGTAACTATGCTCATCGTGGAAGATCTCAAAAAACAAGGGTGCGCTCATCACCCACAAAATTAAGAGGCTTCCTATAAACTTTGCTCAGTATCCTGCAAGAGCACAAATTATTTATAGCAAATCTTTTTGTCGTCGCACCCTTATCGGTTACAAGAATTTGTCATATTCTCTGTAAAAATCTAATATTTCCGTATATTTACCATCATGCTTTGGGATTAGATAACCTGAGGCCGAGTTAAGCCACAGGCATATGCATTGCTGTTTGTATTGAGCGAAGGCTTTTGGGAGTGATGGTGGTAGGTCTTTAAAGATCCTTCCGAAAAGGCATATTCTCAGCGTGCGATATGTCAGCCTCGGTTCGCGGGACTCTTGGTTCCATCACATCACTGGGTCGCCGACAGAACCGATTAGCGACAAATTTTAATTGGGAAGTAGGGTGTTTCAATAGCGAAGTAGAGTGTTCCAGTATAGTGAACATATAGCTGCAACACACATCACATTATGCTGAAGCGTTTTGTTTCTACTCTCATAGGCTGTTTTCTGATTGCCCTTGCCATTCTAATAAACCCCGTTACATCTGAGCCGGCCTACGCAACGGGCGTTTATCAGATGCCACCCCTCTCCGAAAAAACTTGGGTCGTCGATGATGCGGGGGTTCTTAGCCGGATTAACAAAGGTAAGATTACGGCTCAACTTAAAGAGTTGGCTGAGAAAACAGGTAACGAGGTGCGGATGATTGTTATCCACCGGCTAGACTATGGCGAGACCCCGCAGAGTTTTGCCAATAGCTTGATGGCAACCTGGTTTCCGGCCACTGAAAATCAATCTAATCAAACGCTTTTGGTCTTAGATGATGTGACGAATGGTGCCGCCTTGAGTGTTGGTGAAGCAGCCGCTACAGCCTTGACTACAGATATTGCCACTAGTGTGGCTCAGGAAACCATTGGCCTTCCTTTGCGCCAAGCCAGTAAGTATAACCAAGCTCTTTTAGATGCTAGCGATCGCTTGGTTGCGGTCCTGTCGGGTGAAGCTGATCCAGGTCCACCCGTTGCCATTTCTTCCTATGAAATTGAAAGTACTTTTGCTTCCGCTGAGGAGACAGAGGAGAACCGAGGGAATGCAACCATTATTGTGGTGGGTTTCCTGATTGCTGCGACGGTCATCCCCATGGCAACTTACTACCTCTACCAAGCCATGGGAGGTTGATGCTGGTACTGGATGATTCCTCGAACGAATTAGGCGATCGCTGAGAAAGTAAGGACTGTTCGCAAGGTTGGGTTTTGTGCGTTGCTCTCAAACTGCGGCGGTCCTTCGCTGTAAGCAATCCCCTCAGTCTTGGATGTATTCTTGACCTGTCACCAAGGCAGTTTCTGCCCGCACGAATTCGCGGCCTAGATAAGCAGCATGGTCTAGACGCGATACTGGGCAAGCTAGCTGATTTGTTTCGAAGATAGCAATACAGAGCTCTTTAGCTGTGCGCCCGCTGTAAACGTGAGTATGTTGGCGCTGCACGCCTCCTTCACAGGGTAAAGGTTCGCCCGTCTCAGGGTCACATGCTAATCCCTTGTCATTAATCACATTGGTGAAATGCTTAGCGCAGATGAGACCCTGTTCGGGCTCTAGGTAGATGAGAAAATAGCCACTGGAATCGAGCTCAATGAATCGGTTAGAGAGCTTGTTGTCCAGTGCCGTAAGTTCTGGGGTGTTCAAGGGTCGCGGGAGGGTTGGCTGTGTCATCAAGTCCAATGAGCTGCTTCGATGAAAAATTGGAATAACAGATTCCAAACTTTTATTCAGCGGCAATTATTCTAACTTGTGATCGGGTGGAGTGTGCTGCTCTTAGTTAACCTCCTTGAGAGGCAAATCAGTATTAATGGCCTCAATCTCTTGTTGCTCTGCTTCATTAATCGTTGCGATATGGCTGACTAAAATCTGCTGGAGCCGAGGTTCGTAAAAGCGATGCAGGCTGTGATTGGGGCGTGCCGGAAACCCCCGGCGCTTCTTGTGGCGTCCTCCTGCCCCCGGATCAAAGAACTGGATACCCTGTTCAATTGCCCATTCAATGGGGCGATAGTAGCAAGCGTTGAAATGTAAGTGATTGTACTCTTCTTGACATCCCCAATACCGACCGTAGAGTAAATCACCTTTGCGTAAGCAAAATGACATCCCAACAGGCCGATGATCAGTTTCTTGATAGGCTGCAAAGAAAACAACGCGATCGCGATAGCCCGAATAGAGCTGCTCAAAAAATTTCCGCGTGAGATATTTACTGCCCCACCAACCGAATTTGTCACAAGTATCACTATAAAAGTCATACATCTGCGTACATAGGCCATGCTGAATATCGTCTGCGGCTATGGGCTCTAACCGCAAACCGGCCTTTCCTAGCGATTTGCGCTCACGTTTTATGTTGCGTCGCTGATTGGCATTAAAACGGGCTAGGTAATCATCGAATGTTTGGTAGCCTTCGTTTTGCCAGATGTAGCTGTGATGTAGCCATTTAGTAAAGCCTAACTGCTCCATCAGGAGACGCCATTCGGGGTCAACGTAAAGAAAATGGCAGCCCGTAATCTGGTTGCGATCGCAAAACTGATCAATGGCGCTCACCATAATTTCTGTGAGGAAAGCTTCATCCTCGCCTGGTGCAATCAAAAAACGATACCCCTCAGCCGGTGTAAACGGTGACATCCCTAACAACTTGGGGTAATACTCGATGCCCAAGCGATGGGCTAAATCCGCCCACTGGTGATCGAAAACAAATTCACCATAGCTGTGGCCTTTGAGGTAGAGCGGCGCAGCCCCCACTAGGGTACGCTCACGCCAGACTGTGAGATGGTTAGGCAGCCATCCAGCATTAGCGACAGCACTGCCTGATCGCTCCATATTGTGCAGCCATGTCCACTCCAAAAAAGGGGTTTTCAGTGGGAGGGCCATTTCGTCCCAGGCAGTTTGTGGGATTTCGTGGATTTGGCGACACCAGGTGACTGTATATTGCTGCTTCAGCTTTTGAACCATAGGAAATGGAGAACCTGGCAAAACTCTTTCCCTAGCGTAAATCAATCTTCATGGGGACGGTAGCGACGATAGTGTAAAAACACTTCATTGCCGATGGTCTTAGCTTGGATTAACTGCAGTCGAGGGGCCAAGTTGATTGGTAGACCAGTGCCATCATAGGGGGTTGGGGCCGTTTGACCGCCTATTAACAAAGGGCATATGGTCAGGTGCACCTCGTCAATCAAGTTCTGTTGCACTAACTCAGCGACCAGCGTCCCGCCTCCTAATACCGCCAAATTTTGAATTCCCATGAGCAGTAAAGTCTGGAGGATTACGGCCCAGTTGGTTGCGCTAGGGGGGAGATACAGAATATGCTCGAAGGCATCTTGATGTTCCCATGCTTTGGCTCCTTGTTGTGTCGTTAATAGCCAGCGAGGAACAGCTTGTTTAAAGAAACGTAGAGCTGGGTTAATTTCGCCACTCCGGGAACAAATAATCTGGATCGGTTGGTCAGGTTTTTGGTGGGTCTGCCGTTGGCGAATCAGGTCAGGTTGGCGAACGGGTAAGCAGGTGCCATAGGCGCGTAAAGTTCCTGCTCCGAATAAAACAGCATCTGCTTTGGCAATTTCAGTTTCGAGATGGGCTAAGTCTTGAGAAGAAGAAAATCTGGCTGCGGTGCGATCGCTATCACTGATCTTGCCATCGGCACTCATTGCTAAGACAACCGTGGTGTGAACGTGGGACAAGGATTCACCCAATTCCCCCAGTGTGTTAGTCATACAGAGTATCATGGTTTATCGTGTGATTCCTAATAGTAAAACCCATCTGTAGAGGAGAGGGCAAAAGTACTGTTACTTGGCTAGGGCATAGCAATTCTTTAGCTTCACTCAGAAGCCGCTGTTGCTTTGAAGCATTTTCCCTGAGCATTATTTATGCCAAATCCCCTTCCCCGTTCATTTAGACGTCTTCTCGTCTTTCGTTTATTGGTGCTGGGCATTCCAATTTTGTTGATTGGCCAGTATTTTACGCTGCGCAAAGCTCGCACTGGTTTGCTAGAAACGGCTCGCCAAAACCTAGCCAGTAGTGCTGTGCGTAAAGCTGAGTTTTTGCGTCAGAGCGGCGATACTTTGGGTAATGAGGCGCAGATACTGGCTCAAGCCCAGGTCCTGCAGGGGGATGATTTGAATGAAATTGAGTCAATGCTGACTCAATTCACCACGAAAACCCCTCTATCGAGCACTTGTATTCAGCTAACAGATGCACTGGCGACAGAAGTTTTAGTATCAACTTGTGAAGTGCCCGTGCCGCTACCGCAGACCCCTCTACCTTGGTCAGAAACCGCGAACAGTACTTCAAGACAGTTTGCGTTGCTCGATGTCTCTTCGCCATCGGTAGAGCCTCCACGCGCCAACGAGCCGGATCGATATACGCAGGTTCAGATGACCTGGGCTGTTCCAGTCTATGGGCCGGAAAGCTCGTTGAAGTACACGGTCTTTCTCCAAGCTCGGCTAAGCCAATTAGAAAATATCAGTGCGCGATCGCTGGTAGGCTACACCGTTCTGCTAGATGAAACTGGAAATGTCGTTATTCACCCTAATGCTGAGCTTGTCGGTCAATCGATTGAAGAAATAGGCGACGCTGATCGCCTAGGCAACATTCTTCGAAGTGCAACAGCAGGCCGTCAAGAAACGCTCCATCTTTTTCAATTTCTACCCAGTTATGATGAGTGGCTAGCAGGCTATTCAAGTTTAGAGATTGAAGTGACGCCCAAGCAGGTGCAGACCTGGACGGTTCTGGCCGTAACGCCCTTAGATCATGCTTTGCAGGGACTCGCTGATATTCGTAACGTCCTCATTTTATTTACGCTGGGTTTATTAACGGCCCAAATATTGCTAGTGCTTTACTTGGCTCGCCGTCTTTCCAGTCCGATTGAGCGTTTGTGCCAATACGCTAAAGATATTCAAGATCTTTCTCACCTTAAAGAAGTTCCACAAAACTTCCAGGTTTGGGAGCTAAATCATTTAGCCAAGATTTTTAACAAGATGATTATGCGGTTAGAGCAAAAAGCTCATGCACTGCAGCATGCATGGCAAGATGCCAAAATCGCTAATCAGCTGAAAAGTGAGTTTTTGGCCAACACGTCGCATGAACTCAGAACGCCACTCAATGCCATTATTGGTTGTATCCGCCTCGTTAAGGATGACTGTTGCGATAGTGAAGCTGAGGCTCAAGAGTTTCTGGAAACTGCCGATCAGGCTGCGATGCACCTTTTGGGAATTATTAATGACATTTTGGATATTGCCAAAATTGAGGCTGGCACGCTGGAAGTGAACCCGACCGTTGTGGATGTCCGAAAGACTGTAGAGGAAGTTGTTACACTGCAAAATTTGCAGATTCGTCAAAAGGGTCTATATCTAAAATGCTCTCAATCTAACCAACCCTTATGGGTGGTCGCCGATCCGGCCAAGCTCAAACAGGTATTACTGAATATTGTCTATAACGCTGTTAAGTTTACAGATGCCGGTGAAATCAAGATTGATGTGCATGGCGAAACTGAGGATGACCCTCAAACATCAGTCTCTTTGCCGAATAATATTCATTTACCAACGGCTGTTCCGAGGGTTATTGTCAGTGTCTCTGATACAGGGGTTGGTATTTCGCCCTCGCAGCAGGAAAAGCTTTTTCAGCCCTTTGTGATGGCAGATGGTTCCACAACGCGACAGCATCAAGGAACTGGGTTAGGGCTATCGATTTCGCGCAATTTAATCAACCTGATGGGAGGTAGCATCGCTCTCTATAGTGCAGGGGTTGGACAGGGTACCCAGGTGCTATTTGCACTACCTTTGGTGCAGTATCCTGCAGCTGCTGATACGGATGAAACTTTATCAGTAAGAATAGGCCTCCATCAGCCACCTGCATCGGCTGAAGATGCAGCACAATCTTCAGAGTCGCAGGTTTCCTCTCGCTAAAAACTACCGAACGATAGGATTGTGCATTTTGGTCAAGTACAGCTTGTTGGCTTGAGGCAAATCGGGAGCATCGTAACAGGTATCACCTATTTCCTATCATGGGGGGTTAGCCACGCGGACTTGGTATCAGTCCTCAAACCAAGTTGCTCGCCAAGCATATTCTGCTTCAGCCTGAGCTTTTTCCCGTTGTAGTTTTTGGTAACGGCTACCCAATCGTTTCAGCCGCGCCAGTACTTCTTGCAGCTTACTGCGCCAAAGCGCTGTATGGGCGTCGGCAAACTCAATATCGGCTAGCCGCAAATTAATGGCAACCAAATGAGTCATGCTACTTTCCGGATCCTCTTCATCTAAAGTCTCAGGATGTTTGTTTTCTTCTAGCTCATCTTGATCGCGATCGCGGCCCATTTCAACGAGAACATTCAGCAAATTAGGGGCACTCTGACCCGATTCCCCAGCTTCAGCTTCAGCTGCGGCTGCAATCACCATTTCTGGCAAGTCTGGCAAAATGTGGGCTTGCTTGAGTAAATAGTTCGATAGATTGGAAACCGTTTGCAGAATCGCCCTCAGTTGCCGCTCTAGTAGCACATGGCGTTTGGCTAAGTTGACAGGTGATAAAGGCGCTGAGCTAAATGCCGCAAATAGGGATA
>JBCBTQ010000109.1:0-18078 GCA_039818605.1 Cyanobacteria bacterium J06639_14 | reverse complement strand
GTGTTGATCGATGACCGTACCCGTGGTGTCATTGCCTACGGCGACGGCATCATCACTAGCCGCAGCACCTTTCAGAAATACTACGAGCAAGAAGAACTGAAAGCCTACATCGACCAGGTCCTTGGCGTTGACTCCATCCCCGTCGCCTTAGGCATTTACTTCGTCTTCCGCGATGAGACCCAGGCCGAAGTATTTCGAGCCTCCCGCTGCCGCTCCCGCGCCACCGCTCCCCGCATTCGCCTCAAGGTCAACAAATTCGAGGAATATCGCGAACTGCTGCAACCGCTGATGGACTTTTATACTGATCGCGGTCGGTTGCCCACATCCGAAGAAATGGTACAGCCGCAAATGTTTCCTGTAGAGGCGCAAAATTTTGCGCCTCTACAGGAAACATTTGGCACCATCAAACGGGCATTTAAGGTTATCTTGCAGGCCACGGATGCAGGCGAATGGGATGCGATCGCCGACAAACGCCGGAATGACTTGATGGTCTACCTTGCCCTGAGTCACTTTGGCAAACGTCCCAAATTCAGAGACTTATCCCCCGTCATCCGAACCGATATCAAAGCCCTCTTCGGCAGCTATCAGCAAGCCTGCACCGCTGCCGATTTGATGTTGATGAGTCTGGGGCAGACAGCGTTGATTGAGGAACGCTGTCGTCAGAGCGCGATCGGGCAACAGCGTCCCAAGTCCCTTTGGGTCCATGTCTCAGCGCTCGATCAGCTCAATCCGCTGCTACGCCTCTACGAAGGCTGTGCCTCCCGTACCCTCGGACGCCCCGAAGAGGCAACTGTGGTGAAGTTTCATATTCACAAGCCTCAAATTACTTACCTGTTCTATCCAGGGTTTGACACAGAACCCCACCCAGCCTTGCACACCAGCATGGCGATCGCCCTCCAAGATCTACATGTCCGCTACCGCGACTATGACCAGGACAATCCTCCCCTGCTGCATCAAAAAGACCAACTGCTAACGCCGGATTACCCCGGTTATGCCAAATTTGCCAAGCTCACTCAGCAAGAGCACAAATGGGGTTTATTAGAGGATGTAAAAGCCATTTGCGATCGACGCGGTTGGGCGCAGTGCCTGCTTGAACACGGGGCTGAATTGCGCGGGCATCGGGTTGTGTGGCGCAAGGATGTGGATGAGTGGAAGAAAAAACACAGGCAATCCAAGATGCGATCGGCCTCAACGTGATACCTCTGTCCTCATCCTGTAGATTGCCACTGCTCAATTCTCTGTTTGGTTGGTGTGCCTTTCTCGGTAAAGGCCCAGATATCGCGTTTGTACTGCGGCCCGTAACTGATGTGAATCGGCCGCTCTGCTCCGTAAAAATACAGCGAATCAAAGGGTAACGCTTGCTCTAAAATCCATTCCACCAGAGCATCACTCGGCAAATCCACAATCCTGAAATCACAGGCTGCCCCCAACCGCGAGCAGTAATACTGTCCATTCCGATTCAACTCATAGGCCATATGCTGATCCAGGTTCGGACTCACGCGGCCATGCTTTATTCCCGTTACCGGGTCCTTCTTGGCTAACCACCGCTTCAAATCTACCGAGCAAAACCCGTAAGTGAGCTGGAAACGCGATCGCCCAAACGCCTCAATCACCGGATCAATGATCCGATTGCACAACGCTTCCAGCGCCGGAATTGTCTCCTCTGGGTTCTTGGGATAGGGATCAATCTGGTCAGCATACTTGCGGTATGTCTGCGTACAGGTGCAAAACTCCTCCAGCGTTAGGTGTCGCCCTAAATATCGCGGGGTCATCCTGTTAGCCTTGTAGAGGCGATCGCCCTATTCATCATCAGCTAAAATCTGCTCCACTGCTAACCTCAACTCTGGAAACATCAGCCACGGCAACGTTTCCCCTGCCAAATATTCGGCCTTTTGATACACCCCATCCTTTAGCGTCAGCACAACAGCCTTATTCCCGTTTGGCTGAGCGCTCACTTCCCTATTCCCGGCTCTCTCACCCCAAGTCCTACCTTGCCATGTCAAAATCTATCGGTTTAGAAGGCTCCGCTGGGAGAGCAAGTGATTTTTCCGAATGATGTTTGTCCGTTTCTCTGAGACGTTGACTAAGGAAACGACAGATTTCCAAAATGATGTGGGGACGTTGGGTGATCAGGCTGAGAAAGCGATTTTTTTCTAGTTTGAGGAGAGTGCAGTCTTCCACTGCAACCGCCCCATCCCAGCGAGGAGCATCATCGAACAGAGCAATCTCGCCGAAATATTGGCCTTGTTGCAACTGTTTGAGTTCACGGGGAGCACCATCGATTTTTTTGACCAATTGCACAGTGCCGTCGGCAATGATGTAAAGGTGAGAACCCCAATCACCTTCAGCAAAGATTACTTCACTGGCCAAAACCTGAGTTTGCTCCAAACTCTTATCGATGAGTAACAGTTCATCGAGAGAGAGGTTTTTGAAGAGTGCCACGTTTTTGAGCAATAGCAATCGGTTCATGGCAGTGTTGGTAGGCAGAGTTGACTGATTGATCGCCCCAAAAATTTGACTGGCAACCTGTTTAACGAATGGATCAGGATCATCAACCAGGGCCGAGGGAACTGTCGAAAGCGCCATCAGGGCACCTGTTTTGATCCAGCGATCTTTTGATTCTAAGGCTTCAAGCAACAGTCGGTAACCCTTGGTTCGAAGCCATTGGGGGGTCGCCTGAGTGCGACTAGAGATGGACTCAATAGTACCCCGAGCTTCTAATAACGGCATCAGCGGCATGATAAACCGGCGATGACTGAGCGAAGCCAGAACCTCGATCGCATTTTCCAATTCGCTGGGGTCACTCACCGTTAGTAACCGATTAACGGCATTCACAGTGCGGGCATGCCCGAGGGCCGAGAGTACATACAGAACTTTTTGGATGAGGCGATCATGGTAATCCGAAATCGCCACTCTGAGGGGTTGCCAACGCAGATCATGGACGGGAATTTGCTGCTGCCACTTACGCGTTTGAGCAAATTGTTTGTAACTAGGCGTCAGATAGTCAAATAACAGATTGCTCGCGTACTTGGTCCGGACAAGACCGATCGCCGTTATCGCCGTATTGACCACATCGACTGCAGGGTCTGCAAGACTCGCTTGAGCCAAGGCTAATCCAGATCGCCCATAAGTGGCCAGAGCCTTAGCGGCTCGCTGGCGCACCCGGGGATCTGCATCGCCTAAGCAATTCCCGATCGCATCTAGCTGATCGGGACACCGAGTAACTCGTAAGAGATCGAGCGCGACCGTACGAACCATCGGCTCCGAGTGATTCAACTTGGCACAAGCAATGGCCGCAATGGCTTCATCCCCACGCTGAGTCTCCAGCAGTAACACCTCCAACCCAGCCCGAATAACATCCGGGCTAGGTTGAGTGAGAACCACTTGCGAAATCAAAGGACTCAGAGCTGCGTTGTTGCTGTAGGCAACCACACGCGTCACAATACGAGCCGTGGTGCTATCGAGTTCGACCGACCAGTCTGATACAGAAGCCAAATCGGTGATAATTTGAGCGATCGCGCCTAGTACTTGCAGGTCTTTCTGGGGACTGTCTAGCCAGATGCTAATTTGCTCAAGGCTAGGATGATATTGGTTAATCAACAGCACCTCTAAGGCAAAAGCCTGTTGGGCCGGTTTTACTAATTGTTGCTGGAAGTGATCGAGCAGGTAGGGGCAGTCGATAAATATCTCGATCGCGCTGCTATAAACCTGCAAGTCCGCCCCGGGAATAAGCGCTTCCACCTCAGCCAAAAACTCTTCTGGTTGATTCATGCGGGCGGCAAGTTCTAAGCCCTTAATTTGGGTGTAGCGATCAGGGTCCGTAAGGAGTTGCCTTACCGCATCACCAGACTGAGGCGATAAGGGAATGGGATACGTCTCAAACTCATCCAAATTAATACTGTTGGAGCGAATCATCTCCTCCAAACCACGGGCATAAAAGCGTCCCATGGGTAGCCGTACCAACAGCAAAACCACCGTTAGCCCAGCGACTAACCAGGTGATTTGCAAAAGACTCAAACGAGTTTCCCCCAGCCATAATAAGCCTCCAGCAAGCGTCAACCCAATGGCATAAATAAACCCATCACTGAGCGTCCGGATACGTCCAATAAATTCCCGCGGAATCGCGTTGTAGTTGAGCTGATGAACCGGTAAATTGATGGCTTTGTAGAAAGCATCGCTATTGATATGCAAACCAATTGCTGCAGGCAGACCAAAGTGAGACATCAGGCCAATGAAACTGGCTAGCGTTGTCAGGGGATAAACCGGATTCATTTGGGCGACCCCAACCGTTTTTAATAGCGGTCGTGTGAGGCCATAAATCACTGCCATCTGAACCACACTGATGAGGATTCTCATCAGGCCCAAAAAGCCTGTCAGTGCCTGATCGCTAAAGTTTTTGCCATAAATGCTAAACCACAAAAATTCAGAACTGATGTAAATGATTACAAGCAAAAAGCTGCTGCCAGCCAGAAACAAGGCCAGTGGGTGGCGCTGAACCAAGTCTGGGAAGGTTTGGAGGGAATCTAAAAGAGCAACGGATGGCTCGGATTTAGTTTTGGCCAAGCGTCTTTGAGAGCTTTCCAAATAAATTAGTTGCCCAATGCCCAAGGCAAACACAATGGGTAAGCAAAATAGCAAGTCACGGGTTCTGAGATAGTGGGAGAGTAGGGCCGTCAGGCCCCCGCCTGCTAATGTCCCGACTGCCTGAGCAATACTGATATGGGGTGCATGTCGTTTGTATTCCAGTGTGGTGAAATAGTCGGTTAACAAACTGGGGTACAACACGTTGTTGTGAAAGTCCCACTGAAAGAACACCGTAATCAACAGAACGTAGTAGACATACGGCGATTCTTGCGTTAGCAGCAAACGCAGCCCAATGACGACAAAAATTGACCCCAGCAGTACATAGCGAAATAGCTTGGGACGGCTGTAGCGATCAACGACTTGAGAAAACAGAATGTACGCAGGGATGGAACACAGCCCAATCAGCATGAAGGCCTGAGGCAGATGCTCAGCACCAACATAGCTGACGAACAGGGAATTGCCGATCGCCATGCCCAAGACGCTGTAAACCAGCATCGTTGCGGCTAATAGCCATAGCTGAGTTAGCCGATCGGGCAGAAATTGTGTCCACCAGGGTCTAACAAGTTGCACGTAAATGGTTGATAGGTAAAGTCAATTTATCCACGGGTCTGTCAAAGAGGATTTTATAAAGATGAGGGAACAGAGCGATCGCTCTGTTCTTCTCTTGTACCTAGTTTGCCAGGTTCGGTCGCGATAACATCCGTACGGTCGCTGACCGGTGTTTGTACAAAAGGGGTCAAAGCGGCGGCAATGAGCAAGAAGACACCGCCCATGGTGACTGCTGCTAGCCGATTATCGTGCAACCAATGCTCCATCACCCACCCAAATGCAAGGGAAACTCCAATCTCAGGCAGCACGATAAAAAAGTTAAAAATTCCTTGATAAATGCCTCGCTGCTGAGTGGGAATTACATGGGTCAATATGGCATAAGGAATGGCATGTACGCTGGCCCAGGTAATGCCAAAGCCAACCATCAACAATGGCAGCAACATAGGTTGATGAATCTGCTGCAGCAATATCAAGCTAGCGCCACCACAGGTTAGGCAAAAGCTATGAACAGCTTTGCGGCTGATCCGGCGAGTCAACACTGGCAAAAGAAAGGAAACTCCGATGCAGACAATGTTAAATACTGCAAAACAGAGTCCGGCCCACTCAATCCCTTCGTTGTAAAGGACCGAATCAAGATCTACCGCCCCAAAGATGTTGCGGGCTACCGCCGTGGGAAAGTAAATAAAGAAGCAGAAAATCCCCAACCAGGTAAAGATTTGGACCCACGCCAATTGCCGCATTGTCGGAGGAAGTTGGTGTAGCGCCTGCCAAATTTCTTGCACGCTGTTGAGCAAACCGCCTCGCTCTTCTTTAAGCTGCTCGAATCGGTCAAGATTTCTCGGCGGGCGTTCGGGGGTCGTGATAATGGTCCAAAGGATAGTACTCAGGAACAGAGCTGCCCCACAATAAAAAGAGAATTCCACCGTCAGGGGAATGCGACGATCGCTTCCCGTTGTTGGATCGACAGCCAATAGATGGTTGAGTAGCCAGGGCATACTGGATGCGGCGATCGCCCCCATGCCAACCATCACACTCTGCATGGCAAATCCCTGAGTGCGCTGCTCTTGAGGCAGCAAATCACCAACAAAGGCCCGAAACGGAACCATACTCACATTGGCACTTGAGTCTAACAACCACAGCAATCCCGCTGCCATCCATAACGCGGAGCAATGCGGCATCAGGATGAGGGCGATCGAGGCGAGGATTGCACCTAACAGCAAGTAGGGGCGTCTGCGGCCCAAGGGCCCCCAAGTATAGTCACTCAAGTTACCCACAATCGGTTGTACCAAGAGCCCTGTCAGCGGGGCTGCAAGCCATAAAATAGGAATTTCGTGGGCGCTAGCCCCTAAATGTTCAAAGATGGAGCTCATATTTGCCATCTGCAAGCCCCAACCGAATTGAATGCCCAAAAAACCTACGTTCATATTCCAGAGCTGAAAGAAGGTAAATTTGGGATTGGGAACACTGGTCCCAGCCGCGGCCAACGGCTGAGACTCATTCAAAGCATCTAAATTTGCCATGGGAGCTGTGCTACTGCTTGAGCCATTGAAGGCATCTACGGGCGATGTCGAAGAGTCTAAAGCCGAGGATGACGCTCAGCATAAGATGATGATAAACCTTGCTGAAAATTAAATCTGTAAGGTAAAGAGCATCTTCAAACCACCAAACGACTCGATTCTCCCGCACAGCAATTCAATAATCTTTCAAATCAACAATCAATGCTCGTTAAGCGCAAAGCGATCGCTCACACTCAGCTATCCAGGCTGATCCAGAAGGCGGACACTACTAGCTCAGATCACCCACAACACTAGCCGCCTGGATACGATCAGGCACAGTAAAAATCCAGCCACCTAGCAACTAGGTTGCTTGCCAAGCAATTTGCAAGGCTTAAAAGCTTCTCAAGCAACCCTGCTCCTAACCCCAAACAACCTACTCCCTAGAACTCAGGAAGCCATCGCGACTTCAACCGTCTCCTGGAGCTTGCCGTTTTGGTAAAGCTCTATCATGATGTCAGAGCCGCCGAGAAATTCCCCATTGATGTAAACCTGAGGAATTGTGGGCCAATTGGAATATTCCTTGATACCTTGACGGATATCATAGTCAGACAAGACGTCAAAGGTTTCGAAGGGAACACCCAAAACATTCAAAATCTGAACGACATTGTTTGAAAAGCCACACTGGGGCATGAGCTTATTGCCCTTCATGAAAACCACGATTTTACTACTGTTGATCAGACTTTCGATGCGTTCTTTCACGTCAGGAGTCATTATGAAACCTCATGCTCTGGTTAGTTGATTAAAGATAACCGGTAAGGCCCCTCGAAAATGTGATGTGCCTAACTTCCGTTTCCTTAGGCACTTTGGCTAACGGCAGACCAGTCTTCAGGGGTATATGTCTTGAGGGCAAGCGCATGGATTGCCTCAGAGGACATCGCCTGCTGTACGGATTTGTAAACAAGCTGATGCTGCTGAACCAGTGAGCGCCCGGCAAACTGGCTTGAGACTACAGTTACCTCAAAATGATCGCCGCCGCCCGTAAGGTCATTAACCTTTACCTCTGCACCGGGCATTTCTGCCTGAATCATTGTGACAATCTGTTCTTGGGTGACCATGCTAATTTCCTATGCAATGCTGCCCTAGGCTGAAACAACTACGATTTCTCAGTGTAGCGAACACATCGATGGATTGAGGTTATAGCCCCATTACCTTTCATAGGGATCGTCCACAAACCCCATCTCAAATAGTTGTTGATAAGCCTGCTGCCCTAGTTCGCGGGTAGGCTGTTGGCTGCGTAGAATATCCATCAGAAGCGGAATAGCATCGCGGGGACGATCTTGAGTGCGATAGACCAGAGCCAGCTGATAAGTAACCTCATCCCGCTTTTGAGCAGCTTCCAAGGCTTTTTGGCGATTACTCTGGTTTTGGCGAGTATCAATACCTAAGAAAAAGGCGGCCAACTCTTCATAATAGAGAGACAGTTGATTGTAGAGTTGGCGAGCTTCGTCGAGTTTCTCGATCGCCGTAGCGTATTGTTGCGCAGCGATAGCCTCGGTAGCCTCATCTGCGAGCTGATCAGCAGTCTCGATACTAAAGCCGCTATCGGAGAGCGAATCGACTTGCCGCACTTCAGAAGGCGTCTCAGCATCTTGGGCGAAGGCAGGAAACGCTACAGCCCCAACCAGGCTGATAGACAGCAATCCTTTACCAACCCAACCTAGTACCTGAAACGATTGTGAAAAAAGACGAGCAGACATGAGGTAACCTAAGTGCTTGCGAGAAAGGAACGAAAATACTGGGCTATCTTACCACTTGACCTGTAACCAAATACGAATGGATGGGACACCCGTGCAGAGATTAGGTTGACGCAATTTGGATTGGCAGGTTCCAGGAGGTAAAGAAGTTAGAGGCTAAAGGGTACCGACAAACAACAAACAACGCACAACAAATTCAAAACTTCATTCAAGAAGTCACAGAGAGAAATTCGACAAAGCGCTATGAGTAGCAACAATTCTGACCGAGCAAAAGCACTCACGCTACAACGGGGTGGGGAAGAGATTTTGTTGTCCAAGGTGGCCGATCGCTTTACGACACGACTAACAACGCCTGAGGCGATTACCGATCTGCAAACAGTTTTGGATCCGGTAGCAGTACGTGCGGTGGCGCGGGGGCAGTTAGCTGAGTGGACGGTGAAACCCCGCCATTTGGAGGCATCGATTGAGCAAGCCCGATCACAGCCAACGGTGCAGTTTGCGAGTCATGTCTATCAACTGATAAGAAGTCCCCAAACCTGGATCTACCTGACAGAGCAAATTACAGTGCAATTTACGCCTCAGTTGCCCTACAGCCAGGGAACGGCGATCGCCCAACGATATGGGCTAGCAGAAACGCGCTCACTGGCAGGCATTCCGAATACCTTCATCTATGTTGTAACCAGCCAATCAACCGAGAATCCCGTCAAAATTGCCAACCGCCTGATGGCTCATCCTGAGGTGCTAACGGCGGAACCGAATGTGGTAGTGGCCACTGCGGCGTCATATCGCCCCCAAGATTCACTCTATGGCCAGCAATGGCACCTGAATCCCACCAGTGGTTCAAATGTGAACGCAGATGCTCATATTGCGGTCGAACGAGCTTGGGATGTAACCCGAGGTAGCCGTTCGATTGTTGTGGCTGTCAGTGATGATGGGTTCGATCTAAACCATCCTGACTTGCAAGGGATGGGAAAAATTGTTGCTCCTCTGGATTTGTATGCGGATGATGCAATTCCTTTACCCACAACGGCGGATGAGAATCATGGGACAGCCTGCGCAGGATTGGCCATTGGCGAGGAGAACCAAAATGGGATTGTGGGCGTGGCTCCTGGCTGCAGCTTCATGCCAATTCGCACAACAGGCTTTTTGGACAATGAGTCCATCGAAGCCATTTTTCAGGGCGCAATGGAGAAAGGCGCTGCCGTAATTTCCTGTAGTTGGTCTCCAGCGGCCATCAACTTTCCGCTTTCTTTAGTACAGCGCAATATTTTGACCCAAGTAGCCACGCAGGGACGGGGAGGCAAGGGCTGTGTCATTGTGTTTTCTGCAGGCAATGCAAATCGCCCCGTGAGCGGTACGGTTGATGAAAAAAATTGGCCCGAGAATGCGGTAAGGGGTGAAACTGCATGGTTAAGCGGGTTTGCAGTCCATCCCGATGTGATTACAGTATCAGCCTGTACAAGCTTGAGTTTGAAAGCTGCTTACAGCAATTGGGGAACGCATATAGCAGTAGCAGCTCCCAGCAATAATGCGCCGCCGAATGTGGGGTTACCGAAGCTAGGAACCGTGAAAACAGGACCGGAAATTAAGCGATCATTACCAGGACGGGGCATGGTGACGAGCGATCGCACAGGTCAGGACGGGTACAGTCGCGATGCCTACACCACCACGTTCGGTGGCACGTCTAGTTCTTGTCCAGTGGTCGCTGGGGTGGCAGGGCTGATGCTGTCAGCCAATCCCAACCTGACAGCCCGTGAGGTGAAACAGATCCTGCAGCAGACAGCAGATAAAATTATTGATGAAAATCCCGACCCGCAGTTGGGGCTACGCTACGGCACCTATGACAACAATGGTCATTCGCAGTGGTTTGGCTATGGACGTGTAAACGCTTATAAAGCAGTGATGGCGGCAAAGCAACGGCTTTGGCAGGGGCGAACGTATACGGACACCGTTGAATTAGCAGATGAGGTCCCCCTGACAATTCCTGATAATCAGCCGGAGGGGGTAACGCGATCACTACGGTTTCGCAATCGGGGAACGGTTCAGGATTTATTTGTGCAGGTAGAGTTAGAGCACGAGTTTCTGGGGGATGTAATGCTGCATCTACAGTTACCTTCCGGTCAGCGGTTGCTTTTACAAGGGCGAACGCTGGGCAATCGACAGCAACTAGAAAAGCGATATGACCTCAGCAACACGCCGATATTAGCAGAGGCGATCGGTCAGGATGTAGCGGGCCGATGGCGGCTACAAGTGAGTGATCATGCTCCCAGCCACACAGGACAACTCCTTAGTTGGCAAATCAAAGTAGCTCTGCAATCGACATGATCTCGGTCTTTTTCCTACAGCTTGTCCTCAGAATTTTTCGGTTCGGCCAAAGCCGTCTTCGCACCAGGATTCGGATATTCCAGTTCAACGTAGGTGTAGACACCGTAGCTGGCTAGAAAGAAGAGCATCAGGCCCATGATGGCCCCACTGCTGAGGCAAAGTTTTTTGGCTGCGCGCGAAGCCCGAGCTGCGATGGGATAATCCCCCTGCTGGTAAGCTTGCTTGACTTGGGCCGAGTAGACTAAAGCCACAATTCCAAAGGGTGGAAATAGCAATAAGGTCGTTAACAAAGCCGCTCCTAGATGCGTAGGAGGACAAGGAGCTTTGTCATAAATGCCATAGGTATGATCCCACTCAAATAGAGAAGATTCCCCAGCTTTAGCCACGAGACGAAATCTTCGAACGCCGGGGAGTTGTAACTCTACAAGTCGCTCTCGTAGGGCGTTCGGGAGCTTGAAGTAACTTATAGGTGTCCCCACTGTTCGCTGAAGAGACAATGTTAGCAGCGCATCATTCTGCTCAATGGTCACCGAACAGCCTTCTGGTAGTAAATCAGCAAATTGACTGCCGAGCGTAGCATCTTCAGTGTTTTGGCGTATTTTGGTCAGGAGGTGGTGAGCTTCTTCTAGCCTCAAATCATTACAGAGGGCTAGTTCCCAATCTTTAACAGCCCCTTCCGTATCGCCTAGTTGATGCTTGACTTTACCGCGGTGCAAGTAGGCTTCGGCCAAAAGAGGATTTTTTTGCAGAGCCATGTCCAACTCAGCAAGAGCTGCTTCGGGCCACTGCTTCTGCGCATAAACTAGACCGCGGTTATAGCGGACGAGTGCATTGTTGGGCTGATATCGTAAGGCGATCGCCCAATCTTCAAGGGCTCCGGCCTCATCATCCATTTGATAACGGACCAAGCCTCTGTGGCTGTAAGCCCGAGCATCGTGGGGGCAGAGGGCGATCGCTTGGTCAAAATCTAAACAGGCTAGTTCTAAAGCTTGTTGCTTCCAATGAGCAAGGCCCCGCTTGAGATAAGCTTCTTCAGGTTTAAGGTGCTTCGCGATGGCTTCTGTGAATACGGCAATTGCAGCCGCGACATTATCTTTCTGCATGAGATTTGTACCGCGTCTGAGCAGGTATTTACCTTGCTGGATCTGGATCCAAAATTGAAGTTGTTGTACCATAACCACTTCCCTCACTTGCAGTTTCATAGTGCCCACTTCTAATGCCCACTTCACGCTATGGACAACCGCTTCCGCAAGGAACAGAGCGCTTTATAAAAACTTCCTGAACCCTTAAACTCGGATTAACCCACTGAATGAACCTCATGCTCACTGACGTTCTATGGCTAAGCCCCCAAAGGCCGTGTCCATAATATTTGTCACAGACTACGTCTCATTTAAAAGATCCACTGTAAATTGCACCACATACCTCACTTACTCTGGTGTAGCGTGCTGAACTGAGAGAGGCATGAGGAAGAAAGTTTCCCCCGAGCATTTTCCTCAATCAGCTGCAATCAATCGTTCAACGCAACGAATTCAGGATTGAGTAGAAGGTACCAGCATCGACTGAAAATTTCTCTTCGGGAAATGTTTTGTCACAGATAAAATCTTTCGGTCAAAGTCGCTATCCTTATCCTTGTTCCCCAGCGAACCATCATAAACCTTACATCGGCTAGTAATCGAAATTATGGGCGAGTCTGAACCAATCCGCGTGGGCATTATTGGAGCTTCTGGTTATGGAGGCATTCAGCTAGTACGTCTGCTGCAAGAACATCCTCATGCACAGATTACCTATCTAGGGGGAAGTAGCAGTGCTGGCAAAACTTACACTGACATCTATCCTCACTTGCAGGGAGATTTTCCGCTGCAGGTAGAAGCGGTGGAGGTCCCGTCCATTTTGGCTCGCTGTGATCTCGTGTTTTTATCCTTACCGAATGGAATTGCCTATGACTTAGCCCCACAACTGTTGGCTGAGGGTTGTAAAGTTATTGACCTCTCGGCGGACTATCGCTTTGCTGAGTTACAGGTATATCGGGCTTGGTATGGGGGCGATCGCACGGATGACGCCATTAACACACGAGCCGTTTATGGGTTGCCTGAGCTATTTCGCGATCGCATTCAGGAAGCAGATTTGATCGGTTGCCCAGGGTGTTATCCGACGGCCAGCTTGCTAGCGATCGCCCCACTGCTAAAACAAGGTCTAGCTCAATCGGACAGCATTATTGTGGATGCTAAATCCGGCACTTCTGGTGGTGGGCGCAAACTCAAAGAAAATCTATTGCTCGCCGAGGCCGACAACTCTTTAGCCGCATACGGTGTTACCAAACATCGCCACACACCAGAAATTGAGCAAATCTGTGGTCATTTAGCTGGACGAGAGGTAATGGTACAGTTTACCCCTCACCTAGTTCCCATGGTTCGTGGAATTTTATCCACGGTGTATGCCAATCTACGCGATCCGGGTCTAGTGCGAGAAGATTTGCACACTATTTACTCGGCGTTTTATCGCAACTGCCCTTGGGTAACGGTTCTGTCCACAGGAACCTATCCCCAAACCAAATGGGCCTGGGGAACCAACCGCTGCTACCTTAGCGTCGAGGTTGATTCCCGTACAGGGCGGGTCATCGTAATGTCAGCTATTGACAATCTAATGAAGGGGCAAGCAGGGCAAGCAGTACAGTGCTTCAACCTCATGTCCGGTTTAGATGAACAGGTAGGGCTACCTCGTCAGAGCTTCTATCCCTAACTCATCCATCCGAAATAGGCAGGTTTGGCAAGCAATATTCAGGTCTGTTCGACTGTGATCAGCAAAACTTGCCTATGCACGGCTACGGCTTCTCTCTTCCCTCTACCCTTCAGCATTGGCCTCCACGGGTAACGCATTTGGGCCAAGGACTGCGTGCCTACACAACACAATTACGAACCAAATGCCTCACCCCAAATACCTTCTGCCTCTTTACTGCATTTCAGCTTTCCAAACATACGCATCTTCACGACCTAGCGTCAGCTTGAGCGGCCGTCCTGCTTCATTAGCTTTAACAGCTTCGCGATACACTGAATACTCTGTCTGCAGTGTCACCATCTGCCCAGCTTCTTCAAAGGCCAGCGTGTACTGTACATCTTTTTGAATTTGTGGTTCAGCGAAGACCTCTCGATCTTTCTGGCGAGCTTCCAGGTCATCTACCGTTGGCTTAGGAGGTAGGGCTGGCCACCAGAGACCCTTTTCATCAGCACTACCAGAGTTCTGGGTAGCAGGCTGGCCATTGATGTTAACGCGATAAGAAGACTCAAAGGTCTCGATACGGCCTTCACGGGGGCGATCTTGAGTAACACCACCGGGACGATACTCAACTTGCCAGGTATAGATAGTCGTAGCAGTAGCCTCATAAGTGTCCACAATGAAAGTACCTTCTAGCTTATCGAGAGTATTCTCAACAGTAGTTTCGACAGAATTTTCGAAGGTATCCAAAGAAGCTTCGCCACAGCCTGACAGGGTCAAACCAGCGCCCAGACCGAAGGCTAAGCTAATCATCATGAGGGGCCGATACGTAAACGTTCGATGCATAAGCTGAGAGGTTCCGAAAGTGTGTCAATCTCTTGCCGGGTATTTATTACCACGTCTTTACCCATCAATACTCAGAAACGCAAAGTTACTTGGCAAAAAGGATAGAGAATCGGCACAAGAGCTATTGATTTGATATGCCTGAACTCAGCCTAATAAAAATGTCTTGATTACTGGAACCGAGTAGGTAGCTTACAAAACCGTCTTGACGATCCCTAGAATTGAATTCGAATTCAGGACTTTAACATTGCCTGTAGCTGCCAATCCAGATAAGCCAAAATTCCCAGCATCAGAATAACGCTGGTCGCCGCAACTAACCAGAAGCCATCTGCGATGATGCGAGCTTGGTCTAATGCCCAGCCTCCGAGTGGTGGTCCAACAAAATACCCGATCGCCCAACACATGGAATTTACTGATAGATATACTCCACGTAAGGTTTCCGGTGCCAACATCACCACAAAAGATGAAGCGATAGGGGTATAGGCAGCAACAGCGATCGCGATCGTCCCGAGTGCAGCCGCGGCCCCTACACTCGCAACGCTAAAAAGTCCGACGCCTGTGGCCCATACCAGAACAAACCCAACGCCCCAAAGACAAGCCGAAATCATCAATGCTCTAGGCTGACTCAACGGTTTCAAAAGACGGGCAATTGGTAACTGACAAATAGCCGTTAGTGCTACATGGCCGGTGAATAGGGTGCTAAGAGTCACCTCTGATAGACCGGAACCATTGCGATGGGAAACAAATGTATGGAGGTAAAGCGGAAGTGTACTGTGTATCTGGGCAATGTAGCCAGTAAACAGAATGTTGACTGTCACATACACCAACAAGGAGGGATCCTTCAAAGCTACCCCCCAGCCTTGTAAAAAAGCACGATCGCAGCTTTGGTCAGGCCGTGTTTCAGCGATCGCACCGTAGATAATCCCGAAAAAGAACAGAAAGGTAATGCCATCAATAGCAAACAGCAAACGATATTGCTGAGTTGTTGCAATCAGAACTCCTCCCAAACTCACTCCAATGCCAAGACCGACGCTATCGGCTAAGCGGACTAGCGCAAAAGCTTCATTGCGATCGGCAGCGGGCGTAATATCAGCAACGACAGATTCTGTAGATGGCCAATATAGCCCCACACCAAACCCCATCAGGACGTTGCCAAGTACAAAGACGGGAAAGTTATTGGACGCAATAAAAACGGCATCAGCCAGTGCAGAGACCAATGCAGATAGCAGCAGAGTTTGGCGACGTCCCCACTGGCGCGAATCAGTCATCGACCCACCGAGAAAGCGTCCCAGCATCCCAGAAAGTGCTTCACAGCCAATGCCTAATCCGACCTGAGCAGCTGACAATCCCACTTGATTAACAAAAAAAATCGGAGCGTAAAACAGCACAAACCCAATGCCAACCTGCGAGAGTAAGCGTCCACCCGCCAAAATCCAAACACGACGGTCGAGCTGCGGCAGCCAATTCTGAAGCCAATTCATCCGTACAGTTTTCCCCAATCCGTAGACACCTCTTTGGTCAGTGTATCGGGGTAACTAAGGAATAAAGTTGAGGGGGGTGAGAGATAAAGGGATACCAGTAAATAGCGACTTAACACAGCCCCTCTTCTCTCCTCCTTAAATCTGCAATTCTCCTTCCTGCGAAGGTACCTTTCGAGGTTCTCCATTGGGCAAAAACCCAAGTTCACCACTGGAGTAGCTTGTCCCGAAAGTACTGGCTAGTGTTGCCACCTGGCGTAGGGCTGAGCGCAAATCAGCTTCCTGTAGCGAAGCTAAAGGATGAACAAAAATAGACACCACAGTGCCATCGGTAACAGCATATCGAGCATCTAAGGCTGAATGAAAGTTGGCTACCAGTATCGCTTCGACCTGTTCTACGGAAAGGGTGGTGGCATCAATGACAGGGGTAACAATCCGCATGCGATCGTTATCGGCATCAGCCAGCACGATAATCTGCTGCTGGTCTAGCGTAAATTGCCATTGTCCCTCACCACCTTGCAGGTCAATCGCTTCATCCTGCAGAATCGCCTCCAAGCGTTCGACAGTCATCGCTTCAAAGTCATTCGATTGAGTCTGGGCAAGTACAAACCCTGTTTGTGAACGTTCGAAAGCAGGAAAGAATCCGTGCGAGATAGCGGTTAAAGCGACTAGGAAAGCACCACCAGATAACACTTGGAGGATTGTACGGTTCATTGTGAGTGGCCAGCTATTGAGATGACTTCACCCTACAAAAGCAGCCTGAGATCCTAATGAGAGGAATCTAAAAGAACAAGTGATGGATTGGGTCAGGCAATCACTTCAGCTTTAGCCTTAAAATCAGCCATTTGCACTACACTCAGTCTGTTGAGCAGATAGACGTAATTTTCATGGCAGCGCAATCAGCGATTCCAGTAGTGGTAAACGGGGCCTGCGGCAAAATGGGCCGTGAAGTAATCAAAGTTGTGGCTGCGGCCGAAGATATGACACTGGTCGGAGCTATTGATAAAAATCCTGAGGTTCAAGGACAGGACGTTGGTGAAATTGTTGGCTGTGGCCCCGTTGAAGTTCCTGTAACGGCGGATTTAGAGGCCACATTAGTGATGGCCCAAAGTGAGGGGCTAGCCGTCATGGTGGACTTTACCCATCCAGATACCATCTATGAATCAGTACGAGCAGCGATCGCCTATGGCGTCAGGCCAGTTGTGGGCACGACAGGCCTGAATGAGACTCAGCTAAGGGAACTGGCCGAGTTTGCCGACAAAGCCAGCATTGGTTGTTTGATCATTCCCAATTTCTCGATTGGCATCGTGTTGCTGCAACAGGCTGCGCTACAAGCTGCTCAGTATTTTGAACACGTTGAAATTATCGAGTTGCATCATAATCAAAAGGCTGATGCTCCTAGTGGGACAGCGATTCAAACAGCTCAGATATTGTCTGAGTTGAGCAAACCTTACAATCCTTCCCAAGTTAAGGAAACCGAACATTTGAGCGGTGCGCGCGGCAGCAGTACGGCCAATGGCGTACGCATCCATAGCGTACGGTTACCCGGATTAATTGCTCATCAGGAGGTTCTTTTTGGTTCTCCAGGACAAATCTACACGCTACGCCATGATACGAGCGATCGCGCATCTTTCATGCCAGGAGTACTACTCGCTATTCGCCGCGTTCTCCCATTGAAGTCATTAATCTACGGTTTGGATAAAATTCTCTGATTATCTACTTGCGAAAAAAAAATGCCCGACCCAATAAAGCCCCCAAGGGTCAGGCAATTCACCTGTAAGGACGCTATTTGCAGATTGCCGTACTATTCCAATTTGCCCCCAAGAATAGCCCAGCGAGCCCTGCGCGCGTTCTCCAGAATTGCCTCTATTTTCGCGAGTTCCTATTGACTTGACTTCCACAGATACACGGAAAGTTCTCATCTTGAAGCCTTGATCATCCTGTTATTTCCATATGGAACATTGAGTTTAAAAAGAAAATTACCTGACCCTATAAAGCCCCCAAGGATCAGGTAATTCATCTATAAGGACGCTGTTTGCAGATTGCCGTACTACTCCAATTTGCCCCCAGGAATAGCCCAGCGAACCCTGCGCGCGTTCTCCAGAATTGATACTATTCTCGCTGCTTCTTATCGACTTGACTTCCACAGATACACGGAAAATTCCAATTTCGAAGCCTTGATTATCCGTTTATTTTCGTACTGCGTGCTGAGCTTTAAAAAGAAAATTACCTGACCCTATAAAGCCCCCAAGGATCAGGCAATTCATCTATAAGGACGCTGTTTGCAGATTGCCGTACTACTCCAATTTGCCCCCAGGAATAGCCCAGCGAACCCTG
>JBCBTQ010000108.1:0-18222 GCA_039818605.1 Cyanobacteria bacterium J06639_14 | reverse complement strand
ATCGGACAGGAAACATATTGAGGGCAATTGCCCTCAATATGTTTCCTGTCCGATTCATATGCATTGAGCAACACCCCAAGGCAATCCTCGGGATTTGCTGCATGTTTAGGATCTATTGTTAGTGTCAGCATGGTGACCGCTATAAAGTGCGTCAACTCAGAGCGATAGCTTGCTTGCGCAAGAAAAAATCACTCTCAACTAGGTTGTTGAGAGTGAGGGGATTGGGGGTGGTGAGGTTTAGAACTCGTCTTCTGGAACCTCTGCCTTCTTGGGTGTGAGGTTTTCGATGCGGTTGGCTTTGATGATCACACGGCTGTGATTGCCAGTCTCATCGGTCCAGGTGTTTTCGGCTAGTGAACCCTGGACAGCAACCCGGCTACCTTTGCGAAGGTAGTTGTTGACGAACTCGGCGGTCTTACCCCACACCTCAACGGGGAAGCGGTGGGTGCGTTCCTCGGTTTGGCCGTCTTTATTGAATTTCTCGTTGACGTAGAGGGTAAAGCGCGAGACCTGGGAGCCGGACTCGAAGTATCTCGAGTCCGGGTCTGCACCGAGATGTCCGATGAGTTGTGTTGCGTTGAACATGGATTTCTCCTTTGGTCGTTATCAAATGGTCATTTCTGCTGGGCGTTAGCCAATAGGAACGATCGCAAAGCCGCGATCGCGAAGGAATTTACAGCAGCTCTGACCGCCTGAGAATAAGCGCGTCGGCCAGGGTGCCCCATTGGCCCAGATATTGGCCCTGGAGACCAATAGCTTTGGGGGATAGTGAAGTCCCTCATATTCCACCGCCCATTTGCGAGGCCGATGCTTTGGATCGTAATCCCACCAATAGCTGATGGCTTTGAGGAGATGCGAACGGTCAATGTTTTTCGGCAGAGCTGAACCCAGATTTATAACTGGGAAACTCTTGGCCTCCAGCCTCTGGAGGAAGGAATCAGCGATCGCATTTTCCTCTAATAGGCTTAGTTGTCCTCCTTTCGGTGGCTCGGCCTCGCCTGCTGTGCATCTTAGATAATGCTCCAGGATCGCAAGTTGGCGCTTGTCTCCCCTGAACCAGCCTGTCCCGTCGCAGCTCGCAGCGCCAGCCCTTTCGCATTGCCAAAGCCGACGACCGTTGACCCGCCCAACATGGACAGGCTTTCCAGTCGCGGTAAATTCCGGCAGCATGGCAAACTTCCATGCATCCGTTCCCCCCAGGAAAACGACGGAGGCCGACTCCGGTATATCTGCCGGGGTATGGCCGTTCTGGACGGCAAAGGCTAAGGGGATGCCCAAGCCAATCAGCTCAGGTTCCCAGCGCTGCCACAGCTCCAGCGTCGCCCTTGGATTGAACGGTTGATCGGGCACCACCACCCAATCGGGCAACTTTGCCAAGGATAAGGATGCCGCTGTGGCAACATGCTGGCGGAATGCCGCTTCATCCCAAGGACGAGCACTCATGACAGCCGCAAACTTGCCGTTGTCATGAGCGTAATTCAGGTGGGGGTAGACAGTGATGGAGCGCCCCGGTGACCAAAGATGGCCTAGTCGTCCAGGGTAGCGACCGGCCCAGTAATGGACGAGCCACTTGGCATTATTTGCAGGAAAGATTCTCATCTCTTCTGCTTCCTGTCTCGATGCGGGTCGATAGAATTCTGGCTCCAGATGAGGGTGGAAATGCTTAAAGTTGACGCCCTCCTTGGCCATGGCGACCATCAGTAGCATCAATAAAAATCGCAGCATACAAATCTCCAGTACACTGCATCAGCAGCGCATTCGCGCATGTGCATATGCAGCACGTCTAAGCTGCGATCGCAAGCGTTTTGGAGTACGGTTGACGATGGCCAATATTCTGGCGTCCGCCGTTCAGGACAGTCAGAGCAGGGCGATTGGTTGGAGCTCCAACAGCATCTGGGCTAACAAAAACCCTGTTGTCCCTAACAACCAGAAACTTGCAGCTCGTGATTATGTTGTCACTGTCGCGCTGCACAAAAGAGTCGTTGACGTAGGGGTTGTAGGCCAAGTCCACCGGAGCGTAGATACTGGGTTCGGCTGGCCCTAGCAGCAGTCCTTGACCCCAAGCGTGGACGTTTTTGCATTGGTCACGGATAACTCGTTGACGCCCTGCTTCCGAGACACGGAACTGAACGTCTTGCAGGACGGCTTCGAGGACATGGCCGACCACCTTCCAACTTTTACCTGTTTTGACCTGGATGGACATCCGGCCATTATTCAGGTTGCGATAAATTCTTGCCTTTTGTCCTGCGTTTGCGTCCCAGTCCATTTCACGAATAGGCATGACTTTTCTTAGAAAAACATCAGAGACCCTCGCGTGAAAGGTCTTTGATGCCAGGGTGCTAGCCCTTTTTGAAAATTAAAGCCAGTGCCGTTGCGTCCACGAGCCCGAAATTGAAATAAAATTCTGTGTCACTATTTTTTGATGGCATATTTAGGTGACACAGAAAATCGATTTTTCTAGACTTCGATGTAGCCTTTGCGTAGCTTTGCCTTGATTTGTGCTAGATATTGTTGTCTCGCTACTGCAGGCGTAGCAAACGTTTTCTGGACAGGAGAGCATCGTCCATTCGTTCCGATGCGGCCAAAATTTGTCCAGAATCCCAGGCTATCAGGATTCATTCCTATAAGCCAGAACTTTTGCGAGTTCTCCGTTAGATTGACGTATTCGAATCGGCGCGCTGCTTCAGCAATATTGGGGGTGTTCTGAGTGTTGCTTTGTATAGGCTTAGGGGATAATCCCTGAAGCCAATGCTCAGTTGTCTGATATTGCATCGCTCCATGCTGAATCAGGCTGATATTGGCTACGCTTGTTTCATCGACAGATTGATTGCAAATAACAACTGTATGAGTCGGTTGATATTCTTGAAGCAGAAAATCAACCCTCCCTGCAAATGACTCTACATCAACGGTTTCCCAAAATTCGCTATCGTCAGTTAGCTGGTTGCCAAGGGGCTTCTTACTCCGAAGTCGCCGTAAGTTTGGAAAGCTGTTGCCCGACTGCTTCAACGAGTATGCGAATGCACCTGAGTGATCAGATAGTATTAGCTGAGCTAGCTGAGCCGTTGTCGTCATCTGCTTAATATACGTAGACAGAGCTTCTTCGACGCTTCCGCCCTGCGGCAACGTTTCGCATAGGGTGATCGCAAACCCATCTTGTTTGTATTTTTCTAGTGCCTGCTCAGCGCCTGTTTGGGTAAGGATATCGCTGAGCAAGATAAGCAATTTGGTCATGGTTTTCCTCCGGTGCTGAGCGCCGGGAGTGCAGCTTGGACTACACTCCCGGCACGTTAACTTAAATATCGAAGACCTGATGGACTGCGGGGTCTTCCAGGTCTTTCACGAATATATTTTGATCACTGAAACGTTTTAGAACATCGACATCGATGTAGGTGCCGACAATCAATGTGTAGACTTTGAAACCCATTTCTTTCTGGGCCTCTCGCCATTGCGAAGAGAACTCTTCCTCAACGTCAGCCTCGCCGTCAGTGATGAAAATGACATCCGCTTCTTTCAAGTCGGGCGTCTTTTCGATACCTTCCAGTGCCCTTTCTAGGGGGGCCATGAAGTCGGTCCCGCCACCGTAGTGGAGATCGGCTAAGTCCAAGCGATCTGCATGAGTAGCCGAGTAAGGATCAAGGTCTCTGATATGTCTAACTTGGCCGTCAAAGAGGATGACTCGAGCATTGCGTTTTTGTTGTTGCGCGATGCTAATGAGGGCCAACATCAACGCAGTCGAATCAATTTCCTTTTTGCCGTCATCCTCATCCATTGAGCCGGATTTATCTAGGCAGATAATGACTGGCCCCTGTTCCCCATCGTCGGTTGCTCCATCAAAGTCACTCTCGATAAGCGACTCATCAGCATAGTCCTTGAGGAATAGAGGTCGCAATTCAGCGATTGCTGCCCTTATCCATTCCGAAGGCATCAGACGGGCGAAATTATTTCCTCGCGTACTGTCCGCCAATTCATCAGGAATTTGCTTTGAACGCTTTGCCCCCTGGCGCAATGCCGCAATGGCCTGAAATCGGCCTGCGGCTTCGGCAATGCGACGAAATCGCTTATCGTTACTCAACCGTTGGGCAACTTGCTCCTTCTTCTGTGTATTGCCAGGATGATTCAGTATTCCGATCCCATCTCCCCAGCCAAAGGCATTCATCGACAGATGGAAAGTTGTGACAGAATCTAATGCTTCGCGGATGGCATCCATGAAAATGTTGGCTAGCGATTCACCGACTTGCTCGGCATGGGCTTGAGCAGTCTGTGATAACTTCCCCATCTTTTGTTGGGCTTGCTGCAGTTGAGATTCGATCTGTTGATAGTCGAAATCAACCTGATCGAGATTTTCCTGCAAAGCTTGGCGACGTTGGGGATTGCTGGCAGATTGAAATTCCCTCTGTAACTGATCACGAGTCTGTTCCAGGGCCTTGAGCTGAGCTTGGAGCTTGATGCATTTTGCCTCTTGATCCTCCATCGTCTTTGGGTTGAATCCCCGTGGTGGTCGGGGTAAGGTGCTGAGGGCAATTTCCATCAAGCGATAGGTGCCGTGACCGGCAGCCAACTTGTTGTTGCGGCAATCTATCTGCATTTCGCCAAAATCTACGGACTCATCAATGAGCTGATGAAGCTGATGCGCCCAAAGTACTTCGGGTCGTAGCTGCTCATAAGGAATTGGCTGCGGTACAGTCAGAAGCCGGTGAAAGATTTCCTCGGCAAATAGCTCCCAGCCTTGCATCCGTTTTTTGCCAGATTGAAGGCTGGATTTAACCTGAGGGAAGCTATCGACGTACTGATGCCACTGCTCTCGATCCCAGTCAGAGACAACGTAGCAGAGTGTCGTGACCTGGGATGCCCAGTGGGAATCAATGGGCTGAACTTGTAAGCCGGTCATGGTCATGATGAATTTCCTTTTTAGATGCTGCAAACAGTTTGTTGTTGTTCCATGTGCTCCAGGGAGTACGCTTCGAGTCGAGTAATGCGTTGAGTCAGGATTGTTTCGGCTTGCTTTGTGCGGCCCGACTGGGGGAGCCGCTTGCCCCCTTCCACGAGGGCATTCAGGTCAGCTATGGCGAGAGCACATTGGCCTGCCAGTGTGCTGATATCCTGGCTGCTTAGAACCGCGTCTGCCTTGGCAATCGCCCGATCCATGGCCTGCTTAAACTTGGCTGGCAGCCCCTTGCAGAGCGGTTTTAAGATGCGCTCAATTGTCGTGATCTGCTTCTTGTCACTCCATAGAACATGCTTAAGGATTGCGAAATTGTCTTCCATCACTTCATCCTCACCGTCGAGGAATGCAACGGCTTGAAGCAACTGAATGATGTAGCCCCAGCGCCGGTCAGAGGCGAAGATGCCCTCGCTAGCGAGTTCTTTGCGAAGTCGAGCGATCGACTCCTGAGTCCTTTTGGGAAACCCGACCTTACGAACGGCTTCCTGCATCTGTTTGAGTTCTGGGAGAGATAGCACGGTTGTGAGGATTGACCTCTCACCCTCAGCTTTCCGGCGAATGAATTCCAGAAAATTGCTATCAGACTGAAGCCAATCAACCTCAATGCGAAATAGGAAGCGGTCTAGCAATGGTGCGAGTGCTTCTGTCTGGAGATTCGCCAAGTTGTTGGCAGCTCCAAACAAGGAAACGAGAGGCATAGAGTGCATCTTGCCATCGTTGAGAAATTGTCGTTCCTCCATGGCCGTGTAGAGAGCATTCAAGATGACTGAGTTGGCCTTATCAATTTCGTCGAGGAAGGCCAATGGTTTCCCCGGTAGGAAATTCTGGTAGGCGCGGCAGAGCCGGTCATTTGGAAGCTCCGACACTCTTATTGGCCCGAAAACCTGGTCCGTGGTGGTGTCTTTGCCTAATTGGATTTGAAAACACCCACCTGAAATCGCCGAGGCGATCGCTCGAACCAGGCTACTTTTGGCAGCACCGGGTTTGCCAAAGATAAGCGTGTGTTGGCGAGTCAGCAATGAAAGAAGGACGACACGTATCAGCTCTTCCCGTTCCAGATAGTTTCGATTCAGCTCCTGTTCGAGCCGTAGTAGCTTACTGCGAAGATCGCAAGTGTTTGCCTGAGAGTGGTTCTGCCGAATAGCAACTAGGACTTCATTTATCTCTTGTTCAGATAGTTCAGATGCTTTTCGACCCGCTAGATAATTGCTCGCAATGGCCTTGCGTTGCGAGTCTTCGTGGATACCTAAATCTGACAGCAGGCATCCGATTTTACTGCTGTTACTTGTCATTGTGTTTGGGGTGAAACTCACGGCAACCGCGCGTGAGCGCCACAAAAGAAATGCCGCAGCTCATGAGCTGCGGCATTTGATGGTGTCCATAGTGACGACATCAGTCGATGCTGATGCCCCCTTCGACATAGGTGGGCTGGGGACGGTGAGGAAGTTGCTCACTCAGCGCTTCGCTACAGCGCTGGGTGAACCGATTAAGCAGATTGTTGTCAGTAATGTGAGGCTGTTCGCCTCGAATCTCTCTGAGCAACTTATGAGCGATTTGAGGTGTCACGTGGTGGCGAGTTTGCCCGAAGTGGGAGAGCAATTGATCAATCAACTGCTGCATTTCTGTCTCGTCTAACTGATCGGCAGTCTTTCCTGCCATTTGTTTAACTTCAGCAAGTGTATGCCCTGTCTGCTGGATGATAAAGCGAATACGATCGCGGTTGATTTCACCGGGGTCTGTAGCGATGTCATCAGTGGGGATGCGCTCCAAGCTATCGGCGGTATCGATATCCTCTTGCGGTTCCCAATCCGCATCGATGGTGTTGATTTCACTATGTTCTACCGCGAAGAAGTTGGAGGCATTGGCGGCTAGGATGACAGCTCCAACAAAGGCTCGCTTTTGAGCCATCTTATCGATTGTGTTGACTTGGTCATAAACTCGCTCGTTCAGGACCTTGCCTTGTTCTTGATCCGTGATGCGTTTATCTGTGCTGTGAAACTTGGCATTGCAGCCACCAGATTTACTGTGACAGTACCAGCCCTTGTCGCCAGTTTGCTTATCAGGATAGTTGCTGCGTTTGATAGCAGCGGCTCCGCACTGGGGGCAGGTACGCTGAGCGGTACGGTAACGATACTTTTCCTCCCAGCTATTACAGGAGCCAATGCACTCCGCAATAACAGCACCATCGCGATCCCGCAGCGTGCATTTATACTCGAAATTGAAAAAGGGCTCGCTAAAGTCTTTGCCAGTCCAGTCTTTAACGGCTTCTAGCCGCTCCAGTGACTCGCGTAGTCCAAACAAGGTTGCAATTTTTTCGGCACCGGGCTTAAACAAGATAGGTTTATCACCACATCCCTGAACCTTGCCGTAGTCTAAGCCGTCACGCAAAGACCGCCGAACAAAGTGAACGAGCGTGTTGTAATGGTCGATGGCAGCATTGACTTGCTGGATTTGGCTTGTTGAGAGTGGGGCGATCTCGCTTTTCATGGTTTCGGTTCCTGATAAGGTCTTGAAACGGCAGGGCGATAGCCAAAAAAATAGCCACCCTTGCGGATGGCTGTGTATACCGATGAGGGAGTGGCCTAACTGAGCAGTTTGAGCACTGCATTAAGGACTGCTGGGCCAGAGTTCTCCTCAGTGGGGACGAAAATCCGACGCTTCCAGCTGATAATCTCGCTGAAACATCCTGCAGCTTTAAGCTGTTCGCAAAGGCCGTCAGAGATGTCGCCAGTGATTTCCAGCCGTTGCTCGTCCATGATCCTCGATGAGCGCAGCGACAACCCACCCGGAAGTGGGAGTGTTTGCTTTTGCTCCAGGACGATGCGAAACATTTCCGCAGCGGATAGCTCAACCTGATGCATACCGAGAGACTTCGCAATAGCCTGCATCTTGTGGGGTTCGATCACGCGCCCAAGCAAGCGTTCGCCGTTGTCCGTTTGCAATCGATAGACTCTTACGCACTCACCATCGAGTGACTTCCAAATCGGCAGCAGTAAGCCGCAAATCAGGAAGAATCGATCCGCCGTGAACTCCGGAAGTAAGCTGAGTTCTTCTTCCCAGCATTCCTCCCAAGGAGACTGTTCAACATCCACCCAGTTGCTTTTTACCAACTCCGCTTCAGTGAGTTTGGTTGTGCTAACGGGACGGATTAATGCGACGCGAGGAATGCTCGCACCAGAGTCGCTAACTGTTGACGTAGTCGGTACGACAACGGCAGCTCGACCGGACTGTCGGTTGATCATGAGTCGTCCACTTCGCGCTAAGGCGTCCTGTGTGCTCAGGTACTCAGTCCTCCAGCTTTGCTCGACCTCCACACAGAAGGTTTCGCTGCCGGAACCATGGGTATAGACCACTTCGCGATTAACCACTCTAAGCTTTTCGGCTTGAATGGTTTCGACACCGCTCTCGAAAGAGCCGGATGCGATCGCCGCCTCAATACGGCTCTCGATTAACGCCTCGAATACCTCAAAGAGGTCATTCTGAAGCTGAATTGGCAAAGCCAGGATTCGATTGAGGAACTGCTGAATACTCGGCAAGTCCTCCCGCAGCTGCCCCTCATTAGTTGTGAGAGTCAGCCCGGTTGCCGTCTCAAATTCATCTAGAGAACAGCAATCTATTTTCTCGCCATAGATCAGCAGGAACATCTGTCGCAAAGCGGCCTTTGCGTAGATGGATTCCAGGTTGTCTTTAGAATCAAAGAGTCCTTGACCGCCCGTTTGCCGCTGCCCACGAGTCAGGGCTCCCAGCGCATCTAACCGTCGCGCAATCGTCGAGATAAATCGGCGTTCACCGCATACGTCTGTTACCACCGGACGGAAGATCGGGGCTGACGCTTGGTTTGTCCGGTGAGAGCGACCCAAACCTTGGATAGCTCCATCGGCTCGCCAGCCAGCTTCGAGTAGGTAGTGAACCCGTCGCCGCGTGTTCTGGCATCCTCGATCCGCATGATACGAACGACCTGTGCCGCCTGCATCGCTGAATACGAGAATATCCTTTACACCATCCATAAATGCCTGCGTTTCCGCAATGCTTGCAGAGCCAGGTCGTTTGGCAACAAAGATGCGTCCTGTCGTTGGGTCACTCAGAATTCGCACTGAGCGTCCGGTTACTTCAGCTACTCGGTCATGGCCAAAGTGATGGAGAATCTGCTCCAGTGCCCCTGGCAGGGCTGGTAATCCTGCTATCTTCTCAATCAGCGCATCTCGCTGTTCTACCGCTTCCCGGCAAATCACGGGATTCTTGTCAGCGTCTGTTACCCGATAAGAGCTGACGCTCCCGCCTGGTGTTGTGTATTCCTTGTAAAGATGCACAGGGAACGCATTAACCAGGTAGGACATGATATTTTCCCGTGGCGTGATATCAATGTTGAGATCGCCCCACTCCTCGGTAGGGATCTCGGCCAATCGCCGCTCAATCACGGCCTCGTTGGTGGAAACCAGTTGCACTACGGGGGCTAGCCCCTCCGCCAAATCCTGCTCCATTGCCTGGATGAGGCTAGGGCATTTCATCGACGTGAGGAGGTGATTAAAGAAGCGTTGTGCATTTGAGTAGAAGGCTGAGTAGGCAGCTGACTTGGCACCAGTATTCAGGCTTGCACCGCTGATTTGCAGTGCCTTTTCCAGGTGCGCGTGAATCACCTGGAATGCCTCGGCGTAGGTGCCGTAGATGGCAATCTGATCGGCTGTCAATGGCACCTCCAAAGCATCGTACTCGACGCCATCAAAGCTGATGTTGCGAGCCGAATATAAGCCCAGCGATTTCAGGTCACGCGCCACCACTTCCATGGCGGCCACGCCACCGGCTTCAATCGCCCCGATAAATTCTGAGCGAGTAGCAAAGGGAAAGTCGCCGGTTTGCCAGAGGCCCAGCCGGGAAGCGTAGGCCAGGTTGGAAACTTTGGATGCCCCCGTTGCGGAGACATAGATGACTCTTGCATCAGGCAGGGCATTCTGCAGGCGTAAACCCGCTAATCCCTGCTGCGATGCATCTTTCATTCCACGCTTACCTTTCTCAGCAATCGCGTTACCCATCGCATGGGCCTCGTCAAAGGCGATCACACCACTGAAGTCAGAGCCAAGCCAATCCGTGATCTGCTCTAGCCGCGACTTCTTCCCTTGCCTGCTACTACCCCGTAAGGTTGCATAGGTGGTGAACAAAATCCCCTCGTTGAGCTGAATATCGCTACCCAGCTTGAACTTCGAGAGCCCATAGATTTGTGATTCATCGCCACCGAGAGCTACCCAATCGCGTCGTGCATCCTCGATGAGCTTATCCGACTTGGATACCCACAGGGCTTTGGTTCGACCCTGGAGCCAGTTATCTAGGATAATCCCAGCTACTTGACGTCCCTTGCCGCTGCCTGTCCCGTCTCCGAGAAACCAGCCGCGTCGGAATTGCACGGCATCCGAGTCGCTACTGCTGCAGACTTCAATTTTGTCGAACGTTTCATCGACCCTATAAGACCCGCTCAAGAGTTGGCTATGAGCTTCGCCTGCATAGACGACGCTCTCCAACTGGGCCTCTGAGAGCAAACCTTCAACCACTGCTTGCGGCAGCTTGGGCCGATAGCTCGGCATCGGCGGACGCACTGAGGCCAGGGCCACAGATTCACACAATGTTGTGGGATGGGGCTGCGCTCCTTTAATCGCAATCCGTTGAGGCTTATAGACCTCGTACAAAATTGCTTTGACCTCAGTAGGTTCAACGGCAACCTCGATATATTCGGCATCTTGCACTTCATCCCAGAAGGGGCCTGAAGTCTCAGGTGCCTGCGGAGTTGTCTTGGATTGCTTAGCCTTCGCTGTTTTCGTCTTGGCTTTAGGCTTAGTTGCTTTGGCTGCGACTGGGACTACTACAGGCTTAGCAGCGACAGGCTGAAGTTTGCTACGTGAGGGCAGATGCTTGAGCAGATGGGCGACTTTTGCTAGTTCAAGCGATCGCACCTTCTCTGATTTTCCGTCGATCTCTGTGATCATCCACTCGGTGCCGATATCCAGAGATAGCGGAGTCCCATCGGGCTCAATCTTATCGATGACGGTCAGGCGACTACTGGTTGAAGTGCCATGTTTGAGGTAAGCATCGCCAGCCAAGCCTACTGTGGCTCGAACACAGACCTGATTTTCGAGTCCAGCAAATGCAGCCTGGAAGCGATTGGAGGTTGGGGTAAACCAGTCGGCTGAAATTAACACCAGGCGGCCACCCGGCACTAACCGCAGGAAGGCAGAGCGCACATGATTCCCCGTTGCTTGGGGATTGCGTCTATCTATCTTAGGGCTAGCTGAGAAGGGAGGATTCATGACCACTACTGAGGGCTGAATATCCTCTGGCAAGTAGTCGTGGATATGTTCCGCGTCGAAGCCGTAAATCGAAGCTTGCGGAAACACCAGCTTCAGCAGCTCACGGCGGCGATCGCTTAGCTCGTTAAGGACAACCTCAGCGCCACGGATGGCGCAGAACTGGGCGAGTATACCCGTTCCTGCGGAGGGCTCGAGGACGATATCGGACGACGTAATATGCCCGCATTTGGAGGCAACATAAGCCATCTGCAGCGGTGTCGAAAACTGCTGTAGAGCGATCGCCTGCTCACTGCGGCGAGTCTCGGTCAGTCCCAAGGCTTGCAGTCGGGTAAATTCTTGTAGCGCTCCGATAGCTGATCTGGATTGAGCCTTCAGATGCTCACCAAAGAAGGGCAGCATGAAGCTGAAAGCTGCCTCTTGAATATCGTAAACGTCTTTCCAGTCCCAGATTCCTTGAGTGTCAGAGCCGCCAAAGGCTTCTGTAATAATGTTTCTGGCATCACTCCTGCTAAGTTTGAAGTTGCGCCAGAAAATACGACCAAATTCCTTTACGACTTCCAGGGGATTCTTTTCTTGCGTCGCTTGCGTTGTAGGCGCTGCCTCCGGACGCTGTGAAATAGCTTGTAGCATGATCGTCTGGCTTCTTAAGGTCAGACTTTCGTGGCGACAGCCAAAAAAACAGCTACCTGATTCCAGGTAGCTAGGGCGTTGAGGGGGGGCTAACAGGCTATAAAATCACAGCAAACCACCGCTCTACTGGCTTGAGAGTATAGGGACATATGATCGCCGCTACTACCGTTTGTATCGCTGCGCCTCTAGGGGCGTAGCGATTGTAGTTCTCCTCATTAGCGAAAATGTAGAAGTTGGCGTTCTCATAGCCTGGTATTGTGCGAATCCAATCTTTCACATTCTGAGTTGAGGCAAAGCTCCTTGCGGGAAACTGTTGTCTCGGCGTCAGTTCTGTTGTCATTTTCGATGCCCCAAAAGACTATCGCCGCCACAAGGCGTTAGCCAAAGATTCAGGGGAATGCGATAGCCTGTGATTCAGTCTTTAGGTGCCCTCATGCGATCGCTTACAAACCAGAGCCCAGTTTCAGTCGTTCCTGCTATCGCGATCGTCCTTGCGGTTGGCGTTGTAGGGTGTTCCTCGTCTGTCCCTAAGGAATCTCAATCACTGCCCATCACCGCAGAGGTTGAGTTGGGTGGCCGCACAATCAAACTCGAAGTCGCACAGACGCCTGAAGAGCAGGCAATTGGGGTGATGTTTCGAGAGTCCTTAGCTGATGACCGGGGGATGCTGTTTCCCGTTGATCCGCCTCGACCAGTACAGTTTTGGATGAAGAACGTCGAGATTCCTCTAGACCTGTTGTTTATTACTGAAGGGGAGATCGTAGCGATTGAGTCGAATGTGCCCCCTTGCTTAGAGGAACCCTGTCCGACCTATGGCCCAGAAGGGGTGCCTGTCGATGCTGCAATCGAAGTGCGGGGTGGGTTGGCAGAAGATCTGAGGGTCGAGGTTGGGACGGCTGTGGATGTTGAGGCGTTATCAGAGCCAAGCGAGTAACTGACGGTCTGTTTTTATGATTTTCCCTTGCCGCCTTATGGTTGCTAGGTCGTTCTAGTAATTCTATGCTCACCAATATTTCACCGCTTTATGATTACTAGGTCGTTCTAGTAATTCCATGTTCCACTAAGATTATCTACTGTCAACACTTCAAAATAGTAATGCAAGTAGTTTTGTCGATTCTCAGTCGAGCTGGAGGGGTAGGAAAGACTACGATAGCCAGCAATATTTTCTATGAACTAGGTTCAACGGGTATCACAACCTGCCTGATAGACCTTGATCCTAATTTCTCGCTTGCCTCTTTTGTTGGAGGTTTAGCGCCTGTAGACCAGCCTGATTCAGTTGCCCGAATATTTGATTCCTCGTTCAAGGGGGCCTACCCCCTTCAGAAAGGGTGGGATACTCAAAAATGTGATTTCCTCCAAGGACATGAGTCAATGGGGGCAATATCAGACAATCTGAAGAGCCGTCGTCGTTCTGAATACGCGATCGCCGATCTTTTTAAGAAATATCCTCTTCCTCATGAAGTGGTGATCTTGGATTGTCCTGGAACGCAATCAGCGATGACAACTGCTGCATTGGCGGCATCAACCCACCTTCTTCTGCCTGTGCAGCTAGAAGTGAAAATTGCAACGACCCCCTCATTGATTACGTGGTGTTTCACTACATCTGAAGAGTTATTCCTGGACCCACCTCCTCAAATTTTGGGTATTGTGCCCAATAGCTACGATAAATCCGGCACCGTTCATCGACAATGCATTGAGCAGTTGCCATCGATTGCTGAAGGTTTGGGAGTGCATCTGTTTGAGGCTATTCCAAATAGCAAAGAGATTATTAATGCGGCGATGGCGGGTCTACCCCTGAAAAAGCATCGTCCGGGGCATCTAGCAAATAAGGGTTTCAAGCAGATAGCTGATGCGGTCAAGGAGCTAATTAATGGTTAAGGTCAATTTATCCTCTACGTTTGCCCCGGCGACAGAAGCTGCTCAGCGCCGTGATCGCTTAGCTGAACTTCAGGTGGAAGTTCGACTTTTAAAGGCAGAAAATCAACGTCTTGCGGAAGAGAAACAGCAAGAGCTGATTCAAGGGTTGGCAGCAGAAGGGAAAGAAGAAATTGCTATTGGCGACATCATGCCTAATTCGACTCAAGCAAGGCGCACTATTGACGATGAACTGATACGAAAGCGAGCATCGAGTTTGCTTCAGCATGGACAACTTACGCCGATTCTTCTCATCCGTAGACAGGAATGTGCTCATCTACTGGAAGACGGTGAGTTGCGCTGGCGAGCTGCTCAACTTTTAGTAAGTGAGGGATATTCTGATTGGGCAACTCTGGATGCCGTGTTCACAATTGAGCCAGAAACTGATCTGGAGATAGACGAGCGCTCACTTCTACACAATATTCATAATGAAGCACTCAACCCCTTAGACCGGATTGAAGCGCTATTCAAGTTGATTTTGGCAGAGGTGGAGATCTCGCCAAGTGCCAAGACGATGCAGGAGACTTCATCTGAAGAAAGCGCCAAAACTGAGGCATTGATGGCGCTTATTCGTAATATTGACTATCGGCTACGAAAAACGGAAGACAGTAGCCGCCGACAACAGCTACAAGATGCTGTTGCCCTGTTTCCAGAAGAACAAGCGGAAATAGTGAACACGGTTGGTGATGCAATTGAGCTTTCAGATACCCAAAAACGTATTCTTGCTATCTTTCTCCGCTTTCAATTGCACATTAATACGGTGGCGGCTCAAGATCTTCGCTACGCTAATATGCTTCCTGATTTGAAGGAGGCTGTTCGGAGTGGTTTATCTTGCGCTCATGCGATAGCCCTTCAGCCGCTCAATGCAAAAAAGCTGGGAATTTCTCCAGAAAAAGCTTTGAAGCTGCGTAAGGAGTGGATTAAGCGTATTCGTTCAGAGAAATTAGGGGTCCGTGAAGTGCGTAGCGGTGTCAAGGAAGCTCTCACTCAAAAGAGTTCCCTTAAGAAGGAAGGCAAGGCTGCAAGAATCAAAGATGTGACGATGATCGAGATGATCGAAACGCACAAACATCCTTTATCAGAGTTGAAGCAGGTTAGAGAGGCTCTTCTCGCGAAGCTAAAAGAAGTTGATGCGGCGTTATCCGCTAACCCAGGAAGTAGCTGATACTAAGAATAGAAAGAATGGACCTCAATCCATTCTTTCTTCCGTCCGCTAAGGTACCTTCGCCTTGCTCTATTTGGCGCGATATCTAGCCAAACGGATCCGATGTGCTGGTCCATTATATGGTTGCACGCTTGATCGGCAAGGCTGTTGGCATCTCTAGGAATCCATGTTAACTGTGGTCGGGGATTGAATTTTTCAAGCAAAGCGATCGCTTCTTTGTGAAGCGGACGGAGATCCCGGTTTCTGACTTTAGCTATCCCCGAGATTTGCTCTATGACTCCTTTGTTGTCGCCCTTGACAACTGTTGGCGTGACCTGGATTTCCAGGCATTTTCTTAGCCCTGTAATTAGCCCAAAATACTCTGCGATCATGACGGTTGAATTCTGCAGTAGTATTCCCCCAAGGATTGATTCTTGAGTTCCTTGGACAATTGCATAGCCGCCAGATCCAATCCCGAGTTCAATGCGATCGCCGCCATCAAAATAAAGTGTTGTAGTCTGACTTGGAGGCTTCCACGACTCAGCTTGAGGTGCCTTAACCTGACTTGATGGGGAATCCTGACTTGATGGGGAATTCGGTTTGGCTTGTGTGGCAGCGGGATGTTGGTTGCGACGTTCACTTAAATGTGCGCGGATGAAATCAATAATTTGATTCTGGGGGATAACGTAACAGGCACCATTTTCTCTTGGCAAAAACAAGAACTCTTTGTTTCCTACTTGTTTATAGAGATGACTTGCTTGATTCCGTAAAACGGTGTGTCCCCAAATCGTCAAGATCTTTGGCATTGGCTTGCGAAGACCTTTGGAGCTGACAAATAGGTCACGACGTTCTTTCCGCAGATGGTATGCCTGATCCGATAACGTTGTGAGTGGATCGGGCTTCCATTCGCTGACCCCCCTCGCTCCTCGCCGTCGATAGAGAGCCTGACATTCCTCCCGATAAGTAACCGTAGCGGCTCCACAGGAGCGAATAGAAAAAATCAAAAACTCCTTATCGGGAAACCGAACAAATAAATCTATAGGCTCAAGGTTAGCCACTTCCAGAAGCGGGAAAACCTCCACTTCTTCATCAAGAGATTCAATATACTCGATCAACTTGATAAGTCTGCCAATTTTGGGAAGCCTGACTCTTTGAGGCCATCCCAGAAAAACATTCAGAAGACTCAGCTCACTACTATTTAATCTATGAAACAGCGAATTTGGCATACATGCTGAATCTTCGATTTCTGTCGACAGCATAGAAAGACGTTCCTCCAGACGTATTAACCGGGTCAAGATTGCCTGGGGAGCGTAATTGAGATTCGATTTTGCCATGATCGCGATATTGTCCCATCGTCCGGGAATGGACAGCAGACTGGACGCTTGGATCAAGCTTAAAAAGGAAATGTCACCTAAATGTTGCAGCCTCCGTGTTATAGGTAAAGTTATGTTTACGAAATCTATCTGTAACGGTCTTTTGCAGAAAAAGCGGGCATTCCCTTGAGAGGATGTCTGCTTTAGGGTTAGATATTTTCTCCCTGAAGGGGATGCATTAAATCCTGTTGATCAAGGGCATCATGGCCCTGGCTATAGATTGTGACACTAGAGCACTTGGTATTGGCCTCAATAAACCGTCTAAGAAGTCGGAGCAGTCCCCTGTTTCAACGTATCCCGCCAATCGATATCGAGTTGGAATGCGAGTATCTTTGGTTGAAGAGGAAACCTGGATTGTCACAGCCCTGGATTTTGTCTTCCGTAAGGCATTCTGCGGCCTCAATTTAGGGGGCGGGGTGATTGATGATGAAGGAGAGAAAAGAGAAGTTGCCCTGTCGAAGCTCCCGGCAGAGTAAAGAGAGGGAACGCGAACTGAGAAGGAGATGATCGATGCCACAGTCTAGTTTGATGCCTGATGACGCGAAATACGCAGCTCTTCTAGATGACCTGAAAACGCGTATTCAGTCAGCCCAGGTGAAAGCTGCGCTTGCCGTTAATCGAGAACTAATTCTGTTGTATTGGCAGATAGGCAGAGAGATCCTGACCCGGCAGCAGGAGCAGGGGTGGGGAGCAAAGGTGATTGATCAGCTTTCCCAGGACTTGAAGCGAGAGTTTCCAGATATGAAGGGGTTCTCGGCCCGAAACCTAAAGTACATGAGGACTTTGGCCAATGAGTATCCCGACCTGGAATTTGGGCAACAGGCCGTTGCCCAAATTCCGTGGGGACATAACTGTGTTCTGCTTGACAAAGTTCAAGATCCCGAAGAACGCAAATGGTACATCCAGAAAACAATTGAAAAGGGCTGGAGTCGCACCATTTTGTTGGCCCAAATTGAAACTGGATTATATCAAAGCAAGAGGCGAGTGGTCACAAACTTTGAGCGTACCTTGCCACCTCCTCAGTCAGAATTGGCTCGTGAGGTTCTTAAAGATCCCTACAACTTTGATTTTTTAACGATTGCCGAAGATGCTGAGGCAAAAGACCTGAAACGTTCGCTAGTGGAACACATGCGGGACTTTTTGCTGGAATTAGGGGTGGGCTTTTCCTTTCTTGGCCATAACTATCGTCTGGATGTCAATGGTGAAGACTTTTACTTAGACATGTTGTTCTATCATCTGAAGCTACGCTGCTATGTGGTGATTCAGCTAGAAATGGATGAGTTTAAGCCAGAGTATTCTGGCCGGATGAATTTTTATCTTTCCGCCGTAGATCGACAAGAACGCGAAGAACAAGACCAGCCTACAATTGGCATCATTCTCTGTAAAACTAGAAATAAAGTAGTTGTGGAATACGCCCTGGATTATCTTCAGCGACCGATAGCGGTGGCAACCCATAAGCTTCCCAGTGTCGAACGACTGCAATCAGAGTTAGAAATCGCAGTACAGATGCTTGAAGTAGAAGGTGAGATACTCGAAGTTAAAGCTCAGCCTGATGACTCCTCTGTGACTCCAGAAGAACTAACTGAAGTGGCTTTGGAAATCCAGCGACGCCTAAAGCTACTGCAAGAAATGAATCCTACCGCTTCCAAAGAAGAGCTATCAGCTTTTTTTACGGCTGAAATGCGGCAGCAGGCCGTAAGTGCATTGCAGTCTTTAGGAAAGGCGGCTGTCAAAGAATTATTGGATGATGCTTACGCCGATACGGCGATCGCGATGATCGAGAGCTGGTGCGATGCAGACCACTAGCTCCAGATCGATTTGCACCATTCCCGATAGAGCGTTGCATTCGATGCAAGGCGTTAGCCGTCAACTCGCTAAGAAATACAAAAACTTCCACTTCTTTCGCTTCAGCCAATCCAGGAT
>JBCBTQ010000107.1:0-18264 GCA_039818605.1 Cyanobacteria bacterium J06639_14 | reverse complement strand
CCGTAAAGACTGACCGCGGGCTCAAGCGGACAAAGGTCAACGTGCCCCGTCGCTGCTCTCGATCGATATTTTGAATGAGTAAAAAACTGCCTGCCGAGAGCAAAGCCACCGCCATCACGATGCTGACCACCCGGAAGAAATCGGCGTACCACGCTTGCCAGGCCACTCGATAATGTTGACCATCAGACTCAAGGACACACCTGCCCTGATTGCCTTGATAATCGGGTGTGCCTGGCTGGGGCACTTTGCAATAATTGTTGTAATAGTTAAGGGTTACGTCTCGCGGTAACTGGGCCTTGAAGGTTTGCCCATTACGTTCAATTTGCAGCTCAACCTTCTTATCCTTAACTGCTTCAACGGACTTGAGACCAGGGTCTATTCCCCTCAGTGCATTTTCCGTTGCATGCCAATCTTGATCAAAGCTTGCGATTGGTTTGCCGTCAATGGCCGTAATATAGTCTCCAGATTTGGGAAGCTGATCGGAACTTCGACTCGTTCCTGGCCAAGAGACTTGCTCAATCAATAGGCGATCAGGCGTTTGATCTGCACCATCTGGGGGATATTCAAATCGATAATTCAGCTCTGGTAGCGTTTTCACCGCTAGATGATTGACATGGAAAGGCTCTGGCAACTGACTCATAAATGTCAGCAACATCAGCAGTTGAGCCAGTAGTGAGAGGCCAACCGCAATCAAGATATTGCGCCAGTTGAGACGGCCTTTCAGTTCTCGAAGGAGTTGGGGGTTGCGATCGCCCAAACGATCTATCAGGGTGGCAAACATGGCATCAACAGAGAGAGAACAACGATCGTGAATCAATAACCGTATCCTTAGGCCCCACGGGGTAACCTTCCTGACCCCGTTAACATTGCTTTAGACTCGGATGCCCCAATCTGCTTCAGGCGTCGGGCTACGATACCGGTGCAGGCCAAAATGGCAGTCCACTGCCCCAGTAAGCCAAAGAGACGTAGCCCCATAGATGCCCCTTCAATAGAAATCAGCCAGGGGGCTGCAAGCAGCGCGACTCGAGTGGTTGTGCCGATATAAGCAGTGCTATAAAGCACCGCCAAACTAAATAAAGGAATGGAGACCAGCAACACCAGCGTCACGGTAGCCCAGAGGCTGGGGCGTCGCATCCGGCCCATAAAGATGATTTGAGTCACGGCCCCATAGACCAAAATTAGACTCATGCAAGCCACGTAGCTCAGCAGTTCATCAAGCGGGGTTGGAACTTCGGTCAACAATACCCAAGTGGTCACCATCACTAAGGCCAGCATTAAATTGGCCGCTAGTGCCACAATCGGTGAACTTTGATTGCTCAACAACCAGTCTTGGAGGCGATTGGAGCGTTGACGTTTGAGTTGAGCATGGCGGAATCGAGCCCAGTCTGCCATGGCTTGAGGGGTGGGTTGCAGGGCTGCGATCAACAACCCAAAATACAGCAGATTGAGGAAAGCAACCGCGGCCAGCACCACGTCGGTGTCTAAACTGTTAGCCCCAAAGCCCAGTAAAAAGACCTCAAAACAAACGGTCAACAGATAGCTCAGCGGGCGATGGACAAGCGGTGTCGTGGGGTTAATAAATTTACGACGCAATCCATGCCAGACCCAAAGGCTCCACATCAGACCATTGACCGCAAACAACACGCTAAACCAGAAGAATGACAACCCAATCCCCGCAAAGGACAGGGCATCGTCGGAACTCAGTTCAGGCCCGATTTGCAAAATGTAGTGCAGCGCTGCCATCGGCGAAAATAGAGCTAGCCAGTGGTGAACATCCCGATTTCCCCAATCTTCTAGGCTTAGGGAAGTGCCGAAGATTAACTGCCCCCCCAACATGGCCCCGCTAAAGAGCCAGGCTTGGAAGCCTCCGAGCCCCTGACTAAGCAGCCCATACAGCAACGACAGGCTAAAGAAAAAGACACTATTGATCAACAGGAAGCCGTAGAAGGTCGCTAACGCCAGCGGGTTTAATCCGGCTAGCAATCCCATGCCTAGATGCAGGGGAAGACAAAGGGCGATCGCGATGTAAACCACCATCGGCACCCCTAGAATTTGTCCCCCCAGCACCGTTAGCGCCGATCGGGGACTTAGACGAACAAACGTCAACGTGCCCCGTCGCTGTTCTCGGTCAATGTTTTGAATCAGTAAAAAGCTCCCGGCTGACAACAGCGCCACTGCCATGACAATGCTAACCACGCGGAAGAAATCGCGGTACCACCGGGACCAAGCCACCTGATAATGTTGGCCATCGGGTTCAAGCATACATTTCCCGTCATGACGGGCGTATACGTTAAACTCCAATGGCTGAGACGGCACACAGTAGATGTTGTAATAGTTAGGGATAGCTTGGCGATCCAACTCAATATTGAGCGTTTGTCCGTTCCGCTTGACTTCTAGCTCAACGGTGGAGTTTTCGACATCCTCGATCGCTTGCGCGGTGACTTCAGAATTAACCAATTCATCCCCAGGATAGACGGTGTCCCAATCTGGATTGAGTTTGCCATTGAGAGCTGTATCAACCGCGTTCCAATCCCCGCCAAAGTCAGCTACTGATTTACCGTCGATTGCCATAATACGGTCGCCTGAGCGGATCAGTACTGGATTTTGATTGTCATAGACTTGATCAACCAAAAGACTTTTAGGCATTTCGCTTGACCCATCCGTTGGATAGTCAAACTGGAAATTGAACGCTGGTGTTGTCGTTGCCTTCAGATGACTATTGTGAAACGGCGCGGGCAACTGACTCATAAACGTCAACAGCATCAGCAGTTGGGCCAGCAGGGATAGCCCCACAGCAATGAGAATGTTGCGCCAGCGCAGGCGACCTTTGAGTTCTCGGAGGAGTTGGGGGTTGCGATCGCCCAAACGATCCATCAGTGTGGCAAACATGGCATTAGCAGAGAGAAAACAACGAGTACGAGCAGGCGACAACGGTCAATCCAGACTGGATTCAAAGGACTTGAAGGATTAGACGTAGGACAAAACACTTTGATTCCTATACCGTCTTTTACGGGTTAAGACGGCTGCTGGTGACCCAGCTTGAGGAAAATATCCTCTAGACTGTCTTGGATGCAGTTGAACTGGTAGATGGGGAGTTTGGCTTCGATTAGCGATCGCAGCAAGTCAGCTGCTTCATCAGTAGACCCTGAAAACTTCAGCCTTAGGGACGGTTGCTCAGGCAACACCTCCCAATCGTCACCGGGGATGAGGCGCTTCAGCTCCGCCACGACATCCGCCACCGGTCCCCGAGTGGAAATGATAATTTGCTGATGGCTCAAACGACGATAAAGCTCGGCTAGCGGTGCACTTTCCACCAAAAAGCCCAGTTCCATAATGCCGACGGCAGTACAGAGTTCGGCCAAATCACTCAGCACGTGGGAGGAAATCAAAACCGTCATCCCCGCCGATTGCAGCACCCGAACGATCTCGCGGAACTGCTGCCGAGCAATCGGGTCAAGTCCAGATACTGGCTCATCCAGCAGCAGCAGTACGGGCTCATGGATAATCGTGCGGGCCAAACCCAACCGTTGCTTCATCCCTCGGGATAGGGTCGTGATCCGACTATGGCGTTTGTGAGTCAGGTTGACCAGCTCCAAAACCTCATGGATACGACGCTGGCGGTGCTTGCCGCGCAAATGATAGAGCCGCGCAAAATAGTCGAGATAATCCCAAACGTTGAGGTCGTCATACAGCGGAAAATCATCAGGCAGATAGCCGATCAGTCGTTTGATTTGGGGTTGGGGGCGATCGCGCCTCAAAGGTTCACCGTGAATCGCAATCTCACCTGTGGACGGTTCTTCTGCCGTTGCCAACATTCGAATCAATGTAGTCTTGCCTGCCCCGTTGGGGCCAATTAGACCGTAAACTTCCCCCGGCCCAATGGCTAAATCCACATCATTGACAGCTGTCTGGCGACGAAATCGTTTAGTCAACCCTCGGGTGGCGACCGTCAACTCACGAGAATCCGGCAACGCTACAGCCATAAATCTTGCCCAGTTATTTTGTGAGGGGTCAATAACCCCAGCTTACCCAGCGATCTTCAAGGCGTGTACAGTGGATTTCGAAAATTGAAACAAGATGACTTCAGAATGGCAGTCTGAGATAGTGCTTACATAACCGTAGCCACAAAACCTTGTGCGCTACTGCGAATCAGATTGCTTGTAGGTAGGTTGTCCCAATTATGTTTCAGATACCGAGGCCCCCTTCCGTCCCCCAATCCTGGGGGAGACTAGACTTAAAGCCCCCAGGATTGGGGGTTTGGGGGCTTGTACGAGGAAGCAAAACATCTGGGCTTCTATCTTATAAACGATTACGCTAACCCACTTACTGCGCATCCCAGCGGTAATCGGTGCATTAAGCAATCTGGCCAGCGCTATAATTCCGGCAGAGGCGTTGTTGCTGAGGTTCCCAGTGTCCTATAGAGAATTCACGCTTGAAAAGCTGAGGAAGCAGTTTGGACTAGCACTTGAAAGCAATCAGGATTTGTTCTCAGCGGCTATCCATCGAGTGCCTCTGGCAACCCCATTCATCGACTATCTAAACTACAGTGTGCCCCTAGCCCTAGCAATCAACACCGAAAAAGCGCGTTCGGAAATGATCATTGCACCTATGCTAGTGGAACTTAAGCGGCTACTCCAAGACCAAGTGAGCCTGTTTTCTGGCGTAGAATTCAACGTTGATCCTGACCAGGAGTTGAACGGGTTCTGCGACTTTATCATTAGCCTTTCCCGCCAGCAGCTTTACATCAGCGCACCAGTCTTGATCGTCTTTGAAGCAAAGAATGAAAATATCAAAGGTGGATTGGGTCAGTGCTTGTCTGCAATGCTAGCCGCGAGAATCTTCAATCAGCGGGAAGGGCAAACCATCGAGACGATTTATGGTGCTGTCACGATAGGAAACCAGTGGAAGTTCTTGAGTCTGGAAAATAACATCGCTTCCATTGACTTGAAGGACTATTATATCGATCGCTTAGAAGACATCATGGGCATTTTGATGGGACTGGTACAGCCCCCTTCAGAAGTTGTCATAGCTTGATCCAGATTTTGGGTTAACATGTTGAGCCTATAGTCCCTGGTTGTTCCAGTTCCTTTTCCATGACCCAATCCTATAAAATCACCACCCTCCCTGGCGATGGGATCGGCCCTGAAATTATGGCGGTGACCTTAGCGGTACTGGAGCGGGTTGGGCAACGCCAAAATTTGCAATTTGACTTTCAATCAGCCCTAATTGGCGGTGCGGCTATTGACGCCACGGGCAATCCCTTACCCGAGGAAACCTTAGCAACCTGCCGCCAAAGTGATGCCGTATTGCTAGCCGCCATCGGTGGCTACAAATGGGATAGCTTGCCCCGTGCCCAACGACCAGAGACTGGATTATTGGGGCTACGATCTGGCCTGGGTCTATTTGCCAACTTACGCCCTGCCATAATTTTGCCCCAATTAGTTGACGCGTCTTCGCTCAAACGTGAGGTGGTGGAAGGGGTAGACATCATGGTGGTGCGCGAACTCACTGGAGGCATTTACTTCGGCCAGCCCAAAGGTGTTTTCGAGACCGAAACTGGGGAAAAGCGTGGGGTCAATACCATGGCCTACACGGTGCCTGAGATTGATCGCATCGGCCGGGTCGCCTTTGAAACAGCCCAAAAGCGTAGTGGCAAGCTTTGCTCTGTGGATAAAGCTAATGTCTTAGCCGTGTCGCAATTATGGCGCGATCGCATCATAGACCTCGCCAACGACTATCCCGATGTTGAATTGTCCCATCTCTATGTTGATAACGCAGCGATGCAGCTCGTGCGCTGGCCCAAGCAGTTTGACACCATCGTCACAGGTAATCTGTTTGGCGATATCCTCTCCGATGCGGCTGCTATGGTCACGGGCAGTATCGGTATGTTGCCTTCAGCCAGTTTAGGCGCGGAGGGCCCAGGCGTGTTTGAACCCGTCCACGGATCAGCCCCAGATATTGCCGGAGAAGACAAAGCCAATCCCCTAGCTCAAGTCCTCAGCGCTGCCATGATGTTGCGCTACGGCCTAGCCCAACCCGAAGCCGCTCAACAGATTGAGCAAGCTGTGTTGACAGTGCTCGACCAGGGCTATCGCACCGGTGACATCATGGCACCCGGTATGACCCTAATCGGTTGCAAAGAAATGGGTCAGGCTTTGTTACAAGGGTTAAACTAAGGGAGCATCGTCGTTGATGGAATACAAAAGATCTATTAAAGTCAAGCTAACCGATTGGGGATAGAGGAACCGTGCAAAGTTTACAGCAATTAGAGAATGGTCGACTGTCAGAGCCCCCAACGGTCGGCGAGGTGCCGCTGCTATTTGATCCGGCACTGCTGAGAGCAGCCCGCCACATTTATCGCACCTATTACGAAGTCCATCCCCAAGAAATTCAGCGACCCCTAGGGGTGGCGATCAGCCGGGTAAACCATCGCGGCAAGTTGATCTTTAATGGTCGCCCGATCTTACTGCCCCATGAATGTTTTATCCCCCTCAACCAGATTGAACCGGGGATGCACTAGATCTAGGTGACGTTGGTCTAGTTTGTGCCGGGTGTGGCCTGGTTTGCACTGGCAAAGGTCGCGATCGCCGCCTCTAAATCTGGCGCAACACGAGCTTGGGTTGCTGCCTCATAGGCATAGCCTACGGCCAGCAAATCTGGTTCTCCTAGAAACTTACCAATCAAGGTAAGGCCTTGGGGTTGGCCTTCAGGAGAGAGACCACTGGGCACAGTTAGGGCAGGGAAACCCGCTGCCGCATAGGCTTGACCGTCAGAGATCAGAACATCAATACCAGTCGTCTCAAAGACCTGATTTAACCCTGACTGCGAGGTGCTCTGATTAATCTCTCGAAGCATAGCGTATGTTTCAGCATCAATCTCTGTGTGCTCAGCACCTTCTAAATAGCCCTGTCCATAGGGAATTCGGTTGCTGGGATCCGCATTGTTCAAACTAATGATGGTGTCCAGTGAGTCCACGGAAATGCCAGGTGTTGTAGCTAGAAAAGCGTTTAAAGATGCCTTGAAACCGTGCTCAAGCACTGAATTTGCATCGGGGGCAGTAGGAATTTGAGTCGGTTCGACTGCAACAATTTCAATGCCCATATCTCGGAACGGGGCAGTCAAAGTTTGGGCGTGTTGCTGGGACGCTTCAACCAGCTGTCGGAGGAACTCGATACTTTCTTGGCTCGGATCCTCCTCAAGCAATTCCCTAAGATTAGCTTCTCCTAAGACTGGCACCCCAACTCGTCGCCGCCGAGCTGCTTCCAAAGAGAGAAACTGGGTAAAGTCAGTCCCCGCTAAGGCGGCGGCATCGGTAGTGGCGGCATCATTAGTATCCACGCCGGTCATAGCCGTCAGCAGGGTGGCCACATCCGTGATGGTGCGCCCCATAGGCCCTGGCACATCCATCCAATCCACCAAGGGAATAATATAGTCACGGCTAACCAAGCCTCGACTGGTCTTGAGCCCAACTATACCGTTACTTTGAGCTGGAAAAAGGATGGAGCCTTGAGTTTCGCTACCCACACTAACTGCAATAAAATTGGCTGCCACCGCCACTGCTGACCCCGTGCTTGAACCAAACGGATCGAACGAACCATAGGGATGTCGAGTTTGGCCACCCAGGGTACTGAAGCCATTGGGTATCAAGGGGTCAAGATAGTTTGCCCACTCTGATAAATTAGTCTTGCCCAAGATGACTGCGCCTGCATCCCGAAGCTGCTTCACCAGGAAGGCATCTCGATTTGCCTGCCAGTCTTTGAGAGCATAGGCTCCAGCGGTAGTGTGGAGCTGGTCACCCGTAGCAATATTATCTTTCAGTAGTACAGGAATACCGTGTAGGGCACCTCGGCTTTGCCCCGCTGCCCGTTCTTTGTCTCGTCTGCGAGCAAGGTCAAGGGCGTCGGGATTCAGCTCCATCACAGCGTTAAACTTGTCCACGTCATAGCGCTGGATGCGATCTAGGTAGTAAAGCGCTAGCTCTTCTGCAGTCAGATGACCACACGCTATTAACTGCTGCATTTCTGGCACAGTCGCTTCTAGGAGTTGCTGATCTAAGACTCTGCGACGTTCAGATGAGAAGTGATTCAAGGCATCAGCAAAGGGCCTGAAATCGCGAACCCGCTTGGCGGTGTAGTTCGGTTCTGAGAGCGGAAATTCGCTATCATCAAAGTCATCTTTAAAGTCGGCTGCCTCAACTGCTGGAGAAGCATCTGTTGGGGAATCATCTGCCTGCGACCAAGTCGCATGGCCTATGCTGAAGACAATGACGGCAATTAATGAGAGCAAGAGGGTTCTGATGGATTTTAGGGCCATGGGCTAAACCTCCGGCTTCGAGCCACAAATTCGCATTAATCCTTTTTGCTTTAGGCGTGGTGTTTAGCACAAGTCCAGAGGCCTTTTACCAATGTTGGGCTGTCGAATAAGATCACCTATTTGCGGAGGCAACTGATGCTTCAATACGTTTACCCACGGGATGCAGGTTATGAAGAGAATGAGGCCGTATATTTTGAGGTTTATATTCAGGCACCAGTAGACGGAGAAGTGCACGAACGATGCCTAAGTTATTTGCTCGAGCGTTGTTGATCAGCTGGTTTAATCTAGGCTTTAGTTTCTCCCAAGGCAAGAAATACTCTTGGCTGCAATAGATTTTGGGATGATGGGTTGGTCGTACACTATCTCCAGAAATCAACAGTTCTTCGTAAAGTTTTTCCCCTGGTCGTAGTCCTGTAATTTTAATTTGAATATCCTCTTCAGGGATGAGGCCACTGAGCTGAATCATTTGAGTGGCTAAGTCGTAGATTTTGACGGGTTCGTCCATATCTAACAGAAAAACCTCCCCCCCTTTAGACATTGCTCCCGCTTGAATAACCAGACGAGCGGCTTCAGGAATAGACATAAAGTAGCGAGTAATGTCTGGATGAGTCAGGGTGATGGGCCCGCCTTGGGCAATTTGCTGACGAAATCGAGGGACAACGGAGCCGCTGCTGCCCAGCACATTCCCAAACCGGACAATAGCAAAGCGCGTGTAAGATTTTGTTTGGGCTGAGAGAGCTTGAACAGTCAGCTCGGCAACTCGTTTGGTAGTGCCCATGATGTTGGTAGGCCGGACTGCCTTATCGGTGGAGATCAAGACGAACTGCTGAACGCCAAACTCGAGTGCACATTGGGCAACCGTGAATGTGCCTAATACGTTATTCTCAATGGCTTTAGCAATATTAGATTCAAGTAACGGTACATGCTTATAGGCTGCCGCATGGTACAGCGTTCTAACCTGATGCGCTTTGAGTACCGAACGAAAATAACGGCCATCAGTCACATTTCCCAAACAGGGAACAAGTTTGATCTGAGGATATGCTTCAGTCAGTTCTTGATGAATCTTGTAAAGGGCAAACTCGTTCAGTTCGTATAGAATCAGACGACTTGGCTGCCGTTGCGCAATTTGGCGACAAAGCTCAGAGCCAATAGACCCACCTGCACCAGTGACGAGGACTGCCCGATCTTGAATTTGTTTGCTCATGAGCAGTGGATTGGGTTTGGCTTCTTCACGGCCAAGCAGATCGACCACATCAATATCTCGAATGGCTTGAATTGTGACTTCGCCGGAGAGAATGCGATCTAAAGAAGGAACTGTCTTGATCGGTATGGATAGCTGTTGAATAGGGTCACAAATTTCTCGTCGGATACGCTTAGAAACCGACGGCATTGCCAATACAACAGTATCAAAGCAACCATCGGCATAGAGGGTTTTAATCCGCTTGGGTGAGTAGACCTTAAAGCCATCAATACTATAGCCTTGGTAAAGCTCAGGATTATCGTCAACAAACCCAACGATTTTATATTGGTGGCTATTTGAAAGCATCTGGAGCAATTGAACACCAGCAGTCCCTGCACCGTAGATTAATAATCGGTTGGGTCGTCTATCAGGGTGAGCTTGCCGCTTTTTACTAACAATGCTTTCACGAATTACCCAGCGCATTAAAAGCCGTAAAGAGATGACCAACGTCAGCGTGAGTAATGCATCAATGATCAGCACTGAGCGAGAAAGTGCCCAATCGCCTACAAAGTAGCTGAGGGCAATCAGGCTAATAGTACTTGCAGCAACAGCGCGCGCGGTCAATCTTAAGAGGACTAAACTGGAATGTCGAAGCAAGGGTTTGTAGAGACCCATTGCATTAAAAAGGACATGCTTAAATAGTATTAACGCAAAGACCTGCCACGACTTCTCTGTGAGAAACGATAAGGGTAGAAAAGACTCTAACCGAATAGCTGATGCAAAATAGACGGAGAGCAAAAAAATACTTAGATCGAGCAGCTTAAGAATGAGTCTACGAGTACGACGATCCCCAAAAAGTATGCACGAGGAAACCCAAGCTGTTAGTTTTGTCCACTTTTTCATGGCACTAGCCAATGTCTCTGCGAATTAGGACTCAAACTTAGTAGGCATAGACCATGCTTCTACACGAACTTTGAGATGAACGAGATTGCCATATCCTAAAAATGAAAAGTATCAAAAAATGCGCGATCGCTGAGATCAGCAACAAAATCTTTCAATCGGCAGAAAGCTTAACCTTGGTGATGACAGCTTAGCCTCAGTGGTAACCAGCCCTGAATTTTGTCTTTTTAACTACCAACTGAACTATAGGTGCTCCGAAAGCGATGAACGATAGCATCGTTTATGAGTAATTGCATCCTGTTTAAGCCATGGTGCGCCTGTGGTGGATGTTTTTTTGCACCGATGCGATCGCACAACACTATTGATCTTAAATTTACTCCTCTTCAGAAAATCAATATATAGGCTCAGAAAAATCAATATATAGACAATCTGTTAAATTCTGTAAATAAGCCAAGAAATCTTGACGCTCTCCAGGATTGTGAAGTATAAGTGATTCGAAGCCATCAGTCAGATTTGCACAGCAGTGATGTATGCGATTACTATGCGTGCTGCTACCCTTTAGGGTGTTAATTTGGAATGATTGAATAAACTAATAATCAGTTCACCTAAAGTTGTTATATTGATTGTCTAGCTACTTGCTGCTCTTCTCGAAAAGAATTGTGAGTGGTGCGCAGCATACGTAGACAGATTTTGGTGTTTTCGTTCCGTTTTAGACCAAAGTTAACTATCGTATCTTGGTGAATTTAGGAGTTTGGGCTTTGATGGTCATTTGATCTCAGTTCCTCCTATTGCAGGTCTGTCGAGTGGTTCAACAGCCTGTTATGGCTTCGTGTAAACGAATTGATTTCACGATATCTGCTCTGTTACTAATACTAAGGATTGACTCACGGCATTGAGGATGTAGCAACCATGCCCTGGGGCTGCAGGATTGATCGAAAGGTATGGTGCTAATAGCTGGTTTTTGCCTGCTTTGAGAGGCGGGAATTAGAGAACAGGCCCTGCATCTTACTTTGCATTAAGGAGTATTTTTACTTAGGCTATGAAGGCAGAAACAAAGCAACGCCTTAATGAATCCTTAGGTCAAGAGTTGCGACAGTTGCTGGGATATATGAGTCGCCGTCGCCAGCGTCAGTTAGGGCTACTTCTCTTGCTGATGATAGTTTCGTCTTCAAGTGAGGTCCTGAGTTTAGGGGCAGTAGTACCCTTTTTAGCTGCATTGGGCAATGCGGAGAAATTACTGCGCGATCCGCGATTAGAGCCGATGCTAATGCTGTTTCAGATCAAAACAACAGTACAGCTAGTGACGAGTTTGGCTCTGATATTTATGACCGCAGTGATTGTAGCTAATGGGTTGCGAATTTTGACGATTAATATGCAAACCTATCTAGCTGCCAAAATCTCAAGCGATTTGAGCTGCCAGCTTTACAGCAATACACTGATCCAGCCCTATCGTTTTCATGTGCAGCATAATAGCAGCGATTTAATTAATACGGTCACAGGAGATACGCGCGCACTAACCGTTAAAATTTTGATCCCAATGTTGGGGCTAATAACCAATAGCTTTGTGGTGTTGGCTTTAGTTGGAGGGCTTATCCTAATCGATGCTCGAGTAGCAGTAACAGCGACCATAGTCTTAGGTAGTACTTATGTAGGTCTATATCACCTACGGCGGAATTTGTTAGCACGCAATAGCCAGATGCTAGTACAAAGTAGTCACCAGCAGATCAAGGTAGTACAGGAAAGTTTGGGAGGTATCCGTGATGTTTTGTTGGGGGGAACTCAAGAATTCTTTGAGTCGGCCTATGAAAAAGCAGATCGCCCCTTTCGCCAGGTTACAGCCTCAAATCAGGTGATCGCTCAAACCCCCCGATACATTATTGAAGCACTGGCAATGATAGCTATCGGACTGTTAGCCCTAAGTTTAGGTCGGGGAGATGATTTTAGTCAGGCAATCCCAATATTGGGAAGTTTGGCTTTAGGGGCTAATCGGCTTCTGCCAGCCCTGCAGCAATCATTCTCGGCGTTGGTCAAGATCCAGGGAGCACGCGTTTCTTTGCGGAGAATTCTAAGGGGTTTAAAGCGCTCAGCTGCCCCAATGCAGATGTGGATCCCCAGTGTTGGCTTACTGTTTGAAGATAAACTTCGGTTTGAAAATGTCTGGTTTCGCTATAGTGACGATTCTGATTGGGTATTGCAGGATTTGAATTTGAGCATTGAGGCCCGAACTACTGTCGGATTTGTAGGCAGTACGGGGAGCGGGAAAAGTACGACAGCAGACCTAATGTTAGGTCTATTGAAACCTCAAAGAGGAACGATTTGGATTGATGGACAACCCCTGGATGGTAAGCGATTGCGGCAGTGGCAACACGGTATTGCCCATGTGCCCCAGAGCATTTTTCTAGCTGATGCCACAATCTTAGAGAATATTGCCTTTGGAATTCCTAAGGATCAAATTAATTTCGAGCAAGTATATAAAGCAGCTCAATTGGCAAAAATGGATGAGTTCATTCGGGGACTACCCAATCAGTACGAAACTTTTGTAGGAGAGCGCGGGGTACGGTTATCTGGGGGGCAACGGCAGCGGATTGGGATAGCGCGGGCATTGTATCGGCAAGCATCAGTGATCGTATTTGATGAGGCAACAAGTGCCCTAGACAATACAACTGAGAAAGAAGTTATGGCTGCAATTAATGGGTTGAGTAATCAACTCACAATTATCTTGATTGCCCATCGATTAAGTACAGTTGAGAACTGTGATTTGATTTTTGAGTTAAGTCGAGGGCAGCTAGTTTCTCAAGGCAGCTACCAAAAGCTACTAACAGGAAGCAAAAGCTTTAAGCTAATGGCCAATAGAAACAAATAAGTCATATCCAAAATTAAAACTTGAGTTTTTAGCGTAAAGAGAATCTATAAATTTTGCTATTGATGAGGCTTAGTGTTTGAGTCGAGATTGAATTTTCTATGCTAATCAATACAAGATTAACTCAAAAAATTCTATATAAAATTGATAGAGTACTTTTAAAGTTTTTAAAATTTTGGCCTTATTTTTATTTGCAAAAACTCTTTAACTTCCCAATAGCGAAGCTTGAGTTCTATAAAAAAGTTAGCTACTGGCCAGATCTTAAAAATCCAAAAAGTTTTAATGAAAAAGTCACCTACAAAAAACTACATGACCGAAATCCACTATTGCCAATTGTTGCTGACAAATATAGAGTTCGTGAGTATGTGAGGCAATTAGTCGGAGAACAGTATCTTATTCCTTTGCTACAAATAGTTGAAATTCCGGAGAAAATAAGCTTTGAGGCTTTGCCAGATGAATTCATCATTAAAGCCAACTTTGCTTCTGGACTAAATATTTTAATAGATAATAGGTATGAAACTAACCAGAGAGAACTTAAAACACAATTGTCATATTGGATGAATATGAAGTATGGATACCGAAACCTTGTTTGGTTTGCCCAAGAAATGCCAAGAAAAATATTAGTTGAAAAACTACTCAGAGATAGGAACGGGAAAATTCCCTATGATTATAAATTCTTTGTATTCCATGGAGAAGTAAAGTTCATTCAAGTGGATTTTGATAGATTTGGTAGACATAGTAGAACTCTTTATGACAAAGAATGGAAAAGAGCAAACTTCACGATTAAGGAAGAATTGAAAAATGCTCAAGATATACCAAAACCTAGTAATTTTCAAGAAATGTTGGAAATTTCAAGGAAATTAGCAGAAGATTTTTCATTCATTCGCGTTGACTTGTACAACTGCGCAAACGCTGTATTTTTTGGAGAGTTAACTCCTTTTCCCACATCTGGCCGAGCAAAATTTCATCCTTCTAACGCTGACTTTGAGATTGGCAAGCTCTGGAGGTTGTAAACAACCTTTCAATATTGAGTAGCTTTTGAAGATCGAAGTTTTTAAGAGGTTAATCTTAATGGCAGGTTCTCCTAAATTTGCACTCATAAACCAATTAATGTTTTAGAGCTAGTGGATTTCAAGTGGTTGCTTCTAGATAGCATTTTCTGTTTTCCCATGCCATTCTAATTATAAATTTGGAAGAGTCATTCTCATGCAGAATTACAAGTATACTTTTTCCGAGCTCTTATCTGATATAAAAACAGACATTTCAGTAAAAACTAGTTCTTATCTTTGGAGCTTTTACTATTTCTTATTTTCTCCTCAAATTAAAGTGGTTTTTTACTATCGCTTATCACATTGGTTATTTGTAAACAATTTTTGTAGGCTTGCATATGTGATTAAATGCTTTCAAGCGAAGTACGGTTGCTATATTTCTGAGAAAAGTATTATTGGAAAACGCTTTTCCCTACCTCATCCTGTAGGTATTGTAATTGGTGATGGCGTTGTCATAGAAGACAACGTGTCTATATGGCAGAATGTAACTCTAGGAAGTCATGGAAAGCGAGATACTCAGCCAGGTTATCCATACATTGAAAGAGATGTAAGGATTTTTGTTGGAGCTGTCTTGATAGGAAGAATTAAGGTGGGTGAGAAAGCTACTATTGGGGCAAACACAGTTGTTTTATCAGATGTCCCACCAAATTCAATTGCAGTAGGGACTCCTTATAAAGGGTATCAATAATTAGTGATATATTAAACATCTAATGAAGAGTTTAAACTTATCAGTAAACTTTCTGAAGGAAGTTTCAATTGCTCCATATACGACCTGGAACATAGGTGGCAAAGCACGTTGGTTGGCAGAACCAAAAACTCATGAATTACCTAATTTAATAACTCAGGTTTTTGAACAAGGCATACCACTTTACTTTCTTGGTCGTGGCTCCAATGTATTGGTTGACGATGCAGGCCTATCCGGTTTAGTCATCTTGACCCGAAACTCAATGACAGAACTACGACGGGAGGGAAATCAGATCATTTCGGGAAGTGGTGTGTTCTTACCCCATCTCTCAAAGTTTGCGGCTCGGGAAGGATTTTCTGGATTTGAGTTTCTCATTGGTATTCCCGGTACAGTTGGTGGGGCAGTTGTCATGAATGCAGGCTTGACAGTCTTCCGCCCCCGCGAGATGGTATCCATCGTTGAAAACTTTGATATTGTGAATCCTGATGGCAGCATTGAAACACTGACAATGGATGACGTTCGTGCAGGCTATCGCAATACTAATCTGTTAGATGGAAGGAGATTTGTTTTACAAGTCCGCTTTCAGTTAGAACACGAGGGTGACCCGGAAGAAATTCGATGTAATACGCTTGAACATCTCGCAGAACGCAAACGCAAGCAACCTCTGGATAAGCCTACCGCAGGCAGTACCTTTAAATCGCCACCTGGTGGTAAGGGAGCGGGTTGGTATATTGAACAAGCTGGGCTTAAAACATTTCAAGTTGGCGGAGCACGCGTGAGTCCAGTGCATGCTAATTGGATTGAGAATTTGGGCGGTGCGACAGCAGCAGATGTTCGTCAATTGATGGCGCATATTCAGAGTGGAGTTAAAACCCGGATGGGAATTGACTTGGAGCCTGAGGTTCGCTTCTTATCTTAGAAAGGAGATAAAAAGATGGACAAACTTATTGTCAACCCTTCCTGCCTGGTTGGAGAAGTAAAAATTAGTGGGGCCAAAAATTCCACTTTACGCCTCCTAGCCGCATCTTTGTTGACTGCAGAAACCATTCGAATTAAAAACTATCCAAGCACGCTATTAGATGCATGTTTGCATATTGAAATGTTAGAGGTTTTAGGTAAAACTTGCACACTACTTAATCAAAATACAATAGAGATTGTAGAGACTCAACCACCTATTTCTGAACTTATCTGGAATCAGCGATCTATTCGTAATACGCTACTAATCTTAGGCGCATTAGTAGGGAGAACGGGTAGGGGAAAAGTGCCACTTCCTGGAGGATGTAAGCTGGGTGATCGTAAATATGACATTCACATCATGGTGTTGAAAACACTGGGTGCTCATGTTTGGGAGGAAGGTAATTATCTCTGCGCTGAGGTTCCAGGTAATGGTCAACTTAAGGGAACAGATATCTTCCTACCGCTTCGATCGACAGGGGCAACCGAGAACAGTATCATTTGCGCCTGTTTGGCGAAAGGAAAGACCCGCATCTGGGGACCTCATATTCGTCCAGAGATCTTGGATTTGATTACCTATTTGAGCTCTCTTGGAGCCAAGATTGAAGTTCGGGGGCAAGAGAGCATTATCGTAGACGGTGTCGATGAGTTAGGCGGCACTACTCACACAGTCATTCCTGATAACGTTGAAGCGCTCACCTGGTTGGTGGGTGCTGCTGTAACAGGCGGGGATGTAGAGATTATAGATTTTCCTTTTGAACACTTAGAAGTTCCTCTAATTTACCTTCGAGAAAGTGGAGTTCGATTCTATCGATTGGAAAAGCGTTTGATTGTGCGAGGCTCAACTTGCTATCCGATTGATATTAGTACTGGTTCGTATCCAGGGATTAATTCTGACATGCAACCTCTTTTTGCTGTTTTAGGAGCCATAGCTAAGGGTGAAAGTCGTATCATTGATCTGAGATTTCCTGGACGATATGCCTATGCTGCAGAGTTGGCCAAAATGGGAGTTAACTACCATGTGAATAACAATCTCCTTATTATCGAAGGAGGCTATCCGCTTCACGGTGCTGAGGTTACAGCGCTTGACCTAAGAGCAGGCGCAGCATTGATGGTGGCTGGCTTCGCTGCAAATAGCCCAACAAAGATTCACCATGCTTGGCAAATTACTAGAGGCTATAACCAGTTAGACAAAAAACTATCTCAGCTTGGAGTTAAGGTATTGAGTGAAACACTAAGCTAGTTTGGTTCTCCACAATAAATTTTTCTAAGTCCATGATTTCTAATCCTAAATTTTATCGAGCACTTATTGGCGGGAAATTTTGAGCTTTGGTAAAAGGGCATGAATAAGTTATTAAGTGTGGTTACAGTTACGCATAACAAAGGCGATCGCAACCGAGCATCAATACAGAGCATTCTTGATCAAACATATCGAGACTTTGATTACATTGTTGTTAATGACGGTTCTTCTGATCATACAAAAGCCGTCTTAAACGAGTTTAGAGATCCGAGATTAAAAATAATCCATCAAGAGAACAAGAGTTTTGTTAAAACTATGTGTTCAGTCATGAGCCAGATAAACACACCTTACGTGGCCATCCAAGGTGCTGGTGATATCTCTTTCCCAAAACGCTTTGAGATTCAATTGAAATATCTTGCTAATCGCAAAGATTTAGGGGCTGTCGGTTGTAACTTCAGCTATATTGACGAAGTCGGAAAAGTCATTAAATTCCCCGAAGCTGAATATATAGAGTATACTTCAGTTGAACAAATGATTGATAGGAATATCTTTAACCATGGGGAAGTCATGCTTCGCTTAGAGAGTTATCGAAGTGTTGGTGGCTATAGATCATTCTTTGTTTATTCTCAAGATCGTGATTTGTGGCTAAGACTACTTGAAATTTGTAAAATAGCCCGTTTGCCAGAGCATCTTTATTCTAAAGTTATTAGCGTCGGCAAAGATATTTCAGGCAACCCTTCAAAGGTCGAGAAGCAAGCCCTTTATAGTTTATTTAATAGGTATTTAGCAAGAAGAAGACTTGATAATATACCTGATCCTCAGACAGACGTCGAAATGGAAGCTCTATTCGTGAGTTATGTTCGGCGACTTCCAGAGCATAAAAAGCTAGAAGTCGCTAATGAAGTTTTCAGATCAGGCGTAAGGTTCTCTTTAGAAAATTCAGACAAGCAATTTAATCCTGAAGCAGCAGAGAAAGAGGAGTACGACAGTTATAATGGTAGAATGAGCGACCGATGGCTTGAAGACCTGAAAGCTTTTGGAACGGACTGGAATAAACCTTTCCTAGAAGAAGCTCCTTGGCTG
>JBCBTQ010000106.1:0-18279 GCA_039818605.1 Cyanobacteria bacterium J06639_14 | reverse complement strand
TCACAACACCCCTATGAAAGCACATTTCGAGTTCTCGGGACACAGCGACTGAAAAGATGAAGTCAGTGTTGGATGATACTTACTACAATTGATTTTCAACTTAATTAGGAATGCAGGGCATTCCTGGTTGGTACTAAATCTGGTTTACCCAACCCCTAATTGAAAGACGCGACACGTCGCGTCTTTACAGATATTGTCCGTTTTCCTTGGCGGGGGTTAGCCATTCGGATTTGGTATGCATCGCGATATTTCGGTATCCCCTAGGAGGCTGTATGGCTGCTACTGTGTTGACCTTCCGACCGGCTGCATTCGCTGGTGACTTTGATTTAGAGGCGATCGCGCAATTGCTCAACACCTGTCGTGTGACCGATGGTCTGGAAAGCCGCACCTCAGTTGCCAAACTGCGTGAAAATTTTGCCAATCCACAGTTCGACATGGCCCATGATCTCCGGCTCTGGTGGGATTCTGCTGGCAACTTAGTTGCAGCGGCCAGCCTGTGGCGGATGCCTCCCAAAGATAAGGTGATGGGGCAATTAGAGTTCGAGATTCACCCTCAGGTTCGCCACAGTGGGTTGGCGGCGGATGTCATTGCCTGGGGTGAACAACGTTTGCGAGCCGTCGGTCAGAACTTTACGTTGCCACTGGTTTTGCATGCAGGATGCCGCGACTCCGTATCCGAGCGGCGATCGCTATTGAGCCAATTTGGCTTTACCCCGGAGCGTTACTTCTTTCGCCTGCAGCGATCGCTCGCAACCCCCCTGCCAACCTCACAAATCCCGACTGGTTGGCAGATCCGCTCTGTTGATCCTCAGCAAGATGCGGCAGCCTGGGTGGAAATGTTCAACGATACCTTTATTGATCACTGGAACTATCACCCTATCAAGATCGAAACCTTTCACCACCACAGAACGCTCGCGAACTACAATCCCGAGCTTGATTTGGTTGTTGAAACGCCTAAAGGTCAACTCGTTACCTTTTGCGCCAGTATCATCGACTCCGAGCGCAATGCTCGTCTGGGTTGTCAGGAAGGTCATGTGTGTCTTCTCGGAACCCGTCGTGGCTATCGTCGCTTGGGGTTGGCGCGATCGCTTTTGTTGGCAAGCCTGCACAAGCTAAAGGCTGCAGGCATGGCCACGGCTACTATCGGCGTGGATGCTCAGAATCCTTTGGGGGCCCTGAGCTTTTATGAATCGGTCGGATTCATAAAGGACCGTAGTTCAACGGTTTTTCGTAAGGCGCTGACGGCAAGCTGATGGGGAGGGGAGGCGGTAGTGGGTAGAGTGGGTGGTGGGTAGTGGGTAGTGGGTAGTGGGTGGTGGGTAGTGGGGGGTGGGTAGTGGGGGGAGACGCGATATATCGCGTCTTTACATTGCGTACTCTCCACTCTGTACCCGTCACTCTGTACCCTCTACCCTCCACTCTGTACCCTCTACTCTTCATCCTCCATTTTGTAGCTCACACTACAACTTTGACTTGGGTCAACTCGTTTCATGAGGGGTATCGCACTTCATTGTGACCAGGGGGAGGTAGACGATGCTGTTTGATGCATACGATCCAGGTGATTTCTATGATGAACTTTTCCTGGGGCTAAGGCAGCCGCGCCCGGTGGCCTCTTTGTTGGTGCAGCGGATTAATGGGTTGTCTTTGGAGACCTTGCAACAGCAGCAGCAAACCGCTCAAAATGCCCTCTATAAAATTGGGGTTACCTTCAATGTCTATAGCGACAACCAGGGAACTGAGCGTATTCTGCCTTTTGATGTCGTGCCACGGGTGGTTTCGGCTGAGGAGTGGACCTGGCTGGAGCGGGGTCTGAAGCAACGCATTGAAGCGCTTAACTGCTTTCTAGATGATATTTATAACGAGCAGAAGATCCTCAATGATGGGGTGATTCCTCGCCATGCGGTTGAGTCGGCACCGGGATTTCTCAAACCGTGTATGGGGTTACGACCACCTGGGGGGATTTGGTGCCATATCACGGGGACCGATTTAGTCCGCGATCGTGACGGTAGCTGGTACGTACTGGAAGACAATCTGCGCTGTCCTTCCGGCGTCTCCTACGTGTTGGAAAATCGTCGGGTTATGAAAACGACTTTTCCCAATCTCTTTGCAGAACTGGATATCCAACCCGTGGATGACTATCCGGGGCAGCTCCTGGAAACCCTTTTGAGCTTGGCTCCCGGCAAGCAAGACAATCCTGACTTAAACGCATAGAAGGCAGCATCCGGTTTCTTATGGCCGATCCGCGCCAAGGTAGCCAACACCACCTCGCAATCATGCCAAGCAGAGTCCAGGTTCGTAACGGCTTTGACGGCCTCCCGCTTTTTCTGAAAGTGAGGACGTAGTCGCTTCTGCAAAATTAACTGCAGCACATATTCTGAGATGCTCAATTGCCCGTCCGCCCGGACCAATGCCTGAATGGTTTTAAAGAACTCAGCACATTGCTGATGCGTGATGGTTCTGAGGGCCGGAATTGAGAGGTCTAATAAAGGCAGGTGTTGCCGCATGTCGATGGATTGCAGGACTTGCGCCAACTCATCTACCTGCTGAGCATCCGTCAGAGCCGTAGGTGTTTTGAGGATCTGTAGCTGTTTGGAACGCACCGCAGGTTTGTCATCAAGCAGCAGCGCATAAACGATGGCCACGGCACCATCGGGCGATCGCACCGCCGTGCCTATGGCTGCAGGCAATGTCTCCAAAAAGGTATGGGCAGTCGCAATTTGTTTCGCTGAGGACGTGCCAATCTGGTTGACAAACGCGTTGGCTGCAGGTGATTGGGCTCTAGGTGATGGGGTCGCAGGTGATGGGGCTGCAGACTTTACAGGAGTTGCCTGACGCCCCGAAGTTTCTGTGCCCCCATGGAAAGACATGGCAGCTGCTGGGTTAGCTCCCGAAGCGTTTGCTCGACTGCGACGTGAGACTGAAGTGACAACTTTAGATCCGGTTAAGCGCCGGATTCTATCGTCTAAAGGGGGATGCGTATCGAACAACCAACCACTGACAAAACTGATATTGGCGGCTTCGCCAAAGAACATGTGACTGGCTTCTTCAGCTTTGGCCGCATAAATTTTAGACCCAACACTATAGCCCCCGAGACGCTTGAGTGCGTTGGTAATGCCATCAGGGTTACGCGTGAATTGAACCGCTGAGGCATCGGCTAAAAATTCCCGCTGCCGCGAAATGGCACTTTTGATCATGCGTCCCACAATCAGGCCAATACCACCAATCACCATCATCGATAGGCCCGCAACGAGAATCAGGACAATGAGGCCGCCCCCTTTATCACGACTACTGCCAGAGCTAGACCGGCCCATACTTCGCAATACGATGCGCCCCATAATGTAGATGATCAACAGGCCCTGCAGCACACTCATCAAGCGCAAGTTGAGACGCATGTCGCCATTCAGAATATGGCTAAACTCGTGGGCAATCACCCCCTGCAACTCATCACGACTGAGCTGTTCGATGCAGCCTTGGGTGACCCCAATCACCGCATCATCAGGCGCATAACCGGCAGCAAAAGCATTGATACCTTGCTCGTTCGACAATAAATAAACTGTGGGTATCGGCGTCCCCGATGCGAGCGCCATTTCGGCAACCACATTGAGGCACTGTAGTTCTGTCGCGTCATTCGTCTGGGGGTTAAGTTGCTTGCCACCCAGACTTTCCGCAACGGCAGCGCCGCCTCGCCGTAATTGGAACATTTTGTCCAGGCTACCGAAGGCGATGATACCCAGGGTAAAGGCACTGATCCAACCGAATAATTGAGGCTCCCACCATGCCATGTCCCATTTACCCCATACCCGCAGCGTGACGATCGCAATGAGGTAAAAGGCCACAATCATGAGCGCGATCGCCAAAAAGAACAACATCACCAGTTGGGTTGTATTCCGGCGGGCTTGATCCTGATGTTCAAAGAAATTCATCGGTTCAGATCCCTACTTAAAATGAAACGCGAGGAACTTCTTTGATTTCGGGGGCATTGTCTTCCAAGAGTTCGGCAGCCTGGAAATTAAAGCTGCTGGCAACTAGATTGCTGGGAAACACTTCCCGCTTGGTGTTGTAGAGCGTAACGGCATCATTAAAAGCCTGACGGGAAAAAGCAATGCGATTTTCGGTCGACTGCAGCTCTTCCATCAGCTGTGCCATATTTTGGTTGGCTTGCAGAGTTGGATACGCCTCCGACAGGGCAAACAGTCGTCCTAAAGATCCTGTGAGTGCGGCTTCTGCGCCTGCCAGTTGTTGCATTGCGGCTGGATCACCAGGTGCTTGAGCCGCTTGGCGACTCGCATTGACAGCACTATTACGGGCTGCAATCACGGCTTCTAGCGTTTCGCGCTCATGCTTCATGTAGCCTTTCACCGTTTCCACCAGATTCGGAATCAGGTCATAGCGGCGTCTAAGCTGTACATCAATTTGGGCAAACGCATTTTGATAACGATTTCGCAACGTGACTAGCCGGTTGTAGGCATTCATAACGATCAGGCCCACAACCAAAATGAGCATAACCAGAAAAATCAAAGGCCCCATATAGCAGTCTCCAAGTAGCTGAAAAGTAGATCTATTAATCGATTACAACGAGTCCTATCCTGATTTCTGAAATCAGGCTGTTTCAGGCTCAGAATGCCCAGATACCGCAATCCCTTTCATTCACCTTGACTTTGAGGCGTCCCGGCATCAAGGGGCGTGAGGGTTCACATTATTCGGTCCAAAATTGCAAGGCCAAAATCGCAAATTAGCAAGACCTTCCTGGGTTCTTCCCGAAATCTTCCTGAGTTTTTCCCGAAATAGGCATAGCTTTTGGGTGTAGGCATCTGTAGCCTTCTATGAAAGACTAGCTTCGTCCAACATGCACAAGCTCTAAATATTTCTGTATATTGAGATACTTTATATCTTAGAGCCTCAAAATCGAAGGGTTCTCAACGAAGCTTTTCCTGCCGTCCTTAATAAATGTGTCATGATTTCACTTCATTACCCACCCTTCCTGAAGTCGCGCCTTGTCGAAGTCGTAGCTGCTGATTTCGGCCACTTTCAAATCGTTGTGCCCACGGCGACCAAGGCGGTAAGTCACACTTCGCGATCGCGCCCCCTGGTTTTTCCTAAGCGCGGGTACGATCGCGAGGGTTGGATTGTTTACCGTAATCAAGTTGTCGGTAAACTTTTCGAATTAGAAATTGGTGAAATTGTTGCCGAGGGGTGTCCCTTCAAGCCCATCAAACGATTAGGCCCAGCTATCCCACTGGCGTTCGAAACCCGCAGTCGCAAGTCACTGCCTCAAGCAGTCACCAATGCCGCAACGTTCTCCTGTCAGCAGCCAGACACAGCAACGCCTTATTGCTCAGTATTTCGCAATCTATCGCCTGTATTCGTTCGGATTTACCCTATCAAAACCTCGCATCGGCAATCCCTGGTGGCTAAGACCCAGCAACTCCTGGTTGAGAAAGCTCGATTTGTCGCTCAAAATCGTGAGCATCTCAAGCAGATTCCTTTTTATCGCGAGAAGTTCAACTTGGCTGACTCCTAAAAGGCAGATCAATTAGCAATTTGGGCGTGCCGATTTAGGTTTGCTGAACATCGGCTTACCATAGACAGGTATTGTCGATCGCCCTTCCGAGTTGACCGCATGTCTCTACCTGCCTCTGAACTTGCCAACGATCCTGCCGCCCCCAAGGAGTTACCGCTGCTGGGGCAGTCCCTGGAAGCGCTAACCGATTGGGTGAAAGCCAAAGGACAGCCTGCTTATCGTGGCAAGCAGTTGCACCAGTGGATTTATGACAAGGGTGCTCGAAACCTGGAAGACATCACTGTCTTCTCGAAGGCATGGCGGGCCGAGATTGCAGCGGTTCCTGTCGGGCGATCGCAGCTGCATTTCCAATCGCAATCGCCCGACGATACGGTCAAATATCTCCTGAAGCTAGCCGACGGTCACATTATTGAAGCTGTGGGTATTCCCACTGCCAAGCGCCTCACGGTCTGTGTGTCTTCCCAAGTAGGCTGTCCTATGGCCTGCGACTTTTGCGCAACTGGCAAAGGTGGTTTTCTTCGCAACCTGGCAACCCATGAGATTGTCGACCAAGTGCTGACGGTACAGGAAGAGTTTGGGCAGCGCGTCAGCAATATTGTGTTTATGGGCATGGGTGAACCCCTACTCAATAGTCCCAGTGTGGTGCAAGCCATCCGCTCACTTAATCAAGACATTGGTATTGGACAGCGCTCCATGACCCTCTCCACCGTAGGCATTCCCGGACGGATTCGGCAACTAGCCGATGAACACCTCCAGGTGACCCTCGCAGTCAGTCTCCATGCCTCGAATCAACCGCTGCGAGAAACCCTCATTCCCAGTGCCCGTCGCTATCCGCTAGAGGCATTAATCGAAGAATGCTACCAATACGTTCACGTTACGGGACGCCGTGTGACCTTCGAATACATCCTGCTGGCAGGACTCAATGACTTACCCCAACATGCTTCCGAGCTAGCCGATTTAGTCGGCGGCTTCCAAAGTCACGTTAATTTGATTCCCTACAACCCCATTAGCGAAGTTGACTATCAGCGTCCCAGCGATCGCCGCATCCAGGACTTTATGGCAGAACTCCAAAAACGCCACGTAGCCGTCAGCATCCGCTACTCACGCGGCTTGGAGAAAGATGCAGCCTGCGGCCAACTACGCGCCCAGAAGTTGGCTAGTTAGGAGGGCAAGGTAATACCTATTCACATTTCCAACTTCCGAATTCCGTAGGGCTACTCTCCGAGAAGCCGCTTCGCGTCTAGTGCCCTTCCCACAGAGTATTCCGAATTCATCCACCTCATCACTCCACTCTGTACAGGCAGGTTTTGTACAGAAATTCCAAATTCCCCTTGAGAAATTTCTACCCTCTACTTTCTACCCTCTACCCTCTACGAGGCTACAGACACAAAATTTCGCGCCTCTTCCACCCTCCTACCTCTACCCTTCCCCCCTTTCCTCAAACTCCTTCAAAAAAGCTCGCAACAACCCCACTACCACCGCAGGCTGTTCCACATGAGGCAGGACACCCACATCCGGAATGATATGTAACGCTTGAATAGCTTTAGGGCTGAGGGCTGCTAGCCGCTTGGTTTTGCCCGGACGGTTAAACTGAGATGCCTCGCCCACCACGAGCGTCGTTGGAATTGTAAGTTGGCCAATATAGCGGCTTAAGTCAAAACATACGTCTCCTCGGAGTGAAGCTAACGCTGAATATTCAGCATTAGGCTGTTGGGTTCCGGCCAAATAGGCTTTGACAATTTCTGGCGAGATGCGTTCTGGTCGAGCAAACAGAAAGTTGGCAAGAAACTGGGTGACGGCGGTTTCATTAGCCGCACCGAACTGGTACAGAAGTCGATCGATACCTGGGGTTCCGGCCAGAATTGCTGGCAAGCTAAACGGATAGCCCACCCCAAAGTCGTCGTTACCAGACGGGGAAATCAGAAATAGCGCTTTAAATAGGTCGGGTTGGTCGATCGCCAGTCGCACAACAACCCCGGCAGTCAGCGAAGTCGCGGCCACAATGGCCGGTGGCTGGGCAACTGTCTCGATGAGATGACAAATCATCGCCTGATAATCTTCCGTGCAATAGCTGCGGGCGGGGTGGGCCGATTGTCCCCAGCCCACTAAATCGGGAGCCACAATCCGATAGTCTGCGGCCAATGCACCATAGACTTTTGACCATTCATAAGCCGAGGAGCCGCCACCTAAGCTATGGAGGCAGATGAGTGTCGCTGGGTCAGCCTCACTTGCCAACGGCTCGGGCGCGATCGCGCCCTGGGTGTAATAGGCCATTACCCCCAGAGAAGTCTCTGTCACTCGTTGCTCAAAACCAGGGGGTTGAAATCTCAGCATAGGGGAAAGCGTTGGAAGAGTCTTCTTGCTAGGGTACTTGAAGCTTTTAACGAAAAGCGATTCATTTAGCGATATACTGTTGCGGCTAACAGTTACATCTGTTACATGTAAAAAATGGAGTGCCCGTGTTCTTTACTAGTTCACGAGTTTTCCTTACGAATACACGAGTTGTTCCTTGTGTGAGCACTTGCGCGATCTACAGAGTGTTCTTACGCCGACGTTAATTTCAGAATGTTGAACCAAAGCCACTCTCATATTCCTGATTGATGCCACCGCTAACGGTTTCTCGATAACGACTAAAGCATTACCTTCCTTGCTGACACTGTTGCTCTGAAAATTTTTCCAGACTTACACTTAGCCACTTGCTTTGAAGAACTGGAAAGATAAATGATGACTATCTTCACTCAAAGGCGATCGCAGACTGCTTTTGAATAACACCTTGGGGACGGATGCTAATAATTTTTCAGCAAAGACCACCCCAAAGTTAATGCCATCTGTGTGTATTTTTTATAAGCTTTAGGCGCATATTTGGAAATCGCTGGAAGACTTGACGTCTGAAACGGTTACTTTCCTGGAACTAACGATGTATCAAGTCGGTTCTAGTCGCTCCCGCATGGGGATTTGCAGGCTATTTTGGGGCTGCCAAGCCCACAGCTTTACATACTTTACTTCAGGGCATCACAGTGAAAGTCTGCTGATACACGAGGAGTTTATGTGTTTTCACGGAAAAAAAAGTAATGGATTTCCTGCATGATCAAGCCTGACAGCAGGTTAAAAGTCTTGTTTTGCCAGGGGTCGCCTTATCAGGGTGGGTATTGCTATGTATCACAAGGAACATCTTCACAGGCGGATACCTCAGCCAAAGTAACAGCATATAGAACTTTATTATGTTCAGTCACTTTGGCTGTTAACTACCTTTGTTTAGCTGCATCGAACCAATAGAGGCATATTTGTCATGGCTACTTTTAGCGTTTCCAACTTTCAAGAACTTTCATTAGCCATCGAGCAATCAAACGCTAATGGCGAAGCCGATACTATTACCCTTACCAGCAACATTGTCCTTGAAGGAACCCTACCTCTTATCAACAATGGGGGTGCGGAAGATGCTTTGACGATTGATGGGGGTGGTCAGTTTTCGATCAGCGGCGATGTTGGTAATAATGACAACCCTGATGACAATGTTCGTATCTTATTCCTGCAAGATGGAGCCTTAAATCTAGAAGGTTTAGAGTTGGAGGAAGGGGTCGCTCAGGGGGGTGATTCCATTGGAGGCGGTGGGGCCGGCATGGGCGGGGCCCTATTTGTTTTCGATGGCGAAGTCACCATTAGCGATACAACTTTTTCTGATAACCAGGCGATCGGCGGTGATGGCGGCAATATTCCCGATCCGATCCAACCATCTGATCTCGTAGGCGGTGGTATCGGCCTGGATGGGACCGATGGAACCGATGGTGCGAATGGTGAATCTGGCGGGGATGGCGAATTTGGTGGTGACGGCGGTGCTGGCGGTAGCGGTATTACAGGCGTCCAAGTAGTTGACGGCGGTGACGGCGGTGATGGCGGCTTTGGCGGCGGTGGTGGCCCTGGCGGCAATGGTGGCAGTGGCGTTGAAGCCAGCGATGGCGGGGATGGGGGTGATGGCGGATTCGGTGGCGGCGGTAGTATTGGCGGCTTGCCAGGAACCGCTTTGACCGGCAACCCGATGAGTGGTGACGGGGGTAATGGCGGCTATGGCGGTGGTGCAGGGGGTGCTGTCGATGGCGATTCGAGCCCCGGTGCGGCTGGCTTTGGTGGCGGTGAGAGCAACGGTAGCACGGGCGGGGATGGAGCCGGATTCGGAGGCGCTATTTTCATCCGCAGTGGTTCGCTGACCATTACCAGTTCTGAGTTTGAGGGGAATTCAGCCAGCAGCGGTGATGGTGAAGGGTTAGGCGGCGCAATTTTTGCAGTCGATCAAACCGCCACTGAGTACGGCCAACTCTTTCCTAATGATTCAGGCTTGCCGGATACAACCCCTACCGTAGAATTCGAGCGGGTGACCTTCGAAGGGAACTCAGCCGAAGATGCTGAGGGTACAACAGATGAGGGGGTCGTTACTCCTGGAACCTCTTTTAACAACGACGATCTCTTTGGCGAATTTGGAGGCATCGTGGCACCGCCTCCCGAAGTCAGTATTGTTACGGCAACGGATGCGGTCGAAGGCGAGCCCACCTCTTTTACAATTACCCGCAGCAATTCGATTGGCGACTTGGAGGTGGTACTTGCAGTCGGGGGCACGGCAACCAGTGAAGTCACCCCTGTAGATCCTGAGAACCCGGCTGAGTTGGACTTTACTTTCGGCGATGGTGTCACGGTTGATAGTGAGAACGGTCAAATCACAGTCACGCTTCTTGATGGGCAGGACACTTTGAATCTCACACTCGAAACGACCGAAGATACGTCTGTAGAACCCGATGAAACGGTTGAGCTAACACTGCTGTCTGATGGTTATGACGTCAGTGCAACCGAGGGGGCTGCTACCGCCACAATTTTCAATAACGACTTTGCGATCGCAGAAGACATCGAAGCAGAAACCGGTATCGGGACTGTTCCCACTGCTCTCACAGGCGGCACACTCAGTTTCACCCTCACAGGCGGTAACGAAGGGGAAGCCTTTGCGGTGAATTCCAGTACTGGGCTCATTACCGTGGCCGATGCCGATGCCATTAACGCTGATGTTTTGGATTCGTACACCTTGTCCATTGATGTAAGTAATGGGTCTGAGACTGTCACTGAGTCCGTCAGCATTTTGGTGGAAGATGTCCCTGAAGCTCCCAACCTTGAGGACCAGCTATTTACAATTCCTGAGGATACGGAAAACCCCAGTCTAGGAACAGTTGTAGCCAGTGATGATGATGGGGATGCGATCACCTTTGCCATCACTGCTGGAAACGTGACAATTGGTGACGGGGGAGGTGAACTTTTCGCGATCGATCCAGATACGGGCGAACTTACGATTACCGACCTTACCCAGATCGACTTTGAAACTACCAGCACCTATGAATTAACGGTGTCTGCGACGGATGACAGTGAGGGCCTGTTATCGAGCGAGGCGGTGATCACGGTAGAAGTGACCGACGTCAACGAAGCACCGGAAATTGTTGACCAAGCGTTTGAGATAGCGGAAAACTCGCCTGCCGGATCTGTGGTTGGCACGGTACTCGCCGAGGATGAAGATACAGGCCAATCCCTCACCTATACGATTACCAGCGGTAATGAAGACGGGTTCTTTGTTCTGGACTCAGCAACGGGCGATATCACTGTTTCTGAGACAGCCGTTCTGAACTTTGAAGATGAGCCTACAGTCTTTAACTTGGCGTTAGAGGTGACGGATGATGATGCCGAAAATCCTCAGACCAGTTCTGCAAATGTCACGATTTCCATCACCGATGTTTCTGAACCTCCCGTTGTGGAAGATCAGACGTTCACCATTGCTGAAAACCCAACTGAGTCTCTAGTGGGAACGGTGGTTGCGGAAGATGAAGATACCGGCGAGACTCTATCCTTCGCAATTATTGGTGGCGATGAAGAGGGGCTGTTTGAAATTGATGAAACAACGGGTGAAATTACCATCACTGACCTCACCCAGATCGATTTTGAAGTCCAATCCCAATATTTCCTCACGGTGGCTGTTAGAGACAGTGCTGATTTTCCTCTGACCGACACAGGCGTGATCACAATTGATGTCACTGATGTTAATGACATCCCTGTGATTGAAGCACAGGAATTCACCGTGGATGAAAATTCACCAGCTAATACATTAGTGGGAACGGTTGTTGCCACCGATCAGGACAGCTCCATCAGCAACTATGCCATCACTGCTGGTAACGAAGCCGGTTTCTTTACCATCAACGCAACCACTGGTGAAATCACCGTAGCGGAAGGAGCCGACCTCAACTTCGAATCGGAACTCAACACCTTCACCCTCACAGTGGAGGTTACCGATGACGACGTCGAAGATCCTCAGACCAGCTCTGCTGACTTCACCATTACCCTCAATGATGTTGAGGAAGCTCCGGTGATTGAGGACCAAGCATTCACAATTGATGAAAATCCTGCGGAAGTCCTCGTGGGTACTGTCCCTGCAGACGACGAAGATACCGACGATACCGTCAGTTTCGCCATCACAGCCGGGAATGAAGCGGGCGTATTTTCAATTGATACTTTGGGCAATATTCTGATCACGGATCCAGAACTGGTTGATTTTGAAACCCAGAGTCAGTATGTACTCACCATTACGGCTACAGATAGTACAGACCTAACGGATACCGCAACAGTCACCATTGATGTTACCGATGTCAATGAGTTGCCCACGATTACGGTTGAAAACGTTATCCCAGAGTTGCCTGAGGATCTGTTGGTAACAAGTGCCGTGAAGGTAGCCGACATTGTGGTAACCGATGATGACCTCGGCACGAATACGCTGAGTCTCAGTGGCGAAGATGCTGACCAATTTGAGATTGTCGGTGATGATTTATTCCTGAAAGTTGGTGCCACGCTTGATTTTGAGACGCAGCCTCAGCTCGACGTCACCATTGAAATTGATGACACGGAAATTGGGACAACCCCTGATGACTCAGTAGATGTGGCGATCGCAGTCACCGATGTGAACGAAGCACCCATCATTGAGGACCAAACATTTGATTCAATTCCAGAAAACAGTGAGATAGGACAACTCATTGGCAATATTGTCGCGACCGACGAAGATGACGACTCACTTGAATTTGAGATCATTGATGGAGCCCCGCCGAATACGTTTGATATTGACCAGGGCGGGGCTCTGTTTGTCACCAATCCCGATCAGCTCGATTTCGAGACGCAGCCCGAGTATACATTGACGGTCCTTGTCAATGACCCTGACGGGCTAGATGATACCGCCATCATTACCTTCAGCGTGACGGATGTGAATGAGCCACCCGTTTTAAGTGACGCCACTTTCAGCGTTTCCGAAAATCGCCAAGGGGGCACAGTAGGTTCTCTGGAGGTGACAGATGTCGATTCTGATGCGTTTACCTTTACGATCCTCAGCGGAAACGAATTAGGTAACTTTGAGCTCGACGCCACCACCGGCGAAATTACAGTTGCCGATGGGGCTGAAATTGACTTTGAAGCCGGTCCCCAAACCTATAGCCTCGAAGTTGAAGTTAGTGACGGTCAGCTTTCCGACACAACAACGGTGACGATTGACGTCACCGACATTGATGAATCGCCCATCATCGATACTTCTGTCCTGGAATTTGAGGTTGATGAAGACAGCCCGTCTGGAACAGTTGTAGGGACTGTAAGTGCAAGTGATCCGGAAAATGTCCCGCTAACCTACAGCTTGACTAGCGGTAACGAGGATGGGTTCTTCGAAATCGACAACGATGGGGAAATTACAGTTACCGAAGAGGCCGCACTTGACTTTGAAGGAGGACCGACTAGTTTCTCTTTAGACGTAACCGTCTCGGACGGCAATCCAGAAACCGCTGATGTGACAGAAGCCATCACAATTAATGTACTGGATGCCAATGAGGCTCCTGTCGTTGAAAACCAAGGCTTTTTCTTACCCACGGTTTTAGGTTCCGCAACGATAACCGTGGGCACAATCGAGGCAACCGATCCGGATGCAGGGCAGTTTTTGACCTACGAACTCGGTGGTGCCGATGCTGATTTGTTTACAATTGACAACTCCGGTGTTCTGAGAGCACCCGACCCAGAAGAGCTCACGGCCGAAAGTTTCTCGCTGACCGTTACTGTTACCGACAGTGCTATTGGTGACAACCTAAGCACTACAGCACAAATTACGATTCAGCAGTCAGAAGATAATGTCCCCAGTGAGTTAGCCATTGATATTAGCGACGTTGAGTTTGATGTCGTTGGCGATGGCACCAATAACGAAATCCCGCCTGTAAGTGATGATGGTGGATCGGTTAGCGGTGGTGGTGGCGACGACACCATTGTCGGCAGCAATGGTATCGACATTATCGCTGGTGACGACGGTAACGACACGATTAACGGTAAAGTTGGCGACGATATCCTCGTTGGGGGTGAGGGCAATGATGAAATCTTTGCTGGCCAAGGCAACGATAGTGTGTCAGGGGGTATGGGTAATGATGTGCTAGAGGGCAGGGGCGGCAACGATCTCATCTTGGGTGGTTCTGGCAACGACATAATCGATGGGGATGATGGGGATGATACGTTCTATGGCGAAGAGGGGAACGATCGCCTCAATGGCAACGAGGGAGCTGACAACCTCTTTGGAGGAGCTGGCGATGATGAAATCTTTGCCGGTAAAAACCAGGATGTGCTGTTCGGCGGCAGTGGCGATGACCTGCTAGAAGGGCGTCGAGGGTCTGATGAGTTGAATGGTGGAACTGGTGACGACACCTTGCTCGGAGGATTGGGTGAGGATACTTTGGCCGGAGCTGAATCGATCCAGCGAGGTCTAGGTGAGTTCGACACACTCACGGGAGACAAAACCGGTGAAGAGGCCAAGTCTGACACCTTCATACTGGGAGATAACAATGGTGTCTTCTACGATGACAATAATATTTCCAGTCAAGGACTGGGTGACTTCGCCCTTATCACCGACTTCAACATCGACCTTGATTTGATTGTGTTATCGGGTTCGGAAGACGATTATCGTTTGGAAGATTTCACCGTTGGGGTCAACAGTGGCACGGGCATTTTCTGGGAAGGTGACGGCTCCGAAAATGGAGAACTGATTGGCTTACTAGCGGCGATCGAAGTCGATAGCGTGGACCTTAACAACAGCTCTCAATTTGAATTCACTTAACGCCGTCCAATCAAGCAACTTTGCATCTGCAATCTAGCCTTCTTGCTCGCCCTTGTGAGCGATAATTCGGAGGTGCTTTGCGGCTTTGTCGCTAGCTAAAAGGGGAAATAAGTCCCTCTAGATTTGACTGGTCATCTGGAACACAAAGTATGCTGCAAAATATTGTTTTGCAGCATACTTCGTCTGGGTACATTCATTTCGAAGGAAGAAAATCAGTATTTCGAACTATGTGCAAAATACCAGGCACAGTAAGGATTCGGATGTCAAAAAGTTTTTTCCAGAAAAGCCTGAACAAAAATAGTTAATGATACTGAACTCTCAAATGGTAGAGGTTTTCACTGACGTTAAAAATGGTGACAGTTTTCTCTTTGCTGTTAACTTTATAGAGGAAATTGGGAAACCTTTGTTGATGTGTTCCGGCGATCGCTTCACTTAGATTTCTTGTATAAATCACCTGTGTCTGTTGTAATAACATAATTTGTCTGTTGCTCTCTTTTAGGAGCGATCGTGGTTCCCATTTGATATTCGAATCTAAAGCAAAAATCCTGACTTCTCTTGAATATAGCTCTACCCACTGTTGAGGCAATTTCCAAATGGCTAACTTTACCGTCACCACTGCTGAACAACTCAGTACCGCAATCTCTGAAGCTAATACTAATGGCGAAGTCGATGTCATTACTCTGGGCGGCAATATTCGGCTCACCGAAGCCTTACCAGTTATCAACGATGCAGACGGCTTAACGATTGATGGCGATGGTTTTTCAATCAGCGGTGATGTTGATAACAACGGCAGCGATGAGGGGGATGTTCGCATCTTCACGGTCCAAGGGGGTACGGCTGCCTTTAATAACCTGGTATTGACAGAGGGACGAGCTGAAGGCGAAAGCCTCGATGGTGGTGGTGGTGCCGGTATGGGAGGAGCCATATTCATCTTTGATGGTGATGTTACCGTCTCCAACACAACCTTTTCTGACAACACAGCAATTGGGGGTGAAGGTCTAGCTGATTACGGTGGTGGTGGCGGTATTGGCCTGGTAGATGGAAGCGATGGGGCAGATGGGGCTGCAGGCACCACTGACAACCCCGATGGCCAAGATGGAGAGAATGGCCCTACTGGCGGTGAAGGCGGTGCTGGGGGCACCGGTGCATCACCCGTAGGAACGCCCGCTGGTGATGGCGGTGATGGCGGTGATGGGGGCTTCGGCGGCGGCGGCGGTGTCGGTGGTTTTGGCGGTAGTAGCTTTGCTGGCGGTGGCACTGGCGGTGATGGCGGTGATGGGGGCTTCGGTGGCGGCGGCGGTGATGGCAGCTTTGGCGGCTTAGTCGGTGGTGACGGTGGTTTCGGCGGCGCTGGTGGCTATGGCGGCGGCGGCGGCCAAGGTGGCTTGGGTTCTTCTTCGGGTAGCAATATCGGCAGTGACGGCGGCGGCGGGACTGGTGGCTTGGGTGCTGGGGATGGCGACGTCACCAGCAGTGGTGGCGGTGCTGGTATGGGAGGCGCAATTTTTGTGCGCTCAGGTTCACTAACGTTGACCAACGTCACCTTTGAGGACAACACAACAACGGGGGGTACTGGAGCCGAATCAGGCGAAGGGCTGGGTGGAGCCATTTTTGCCGTCGATACCACGAGTGCTCAGTACGAAGCGGCCGGCTTTGAAAATAGTGCTGGCTTGCCAGACGCGCTGCCGACAGTCAACCTAAACCGTGTCACCTTTACGGGCAGTGACGCGGGCGATCGCGATGGAACCGTTCCATCAGGGGTGGTCGCCGGTGACTTTGATAACGATGACATTTTTGGTGTAGTTAGTGGCGTCGTGGGTGACCCCCTCGTTATTGGGGTGACCGCAACAGACGCCGTAGAAGGCAGTTCTGGCTCCTTTGAGATTACTCGGAGTGACAGCTTTGGCACGGTGGATGTCGTGTTGTCCTTTACCAATACCGGAGGCATTGGCATTGCTGATTTAGGTGATGACTACACCTTTGGCAACAACGTCGTGGTCGATGAGCCCAATGGTGAACTAACCGTTACGTTGGTCGACGGCCAAACTTCGGTTGAGGTTGCCATCAACGCAATTGATGACGATACGGACGCTTCCATCGAAGGAGACGAGTCATTTAACTTAGCTCTGGTAGAAAGCCTTGATTACGAGATTGATGGGGCGAACAATAGCGATACGGTCACCATCTTCAACAATGATTTCGTGATTAGTGAGGATGCGGCAGTGGGTGCCTCTGTCGGCACCGTACCTACGGCCCTAACCGGTAGCCCCTTGGGTTACACCATTACTAGCGGTGACCCAGGTGGATTCTTCCAAGTTAGCGCGACCGGACTCATCACGGTAGCCCAGCCCCTCGACTTTGAATCAGTCGCCTCTAATGCTGATTTGGTTGAGGGAGTTACAACCTTTAATCTCAGCGTCGAAATCACGGATGGGGGAGATTCTGCAACCGAAACAGTCGTCATCAACCTCCTGGATGTGGACGAAAGTCCCGAAATCCTCAACCCCGATGATCTTAACTTCACCGTGGATGAAAATCTCCCGGATGGCACATTTGTCGGGCAGGTTTTGGCTGAGGACGATGAAGATAGTTTCACAGGAACATCGCTCACGTACAGCATTGTCGAGGATGTCCCTTTCAGCATTGATGGCACAGGCACCATCTCAGTCGACCTGGAAGCGGATGAGGTCTTGAGCTTCGAAGACGAAAATAGCTATGACTTGACGGTTCAGGTTCAAGACAGCGATAGCAATATCACCAGCACGACCGTCACCATCACCATTAATGACGAGAATGAAAGCCCCGTCATCGATCAAAGTGGGGGGTTAACTTTTGAGGTTTCTGAAGACAGAGGCGCAGGGTTCCCCGTTGGCCAGGTAGTTGCTGAGGATGAAGATCAAGGACAATCCCTGCAATATGCAATTATCGGCGGCAATACCAATGACGCTTTCCGCATCAGCGATACAGGCATCATTCTCGTCGATCAGAATGATAGTTTGGACTTTGAAGCGGTACCTGTTTACACCCTACAGGTACAAGTTACGGATAATGGGAATCCGGCTCTGAGTGACACAGCAACGGTCACCATCAACGTTCAAGATATCAACGAGCCCCCTTCCTTTGACGATCAAACGTTTGCCTTTAACGTCGAGGAAAACACTTCACCGGGCACCTTTGTCGGGGTCATTACAGCCAGTGATCCTGATGATATAGCCCTAACTTACGCGATCGTTGGCGGCAACATTGGCGACGCCTTCACCATTGACGACAATGGTCAAATAACGGTCAATACTGATGCGAGCCTGAATGCTGAAGCCCTGAGTACCTACACCCTCACGGTTAGTGCCACTGACGGCGAGAGCACAGCCGAGACGACCGTCACCATCACGATTGAAGATATCAACGAGGCTCCAGTCATTGCTGATGTTGACGATCTCGGGGCTCTGCCTGCAGTCAGCATTAATGAGAATCGCAATAACGGCTCCTTAGTCGATATTGTTCAGGCCATTGATGAAGATGGCGATAACATTACTTACGCGATCGTTGGCGGCAACATTGGCGACGCCTTCACCATTGACGACAATGGTCAAATAACGGTCAATACTGA
>JBCBTQ010000105.1:0-18305 GCA_039818605.1 Cyanobacteria bacterium J06639_14 | reverse complement strand
TTGAGCGATCGTACGCACCTGGAAAATCTCACTCAAGCCCTGGAAGAAAAACTTGTCCAGTTGCAGAAAGATGCGCGAGTGATTAGTCATGAATAATTCACTCACCGCATTGCAATGTGCTCATTCTGAAGATCTTTTGCTGATCGTCCAAAATCGCTAATCCATGCCCTATGGGGTCTACTCCGTAATTAGAGCATCCACCATAGGGTGGGTCAGCCCCTCACCGTCCATCAGAATGCTTTGCCCTAACCTGTTGGCAAACCGAACCAATTTCCTACGGATTTTATCCCCTTCGCAAGATGAGAAGGCACTTTATTTTTCGTTACATTGAGAACAACACAGCTTAGCAAGCAACGTGTCAATGATGGGTCTTGCGGCTGTAACTGTTCTTTCAGTGAGGTGCCCCATATGAATGGCAACTTACGGGTAGGCAACCTGTTCGGGATTCCTTTTTATGTCAATGCTTCTTGGTTTTTAGTCCTGGCGCTCATTACTTGGAACTATGGCAGTGGTTTGGCCAGTGCCTTTCCGCTGCTGCTAGGCGCAACTCCCTGGCTATTAGGATTATTAACGGCCATGCTGTTATTTGGTTCGGTGTTGGCCCATGAGTTGGGACACAGTTTTGCCGCTATGCAGCAGGGGATTAGCGTCAATTCCATTACACTCTTCTTGTTTGGGGGGCTAGCGGCTTTAGACAAAGAATCGGATACCCCAGGCGGTGCCTTTAAGGTTGCGATCGCGGGACCTGCCGTCAGCCTAGTTTTGTTTGCCTTCCTGTTTACGGCTGGACAAGTCCTGGCTTTGAGCGGTCCTGCCGGAGCGATCGTGTCGGTGCTGGCCTATATCAACCTCGCTCTGGGTGTCTTTAATCTGCTACCAGGTTGGCCCTTAGATGGGGGGAATGTCCTGAAATCGCTTGTTTGGAAGGTGACAGGTAATCCTTACCGAGGCATGGCCTTCGCTAGTCGAACTGGCCAAGTGATTGGTTGGCTGGCTGTGGGTGTTGGTTTGGCCTCGCTGCTGGGAATTAGCACCTATGGCAATGTATGGACGCTCCTGATGGGTTGGTTCCTATTGAGCAATGCTAATCGTTCCGCTCAATCGGCAACGGTACAGCAGCGTCTGCATGGCTTAACCGCAGAGGATGCGTTAGTGGCTGAAAGTCCTATTGTGTCGAGCCATACTTCGATCCGGACTTTTGTGGATGAGGTGTTACTGGCTAACCAGGGGACCTGGCGCAAGTTTTTGGTCGTGGATGAAAACGAGCACTTGGTCGGAACCTTGCCCGTCGATGCTTTACGCGATGTACCGCGCGATCGCTGGGAGATTACGGCGATCGGCAACATTATGCATGAGCCAGAAGTGCTAGTGACGGTTAACTTTGACGAGCCATTGTTGGATGTTGTGAAGTTGCTGGAGCAAAAGCAACTTCCACTACTGGCGGTGATTCGTGAAAATGGCAAGCTACTGGGCCTTTTAGAGAAAGCATCAATTCTCGAGCGGCTACGGCGAGGCAACCAGTTTGTGCGCCCAGTATCGGTGAGCTAGCCTCGGTTCCTGCGAGCGTCACGTTTAAGCCGGGAAACGCTCATTGGTTAAGGCGTGATACCAAATCCGAATGGCTAGACCCGTCATGGGAAATAGGTGATACCTGGAGAGACGCGACCGGTCGCGTCTCTCGATTAGGGGATCGGTAAACCGGATTGAGTATCAGGAATCAGGAGTCAGGAGTCAGGAGCTAGCATCCAATGTTCTCCTAACTCCTGACTTCAAGATTCTTGCGTTGCCGGAATTGCCCACCTTCAGCGGATAGCCAATATTGGATGCGTGAGTTTTGACTAAGCGTATTTGTGTGCCTATACCAACTTTGCTTTGTATAAGCTGTTTTCTGAGGGGATGACGCTTAATAGATTAAGACTCAATATTGTCGGTCTAGTAACTTAAAAGATTTATCGTGAATTTATTCCGGATCGTGATTTTGGTGTTTAGAAAAGCTAGCATGAACTAAGTTGAAAAATCATCTTTGCTTGAGGTGATATTTCATTAGTAAAGAATTACTGAATGCTCTGTCGAGCGATTTCCTGGAAAGCTTGTCAGTAAATAGCTCTACACGATTCGATCACTTCATTTAGGGGAGGTACTCTATTGCCAATAGACTTCGACAGCAAATAAATCTAGCATCACAAACTTATACATTTTCCTCGGTAATTCTCGTATAGAATTTAACTGTCAGCACATTATTTACTGACTTAAAACTAAGCTTAAGATTATGAGCGATGTCAGCTGGATGCTGATCTGTTCGGGATTAGTTTTTTTGATGCAGCCTGGCTTTATGTGTTTAGAGTCTGGCCTTACCCGCACAAAAAACAGCATCAACGTTGCCGTTAAAAACTTAGCCGACTTTGGAATTTCCACGTTTCTGTTTTGGGGATTCAGCTTTGGCCTGATGTTCGGTTCCTCGCTGGGAGGGTGGCTTGGACTGGATAGTTTTCTGCTGGTCGTGGATCAAGATGCGAACCTGGCAGCATTCTTTCTGTTTCAGGCGATGTTTTGCAGCACCGCCACTACGATCGTCTCAGGGGCGGTGGCGGAACGCTTGCACTTTTCGGGGTATGGCGTTATTGCCCTCCTGGTTTCGGGTCTTATTTATCCTGTATTTGGCCATTGGGCCTGGAATGGCATTGCAACGAGTGAAGCCACAGGTTGGCTGCAGCGAGTCGGATTTGTCGATTTTGCGGGTTCGACGGTGGTCCATAGCGTCGGAGCTTGGGTGGCGCTGGCTGCATTGGTCATTATTGGTCCTCGTACAGGCCGTTTTACAGACTCCGGTCAGGCGCAGAAAATTCATGGGTCGAACCTGCCGATGTCGGTTTTGGGAGCGATGTTGCTATGGTTTGGCTGGCTCGGGTTTAACGGCGGCAGTACTTTAACCTTTGATGATCAAATTGCCAGCATTATGGTGAATACGGTCATGGCTGGGGTGGCCGGCATGATTGTGATGACGACAATTACTTGGTGGCGGACTGGTATTGCTCAGCCAGAGAGTTTAATCAATGGCTCGATCGCTGGTTTGGTGGCCATTACAGCCTCTTGTCATGCGGTTAGCACCCCGGCTGCAGTGGTGATTGGTGCCATTGGTGGCATTGTCACGAATACGGTTATTCGTCTTTTAGAGCACTATCGGATCGATGATGCCGTGGACGCGATCGCCGTTCATGGTGGGAGTGGTGCCTGGGGCACGTTGGCGGTGGCACTCTTTGGTCGGCATGACTTGCTGGGAACCGGGCTCACCCCTTTCAGTCAACTGCTGGTGCAACTCCTGGGTATTGGTGTGGGCTTTGCGTGGGCCTTTGGTGTAGCCTATTTGCTGCTAAAAGGCATTAATCATCAGTTTCCTTTGCGGGTCTCCGTTGCAGCCGAAGACATTGGGCTGAACTATGCGGAGCACAAAGCTAAAACCGATGCCTATGAGCTACTCAAAATTATGGACGAGCATTCCCGCACCAAAGATTTGAGTCTGCGCGTCCCGGTTGATCCCTTTACTGAGGTCGGACATATTGCTACCCGCTACAACCAGGTGATGGGAACCCTTGAGGGCTATGCGACCCAACTCAAGACCTTTAACGCCCAACTCGAAGCTACTGTCCAAGCCCGTACTCAGGAACTGGCTCAGGCGAATGCCGAACTCAAGCAACTCGATCGCCTGAAAGATGAGTTTTTAGCCAATACCTCTCACGAATTGCGGACGCCATTGAATGGCATCATCGGCATTGCCGAGTCCCTCATGGATGGCGTAACGGGGACATTACCGAAAGGTACCCGCACAAACTTATCCCTGATTGCGATGAGTGGGCGACGACTTGCCAATCTGATTAACGATATTCTTGATTTTTCAACCCTGCGTGATCGTGAACTGACCCTGCAGCAAAAGCCCATACAGGTGCGATCGCTGGTTGATGGTGTGTTGGCTTTAAGCGCCGGGTTGATGCCACACAAGCAAATACAGCTATTGAATGAGGTTCCTGCCGAGTTGCCCCCTGTACAAGCTGATGAAAATCGCCTGCAGCAGATTTTGCATAACTTGATCGGCAATGCCATTAAGTTCACTCAAGTTGGCACGATAACGATTGCCGCAGTGTTAGCGCCGGATGACGTGAAACGAGAAATGGTGATTACAGTTGCCGATACAGGGATTGGCATCCCAACCGAGAAACTGGAGCGGATCTTTGCCTCTTTTGAACAGGTAAATGGTTCAATCGCGCGGCAGTATGGGGGCACTGGACTCGGTTTAACCATCACGAAACAGTTAATCGAACTGCATGGCGGTCAAATTTGGGTGGATTCCACGGTGGGTGTAGGCTCAAAGTTTCATTTCACTCTGCCGTTAGCCACCGCAACCGATCTGGTGGCTGCAGCCACGCCGGTAACGTCCCCCCTTCTTCAGCTCCCGACTTGGGCCAAAGCGGGCGTCAACGGGTCAGCTGCCAATGGTTCGCTGCATCCTTTGACACCGACTGAGTCCGTGGCTGCATTCACCGAGCGCGATAGCCACTTCACAATTTTGATTGTGGATGATGAGCCAGTGAATTTACAGGTACTGCAGAACCATCTGTCTTTAGAAGACTATGCGATCGTTCAAGCCATGAGTGGCGAAGAAGCTCTCAATATCCTCGAGCAGGGGTTACGGCCTGACTTGATTTTGCTGGATGTGATGATGCCTCACATGACCGGTTATGAAGTGACGCGCAAACTGCGAGAGCAGTTTTCGGCTACGGAATTACCCATTTTGATGCTGACGGCCAAGAATCAGGTGAATGACTTGATCGAAGGCTTAGAAATCGGGGCGAATGATTATTTAGCCAAGCCGATCGCTAAGAATGAGCTCTTGGCTCGTATCAAAACCCATCTTCAGCTTGCCAATTTGAATAAATCCTACAGTCGCTTTGTGCCCCATGAGTTTTTGCAATTGCTAGGGAAAGACAGCATTGTTGATGTCAATTTGGGCGATCAAACACAGCAAGAAATGTCCGTGCTATTTGCCGATATCCGCGACTTCACAAGTCTATCGGAGCAGATGACGCCAGCGGAAAACTTCAAATTCATCAATGCGTATTTGGCCCGGATGGAGCCTGCAATTTTAGAGAATGGTGGCTTTATTGATAAGTACATCGGTGATGGCATCATGGCGCTATTTCCGGGAGATGCCGATCAGGCTGTGCAGAGTGCCATTACGATGTTGCGTAATCTCAATGCATACAATCGCGATCGCATGGATGAGGGCTATGCACCGGTCCAAAATGGCATTGGCATCAATACTGGGTTGATGATGCTAGGAACCGTCGGTGGCCCGTTTCGGATGGACAGCACAGTGATTAGCGACACGGTGAATCTGGCTGCCCGTATTGAAGCGTTAACCAAGCAATATCAGGTGCCACTGCTTATTTCCTGCGATACCTTAGTACGCCTGCAGAGACCCCATGAGTACACCTATCGCCTGATTGACCGGGTGCAGGTCAAAGGAAAATCGGAGCTAGTGTCCCTTTTTGAGGTGTTTGACGTTGATCCCGATAACCTGTACGAGGCTAAGCGACAGTTTAAACCCGTGTTCGAAAAAGCCGTAGCTCAGCTGATCTTGGGACAGTATGGCGATGCCTTGCAAGGATTTGAAACGTGCGTGCAGTACATTCCTGACGACAAGGTGTCTGTGGCCCATCGCGATCGCTGTCGGCAAGCCATTAGAGCGCGCGTCAATGCGGGTGAGTGGCGCGATCTTTAGCCTTCCCGCAAGAACTGGTATACCCTGAAATTCAGCGCATTGCTGTCTCAAAACTCCGCATGAATACCGAAATCACCCCTCAGTTTCCCGCCACGCTCCGCCGCATTCTCCTGATTTTCATAACCTTGGTTGTGAGTGCGGTGATGGGCAGTGCCCTGATTGCCAGTTGGAACGAACCCCAAGTTGCCAATCGACTTGAGCTATACCAGACCGATTTGTTACTGCAAGCCACAATGTGGGATGGCGGCGATTTGCCTGCGGAACAAGTCGCATTGTTCCGGAAGCAACTGCTGGGTGATGACCCGCTCAAAGATGCTCAGGAAACCTATGAAACGGTGCGGACTACGGCACAAGAAACCCTTGAAAACGCCACTGAGAATGGTGAAGTAGACTCTCCGCGTTTGCAAAATGCCCTAGAAGGGCAGGCCGAGCTATTAGACTTACTCGATTTACGTTTGGGTGTGCTCCGTGCCGAGCAGCAAGATATTCCAACGGCCATAGAGGATTGGGATGCCGTTAAGGCCAGGCATTCCACCGGGGATGCTCTATGGCGAACGGCGGCAACGCTCAGTGTTCTTTGGCAGGGGGATCCACTTCCCGCAAACAGCGATCAACTGCTTGCCAATACCTTAAATGGCTGGTTTCGGAATCGGGCGCTTGCCAAGGTTTACGATCGCGCCCAAGCAACCGATCAACTTGACCAACTCCAGCAAACAGAAAGGGAGCACGCGGAGCGCACGATTCTTATTTTGGCAGTCGTGGGCGGCTTGCCTGCGATTGGAGCCTTGTCGGGAACCCTTATTCTCATCCTCGTGGGAATACAGCGGTTCATCAAGGGTTCCGAATCGCTCTTAGCACAGAACCAGAGGAAGCGATGGGAAACTCCCTGGACGGCAGAAACGATTTGGCTGGTGCTAGTAGTCGGCTTCTTTTTCATGGGGCAACTAGTGGTGCCCCTTCTGATTAGCTTCTTCCGCACACCGTTAGCCAGTTTTGGGATTCGGGGTCAAGCGCTTTATGCTTTGTCCTACTATCTGTTGATGTCAGCGGGGGCGATCGCAGTCCTCTGGTTGGCTATTCGGTCCTATCGTCCGTTACCGGAGGGATGGTTTCGGCTGGACCTGAAAGGCAACTGGCTGCTATGGGGCCTCGGGGGGTATTTGGTGGCCCTCCCGCTGATGCTGATAGTGTCCATCGCGAATCAGCAACTCTGGCAGGGACAGGGAGGCAGTAATCCCCTCTTGCAAACCGTTCTGGAAGCCAACGATTCTAGTGCCTTGGCGATCTTTTTTACGACGGCGGCGATTGCGGCTCCCCTGTTCGAAGAATTACTCTTCCGAGGATTTTTATTGCCGTCACTGACTCGCTACCTGCCTGTATGGGGAGCGATCGTCCTTAGTAGTTTTATCTTTGCGGCTGCCCATCTGAGTCTTTCGGAGGTGCTGCCACTGATGGTTCTGGGAATGGTGTTGGGGATTGTCTACACGCGATCGCGCAATCTACTCGCACCAATGCTCCTTCATAGCGCCTGGAATAGCATCACGATGCTGGGGCTATTTTTGCTCGGCAGCAGCGCGGGCTAGGCAATACAACTAAACTGTTGCAATAACCAGCGATTGGTCGTCCTAGCGTAGAGGCGGGGTCCCCATCCAAGTGTGGAAGGTATGATAGGAAGACGCTTGACCAGTATTTTGTCTAACTTGGTCTGATTCCCTATGGTCGTTGCTTACGAAAAAGCTTCTGAAGGCAATATTTTTATCTAACGCCGGACAGACCTCGTAATCGTAACTGTACGAGCAATTCACTTTCGCCCGATTGCATGAATCTAGGTCTGAAATTGCTGAGCATAAAGGTAAGCATACCGATCGCCCTTTGCTAGCAACTCCGTATGGGTTCCTGACTCTACGATCACACCTTTTTCCACCACTAGAATGCGGTCAACATTCCGCACAGTCGCAAAGCGGTGGGCAATGATAAAGACCGTGCGATCGCCCATCAGTCGTTCTAGGGCTTCCTGCACGAGCTTTTCGGATTCCGAATCGAGCGCTGAGGTCGCCTCGTCCAGAATTAGGATGCGGGGGTTGAGAAGAACCGCCCGGGCGATCGCGATGCGTTGGCGCTGACCACCGGAAAGATTCACACCGCGTTCCCCGACCCAAGCGTGGTAACCCTGGGAAAACTGGCGAATGAATTCATCGGCATTGGCAACCTTAGCCGCGGCTTCGACAGCAGCCAGGTCCACTTGTTTTTGCCCAAAGGCTATGTTGTCCGCAATTGTGCCCGAGAAAAGCACCGTATCTTGAGGGACAACCCCGATTTGTCGCCGCAGACTTTTGAGGGTCACGGTGGTGATATCGGTGCCATCTACGTAAATTTGCCCCCCTTGCAGCTCATAAAATCGAGGGAGCAGATTGACTAATGTGCTTTTGCCTGCGCCAGAGGATCCCACCAAGGCGATCTTTTCCCCCGGCATCGCCAGCAGATTAATACTGTGTAAGACAGGTTCTCCTGGTTTGTAGCTGAAGGTGACATTGCGATATTCCACTTTACCTGTCACCGCAGGTAGGGGGTTCGCGTCGGGACGTTCCTGGACTGCAGGGGCGATCGCAAATAACTCAAAGACCCTATCCATAGAGGCTTCTGTCTCTTTGAAGAGGGTGAAATTTTCGGTCAGATGAGTGATGGGATCAATCAGGATCAGGCCAGCCGTGACATAGCTGCCAAAGTCATCGGGGGTAAGATTACCCAACCCAATCTGCCAACTGCCAACCAAAAACAGACACAGCACAATACCGACGTAGAGAAACCCAATGACCGGATATTGAATTGCCAAGAGTCGCGCCGCTTGATATTTGGCCCGGCGATGCTGTTCTGCTTCCGTTGCAAAGCGTTCGACAACGTAGTCTTCAGCCGCAAAGGCCCGAATCAAGCGAATGCCTCCAAAGATTTCGGTGAGCTGTGAGGACAAATCAGAAACGAGATTCTGACTGCGGCGGGAGTATTCCAGCATCCGCTCGCCAAACCAGCCGACCAGCAAAGCAAACGCAGGGACGATGATCAGCATCGTCAAAGTAAGTTGCCAATTGAGCCACACCATGTAACCCAGCACCACAATCAGTTGCAGCACACAGGGAATAAAATCCTGGAAGAATTTTTTGAAGACCTCGCCAATGCGGTCTACATCTTCCGTGAGTCGATAGCTGAGATCGCCAGTTTGAGCTTTTTCAAAATAGGCTAGACTCAGTTTTTGCAGGTGAGCATAGGTTTGTACGCGGAGCTTCAGGGCTACCTGCAAGCCCGCATCAGATGCCAGTAAATCTTGGCCATACTGGGCGATTTTGTGGATCACAAATCCGGCAATAGTGATCAGGGCAATCTGGAATAAAGCCAGAACTTTTCCTTGAACAAGCAGGTTTAACATCTCCCCCGCGAGCCAAGCCAGCAGAGGCCAAAAGGAGGTGAATACCAGGGTACAGAGAAGCGCCCACAGGAGAATGCGCTGGTGTTCCCGAACATAAGGGAAGAGTTGCCAATAGCTAGCCCGTTTCGCCAAGCGATCGCCTCACCAATCCATCGTCCTCTCACGCTATCAGGTTACGGGGATGGGGGGGAAGACGTGATGCCTTTCCCTACGACACATCCCACAGAAAGTTGGTCCATCCCGGTAGTTCTTGCTACGGTATGGACGTTTTAGTCCCTTAGCCGAACCAGTTGTCAACTATGACCACCGTGATCGTTGCCACGGGCAACCCTGGCAAATTGAAAGAGATGCAGGCATATCTAGTCGAGCTAGATTGGCACCTAGAGCTGAAGCCCAAAGAAATTGAAGTGGATGAAACAGGCACCACATTTCTCGAAAATGCGCGCCTCAAAGCATCGGAGGTTGCCAAGGCAACTGGGAAATGGGCGATCGCCGACGACTCTGGCCTGATGGTCGATGCGTTGGATGGTGCACCGGGAATTTATTCGGCTCGGTATGCGAAAACAGACGCCGATTGCATCACCCGTCTGCTGCGGGAGCTAGACGGCGTCACAGAGCGCACCGCTCAATTTGTGTGCGCGATCGCCCTAGCTCGTCCCGACGGCTCTATCGCCCTCGAAACAGAGGGCAGCTGCCCTGGCGAAATTGCGACTCAGCCCAGTGGCGAAGGCGGGTTTGGCTACGATCCCATCTTCTATGTGCCTTCAGTCGGCAAGAGCTTTGCTGCGATGTCCAGCGATGAGAAACACAGCATTAGTCACCGAGGCGTTGCGTTTGCTCAAGCTATGCCAGCCCTAAAATCGACCCAGCTTACCTAAAGCGTGAAAAAGTATTCACAAAAATAAATATGCCAAGGTCACAAAGCAGTCTATATCGACTGCTTTGTGACTTTAGGCTCTAAGTTGCTTGTTGTATCAGGAACCTTAAGCTTCCCTATTCAGGAAAGCTTGGAGTTGACCCAAAGCGGCTCTACCAATGTTGAAGATTGCCCAGCTGCCTGCTAGAGCAATAGGAGCCAAAACAACCACGATGCGCCAATCCATCAGTGAACCTCCCGTTAGATGACTTAACCGGTTGTCACAATTCTCTCATAATTTTCCAAAAACTCATCGCCCAATCACAGATCCTTAAATTTAGGAAAATTAAGCAAACCCGATTTGGGTTCCTTTGCCCGCATGTACCAATGCCAGTTGGTGATATTTCTTGGCATGTTCAATCAAATCATTTGCTTCTTCTTCCGCGACGGGGCGGACGACTTTAGCGGGTAAACCCACTACGAGCGATCGCGGAGGAACATCTTTTGTGACTAAGGCCCCAGCGCCGACAATGCTGCCGGTACCGACCCGCACACCGTTCAAAATAACGGCCCCAATACCAATCAGACAGCCCGCCTCAATATGAGCGCTGTGGATCACAGCACGATGCCCAACCGTGACATAGGCTTCTAATACTGTGGGTTGCCCCGGATCACCGTGTAGAATTGCACCATCCTGAACATTGGTGTATGCTCCCACCTGAATGGTTTCTACATCGGCTCGCAGTACGGTCCCGTACCAAACGCTAACGCCTGTTTCCAGGGTAACTTTGCCGATTACGGCGGCTCCCGGAGCAACGAATGCGGCTTGAGTAATATCAGGGGCCGTCCAGAAATTTCCTACCGTGGTCAAAATTGGGGTGTCGAAATTAGGCATAGCTCGATTCTTTAGACAGAATTGACATTAGAGGAGCAATTCCCCCCGCTATAATACGGCTACCGGACACCGTCGGACTGCATCCATCGGCCCTTATGCTAAATGGTTAATCCAGCCCTGCAACACCCTATTTTTGGCCCAGACATTAAGTGTCCTCATTGCCGTCAGACTATTCCGGCATTGACCTTGACAGATACTTACCTCTGTCAGCGTCACGGTGCTTTTGAGGCCAACCCAGACACCAAAGAGCTCGTGCATCTGCAGTCGGGAAGACACTGGCGGCAGTGGAATGGCGAGTGGTACCGGCAACATACCCACCCAGATGGCATTCGCTTCGAAATTCACGAGGCACTTGATCGTCTTTATACTCAGGGTTATCGGGCTACTCGCGTGATTATTGCCCAACGCTATAAGGATTTAGTCAAGGCTTATCTGGAGCGCAGTGTTCCTTGGCGCGGCAAAGCAGAGAGTGCAATGCCCCGATTGTATGGTTTGCCAGTTGAGTTCAGTCCGTCCCCGGAAGACGAACCTTGTTGGGATGTCATAAATTTCAGCTTAGAGAAAGAACCAGGGGTACCTGTACGCTACCCCTACTTTCGATTATTTGAATAGCGAACAAGACAATGCATCATGCTTCCATCCGTACCGCTGATATTCATCGGGCAATTGCTTTTTATAGCCTGCTCGGTTTTTCTATGGAAGAGCAGTTTACGGCGGGAATTACGCTAGCCTGTTGGATGACTGGCTTAGGTGGGCGCATTGAGCTTTTGCAAGTTCCAGAACCGCGATCGGCACCGGATTGCTTTGCCGATGAGCACTATACGGGCTACTATCACCTCTCCTTTGATCTGACCCAGGTCATTGTGAGTTTGCCCGATTGGATCGGCTCCCTGGAAAAACAGTTTGCTGAGGCAAGCCAGCAAACGCCGGGTGCCCTCAAACCGCTGCAGGTTTTGCTGCCTCCCAAGCAGCAAATGATTGGTCGCAATGTGTACGAGGTGGCCTTTATTGCAGATGCAGATGGGTTACCGTTGGAGTTTTTACGGATGATGAGCCATGAGCAGTGATAAGGTGAAGCCTTTTGCAAATAACTGGGCTTATCTCAAGACGGAATTGCGTTGGCTAGACCGTCTCTTGATGCTAGCGGTGTCGCGCCAGCGTCAAGACGACAGAACGGTGCGTCAAGTTGCGAATACGCCTGCAGATAAAGTAACTAGCCATTGGTGGAAGGGCATTATTGCGGTTAATCGAGGGATCGATGACCGTGAAGGACCCGCTCCTCTGCCGCGTCAGACTGCGAAGCCACAACAGGCAAGTGTGAGCTATAGCCAGCACTTAGAGAGTCGGATCAAAGCGACTCATAAGGCTAAAGTTGTTTTGGCCCTACCGGACTTGCGCGATCGCTTTGCCTTGACTGAAGTCGAAAAAAATATTCTCCTCATTGCCTTGGCCCCGGAAGTCAATCGCCGCTACGGTCGACTTTATAACTATCTGCAAGAAGACACTGGAGCCTTGGAAGACCTGCCGACAGTCGATCTCTGTTTGCGTTTGCTGTGCCGTAATGATGATGCCTGGCAGCAGGCACGGGCTCGTTTGACGGCTCCTGATTCGATGGTGCAGCAAGGTCTTGTGGAGTGGATCGGTGATGACGAGGGTACTCTGCTGAGTCAACAGGTGCGTGTGACGGATTCTATCGTCAATTATCTGTTGGCTGATACGCCCAACCCCAAAGCGTTGGAGCCAGTTCTCAACCGAGCCCCCTCAGAAGATGCCCTTTTTGCCGGTGTGAGTTCTGTCTCAGCTAGGATGAGCGGAATCCCTGCTGAAGATGACCGTACATCCTCTGACACTGTCGACTCTCCTAATGCTCAGAACTCAACTGCCGATACCAAAACGCTTTCTGTGACTGCCCAGGCGTTAGAGACTCCCTGGGAACAGTTGGTTTTACCGCAAAAGCTGATCCATCAATTACGGCATCTCAGCCGTCAGGCACCGCAGCGACAAAGTAATCCGGAAATGCCCGGTCTGATGGTTCTTTTGGTGGGAGAATCAGGTACCGGAAAGACGATCGCTGCCGGCGCGATTGCGGCTGAATTAAAACTTCCCCTCACCTGTGTTGATTTGGAAGCTCTGTCGCTAGAAAACTATCCCAGTGTTCTAACCGATGCCCCCGCCGATGATCCCAGCCTGTTGCTGGTAAAGCAAGGTCAGTACTGGTTTGGTCGTACTCCACAAATTGAGCAAACTTGGTTATATCAATGGTGGCAGTGGCGACAACAACACTATGGCCTCACACTCGTAACGGCTCATACGTTGACCGCGATACGCGCTAGCTGGCGTCAAAAGTTCGACGGGATACTCACACTACCTCGCCCTGATGTCAAGGCGCGTCGTCACCTCTGGCAAAAGGTTTTTTCCCCGGATTTCAACACCGCTAAACTGGACTGGGCCGCCTTGGCCAAACAATTGCCTTTGACCGGGGGCGAAATTCAGACCATTGCCCAAACGGCCCAAATGGATCTCAAAGCTCGCAATCAATCAACGCTTACCCTGCGTGCGTTGAGGGATGCTATCCTCCTACATCATCCTCAGATTGATGTTGGCAAAATCAAGAGTAAATGAAAGCACTCGTCCATATCGGGTTGCCCAAAACCGGCTCTACCTCGCTGCAGTATTCGCTAGCGGCCAGTCGTGATCAGTTAGCAAAGTCTGGTTTTTTATATCCAACGCTGTTTTCTTCATCAAAAGCCGACTCTAATCTTCATCAAAAGGTCTTGAGGCATCTGTTTACAGAAGAAGCTGAACGGCGACGGCTTTTTGCCAACGTTGGTGCAGCTACGCCGCAAGCAGGCCGGGATTGGTTACAAGAGCGAGTGACTCATCTCGATGCCCAAATTGCCCAATCGACGGCTCACACTTGTATCTTGTCGGGAGAGAGCTTCATTGCAATTCACGATGTCAGTGCCTTGCATCGCTTCTTACGCGATCGCTTTGAGGACATTCAAATCGTTGCCTATATTCGTCCTCCTTACGAGGAATATCCTAGCTATGTGCAGCATAGTTTAGGATCCGGCAATAAAATTTCAGATATTGCTTTGCCGCAACACTTTTTCAGCAGTATTTCAACCAACTTGATTGCAACTAATCGGCATAACTCGATATCGCAACGGCCATCAAGTTTTATTCAGGAATGTCTCCAGTCTTTTGCTCAAACATTTGGTCATGATCGGGTTAATATTATTTGTTTTAGCCGCGAACGTCTCATCGGCAATAGCATTGTTTCTGACTTTGCCCAGCGGTTTCTTCAAGATAATGATCAGTCAGGCGTCCAGCTACCTGATACAACTCAAAATTTATCGGTTGCGGCAGCCCCTGCTATTTTTATTTCTATGCTGTCTAACTTTAGTAAGCTTCAAGAACCTCAAGCTGCAGGGCTTCGTGACCATTGGATGCGAAAGCTGCGGGAATTAACACCATCTGATACATTGCCCAAATTACAACTTCCTAAAGACTGGAAAGTCCTCGTTGCGCACGTAAATAGTACTGCCTATCGATGGATTGAAGGGCAATTCTGGCCCCAAGATAGTGAGGGATTGATGGACCGCCAATATTTATCGGAACAGTGCCCTCCTGCCGTTTCTCAGGCTGAGTTTGAAGCTTGGCTGTTGAGTCACTTCACGGTCGAAGGAATCGCCCAAATCTTTCGCGAAGTCTTTGGTAAAGTCGTTTCTGAAAATCAAATCAAAACTCTGCTGGCAGCTCCACGGAGGCTGCAAACTATCTGTAACTATCTCGATGAGAGCGTGCTCCAACCGCTATTAAAGTGATTTTCCGGGGTACATCGGTAATTTTTTGCGCAGAAATCTCCTAAGTGCCAGCCTATCCCAATAAACAAGCCACTGGATACAGCACATATTCCAAGAAAAAGAGCTGCCAAATGAACTGATAAAACCCTGCAAACGAGATAGGAGTCATGGCATCAGTTATTTGGTTCGGTAAAGCAACCCGTTGGCTACGCCACCAAAACAAGGCTAGGAGACCACTATGGGTGACGAGCAAAAATAGCCAGTTCACCCCATCAACCCAGGGTGTAAAAGCAATCATGCCAACATAGCAACCCGTGAGGATAAGACGGGCTGTGCTATACACTCTTTCTTGTCCCAAGCGAACAGAGAAGGTTGTGATGTTAAAGCGGCGATCGCCTTCAATGTCAGGAATATCCTTAAAGATGGCAATCACGATACTGAAAATGATAATGAACGCAGTCAATACCCACACTTTGTTGGGGATCGCAAGAGGCAAGCCGAGTTGATTGCTGTAGTGTAGAAACAAACCCAAGTTAACGACTGCGCCCCGAACAATGAGAATACAAGCTGAGGCCCAGAATGGGAAACGCTTAAGGCGCAAAGGAGGGGCCGAATATGCCGTCCCAATCATTAAACTGATAAGTATCGTTGCGAATAAAAACCAGCTTCCAAGGGCTGATAGCACGACACTCAAACCACCAGCGAATCCCACAATCCACCAGGCATCTTTTTTGGAAAACTCACCAGCAGCAATGGGGAGATGAGGTTTGTTGATGCGATCGATCTCGACATCTTCGATTTGATTGAGTCCCACAATGTAGATATTGCCTGCCAAACATGCCATCAGTGGCAACAGTAGGGAAAATGGGTTTAGCAAAGGAACCATTGCAGGATTCACAACCATCGTCCACGTAATCACAAATACGCCAATGACGCTAAGGCTTGTGCCGACAACTGTATGTGGGCGAGAAAACTTCCAAAAAGCGGTTAACCAGGGGACAGGCGTTCGAAATAGACTAAGCTGTTTCACTGGGGGGACTGATTTAGGAGAAAGGCTCTGACCCATAGACTGAGAGTAATATGCCGTAGTCGATTATGTTTAAGCTTATCGGGCTGTGAACGCATTGCCGCGAAATTGTAAGCGGGGTTTACAGGCCAAGATCAAGATTTGGTTCGTCAATGTCTTGAATTAGCACATAGGGTTGAACGATGAGGGCTTGAAACTGACGGCTGCGATCGCGATCCCAATCTTGCAATTGCTCTACGGTTGGCTTGGTAATCAAGGCCTCACTAATCCATCGCTGCACTGAGTTGACGTTATCGGTCGCGACCGCTACACCAACATCGACTAAGTCCAGCCCTGGATTCACGATCACGATACTGTCACGAGCCGCATGGGGCAACAAGTTATGCCACTCAGCCGGGCCAACCATTGCTGCGAGATCTTGTCTCAGTTGTTGCGTCATAGTCTCCTAGGTGAGCTAGGCGCTTATTGTACCGTGTTCGATAGTCACCTTAGACATTTGGGATAGCTAACCGTTGCGTCAGCATAATCAACCTGAAGTCCAACAGAATTGCTTGTCGGTGTGGTGTCTTGAGCGAATAGGATTGCCATAACGTGTTTGACCGTAAGATATTTAGTTGTATAGCAATATTACAGAAATGGGATACAATCCATTTCTAGATTTCGTTCACCCAAGAGGATGCTGTACTAACGATCGCGATGGAACCCGATATGCAAGAGTCTCAATCTGTCCCCTCGGCCCAGGAAGAAACAACTGATAAACCTGAAACTGATGCACCAGCGATCGCATCCGATGTCGCTGATCCTTCCTTTGGTTGGAACAGTTACGCCGAACGGATAAATGGGCGCTTTGCGATGGTTGGCTTTGTGGCTTTGCTCGTACTTGAACTGTTTACCCGCCAAGACTTTTTTACCTGGCTAGGGTTCTAGCGCACGGTAAGCGTGTAGCGACCCTGATCAGAGGTTGAGAAACCATTCACAATGATGTTGTAGGTTCCACTCGAAGGTAGAGTCGTCGTTATCTGTGAGTCGGTCGTGGAAGCGTCAATATTGTCACTATCGGCAAGAATGCGCCCTGAGTTATTGACCAACACAAGGTAAGTATTAAAGTCTTGGCTCGTCAAAGAAATTGTGACTTGTTGTCCGGCTTGCCCTTCAAAGGTGTATAGGTCGAATAGGGTATCGTCGGGAGCCAGATCATCACCGACAGTTAGCTGTCCTGTTTCTTCCAGAATGTAGTCATCCCCTGGCTGGCTCGGCATGGATGGAGGATTGCCTTCAGCGATCGCACCATTCCCTAGGTCACTCAGACTGAGGTTGTAACGACCCTGCTCTCCCTCAGCATAGGAATTAGCAATGATGATGTAAGAACCATCGGCAGGCAATGTTGTTTCTAGACGGGCATTGTAATTGCCTGCACTATCGTCATCTTCTAGATACAGCACATCCTCATCGCGGCTCAGCAGAATCAGGTAGGCATCGACATCGCGACTAATCATTTCAATGGCAACCTGCTGACCCCGACGTCCCTCAAATACGTAGGCATTGAAATAGCTGCCATCAGGTAAAACGTCACTCTCATTGCCTAGTTGTCCCGTCACCGTATTGTTCAGAGCAAGACTTTGAGGTTCACGGCTGCCTCTGACTCCGGCAGCGCTCGCAGTGGTCGAGGCGGTTCCATTCTGAACCGCAGTCAAAAAAGGCTGAATCTCATCAATGGGAATGGCAAAGCCAATGCCAATACTCCCCCCGCTGCGCTGTGTGGTAAAAATGGACGTATTGACGCCAATTAAGCGGGCGCTACTGTCCAACAAAGGCCCTCCAGAGTTGCCGGGATTAATGGCTGCATCGGTTTGAATCAAGCCTCTTTCTGGATCAATCCGGCTAACGATGCCTACTGTGAGTGTCCCCTCTAAGCCAAATGGATTGCCGATCGCGAAGGCACTTTGCCCAACCTGTACAGAATCGGGGCGTGCAATTTCCACCGCCGGTAATCCTGTGGGATTACCCCGCAACTGAATCGCGGCCAAATCCACTCGGTCATCGGCATAGCCGACAACATCGCCGGTAAATTCTTGGCCATCGGCCAAACGGACACGTACCTCAGAGTTATTACCAACGACATGGGCGTTGGTTAAAATCAGCCCGGTTGAAGTGACCAAGCTCCCACTTCCAGCACCATCACCTGCGTCGATCGCCACAACTGCCGGACTAGCTGTTTGATAGACCTGAATGTTGGTGGATTCGTCGATACTCTGAGCGAACGCAGCTGTGGAACTGAACAGACTAAGAATAGAAGGCGATTGAAGCGGCAGCGTACCTGCCAGGGTCAAACCCAAAGTTGTTCCCAATACACAAGTTCCTGAGCGGAGCAAACGGGACCACTGATTTTGCATCGTTCTTTGAAAAGCGTTCAATTGTCTTGTCATGCGGTACTGAATTACAGCACCCCGATTCGATTCATGAGTGACGTTTAAGGATGTTCGTACAAAGGGTATCAACCCAAGCCAGGAAATTTCGATTAGAC
>JBCBTQ010000104.1:0-18479 GCA_039818605.1 Cyanobacteria bacterium J06639_14 | reverse complement strand
GAACGATATCGCCTCTCGTGAATTTCGCAAAGCCATCTATGGTGACACTAGTCCCTATGCTCGTACAATCGAGTACAGTACTCTGAATGCTATTTCACGGGAAGATATTCTGGCTTTCTATGAAGGTTCTGTTCGTCCTGATCAGACCATCTTGGCAGTTTCCGGGGATTTTGATCGGGGCTCGATGAAGTCGATGATTGAGTCGGCCTTTGGTGATTGGCAGGTTTCTGGAACAGCCTTACCAGTTGCAGACAACTCTGAGGTAACTCAGGTGCAGTCTGGAGTGTTCTTTGTGGATCAGCCGCAGCTTTCCCAAAGCTATATCCAAATTGGGCATATTGGGGGACAACGAGATGCCCCTGACTACGCTGCGTTGACGGTGCTAAATGAAGTGCTGAATGGCTTTAGTGGTCGCTTGTTTAACGAGGTGCGATCGCGCCAGGGTCTAGCGTATGTCGTGTATGCATTTTGGGCCGCGCGCTATGACTATCCAGGGCTGTTCATTGGGGGGGGACAAACGCGATCGGATGCGACCGTGCCCTTTATTCAAACTGTCCAAAAAGAGATTGACACCATTCGTCAGACGCCGGTTGCTGAAGAGGAACTCGCTAGAGCCAAGGATTCCGTACTGAACAGCTTTGTGTTTAATTTCCAAAGTCCTGAACAGACCCTCTCGCGTCTGGTGCGCTACGAGTACTACGGCTATCCCCAGGATTTCGTCTTCCAGTACCGTCAGGCCGTTGCCGACACCACTGTAGAAGACTTGTTAGCCGCTGCCCAAGCCCACTTGCAGCCTGAAGATCTGGTGATCTTAGTTGTCGGTAATTCCTCTGAGATCACCCCGCCGCTAACAACGCTGACACCGGATCAATCGGTCACTCAAATTGATATCTCGATTCCTCAGCCTGAAGCGTAAGGGATCGAGATGGCGATAAAGTACCTGCGGCAGGGTAAGAGCTTGGCAAGAAGAAGGCGCTTCGGCATGAGTTCAACTTGGCCTATCTACCCCACAGGAGCTACGAACTGCATGATAGATTAAGATGCTGTAAGTTGCATCCACTCAAGAAGCCTGGCTCCTAGACGGCAATCTAGATGTAGCCAAGCTATACATTATGAATTTGAGGGAACATCTATGAAACCTAAAGCCTTTGTCGCTATTTCTACAGGTTCACTTCTTTTACTGATGAGCTGCAGTAGTCCAGCTAATCTTGAGCAAGAAACTGATGTGCCGACTCAAGAGTCAACGACTTCTGCGCCTGAATCCACAGAAGAGACTGCGCAAGAAGATGCAGCGAGCCCTAGTTCTAATGGCAATGCATCTGACACGCAAACCACGGCAAGTACTATTAAAGTGGAGATAGCCAACAATCGCATGGGCATGGATCGCACCGAAGCTGATACTGGTTTGGTAAGTTTCAATATCCGTAATGACAGCAAGAAACGCATGCGAGTATTTCTCCTCAGAACAGACTTGCCTGGCGATCAGATTCCGTTTCAAGATGATAACAACATAGACATAGAAGACCCCGCCGTTAAGCGGGTTGGTAGACCTGAGACGAATCCGCTTCCTGTCGGTGAAAGTTCGGTTCTTGAACGGAAATTAAGACCTGGCAATTATGTATTGATAGCTTACGCTCCCAAAAGGATTGCTGACGCGGTGACTCAGGAAATTACGATTCACGCATCCAAACCCTGATCACTTTGACTATATTTTCTTGTACCTTAGCCAGGACACTGTCCTGGCTTTTTGCTTGGTAATTGATTGAAAGCGGTTTGCATTCGGATTAAGCACACTCAGACCTTGTCACCCTAGACCCGACTTAAACCAAGATGTATGCATCCATTTAAACATCACTATAAGTTTAAAGGTGGCAAGACCTTGGGTGAGGCGATCGCTAATCTAGAGAAAAGCGTAGCTCGATACGCCGCCGTTGCAACAGCACGCTCTTAAGAGACCTTCGCTATGTATTTCTAGAACGGGCCTGACGGGATTCGAACCCGCAACTTCCGCCGTGACAGGGCGGTGCTCTAACCAATTGAACTACAGGCCCTTAAGGGCGATCTCCATAATGGCGTTCTGAGAGGTTTTTGTCAAATATTTTCTGAGAATTTTTGGAGGTGCCTGGAGATTGGCCCAGAGATAGGATGCTTCAGTGACGTTAAGGAGTCGGCATTCACCTAGGCTGAGACAATGAGACGCGAGGGCACCGTAGCTTGCCAGTAGGGCTGCGCGAACTCCGCTAGCCAGCGCTTGACATAATAGGTCGCGCGGCAGTCATCCTCGTTGTACCGCAGAATAGCCTCTAGATAGGTGCGATCGCCTGTTGCCAGCCACTCGTTGTACCAGCAGATAGACTGAGCGCCGTTGGCCTCGCTATCCCGCCATTCAAAACCGATCCAGCGAGCAATATGCTTGAGGGCATAACTTTCCACTGGGAGCGTTACCCCCTCTGTAATGCACCAGTGAATATCCACAAAACGGGCCAGTAGGTTCTCTAACTCAGCCGATCCCAAACTGCCGTAGTGCTCAGTGAGTTTACGAGCTGTTTGCGCTTCATAGGGACAGAAATGATAAATCGGGGCCTGGGGATATTTCAGTACTAACTCGATAAACTGTTCCCAGGCCGTGCCTTCTTGATCCACAGCTTCAGCTAACAGCGGATGAAACTGTTCTGTCTGAGTCCGGTGATCCACCACCAACACTCCGTGAAGGTAGATGAGATCAAAGTCAGGTGCAGCTTCAATATCGAAGTAAAGTTCAACCTCGGCAGAGGGGAGATCCGCAGGGGCCAAGACAAAACCCTCTGGTTTGGAGGCAGGAGTGCGGGCGATCGCTCGATTGTAGAGAGCCGCTTGCGCCTGGTGAATCAACTTTGCGGCTACCGTATCCCCAAAACCAGGTAAATAGGCCAACTGGGCTGGACGAGCTTGTGCTAAATCGGCCACCGTTGTGAGTGCTAACGATTGCAAATGAGTGTAACGAGCTGGGGTCACTCCCGGTAGCAACGACAAATGTTGTGCTTCCTGAGCGGACTGATAGCACTGACTAAACCAGTGGCACAAATCGCAGCGACTATGGGCAATAAAGACTTCAGGAGCAGCTTCACCCCGCAAATCCTCCAGGCAGGCAGTTAAAACTTCGCCCAGTTTAGGAAGCTGCCGATCCAGTTCCACCGAGTAGTAGCGTCCCTCGCGCAAAGCTAACCAGCTTTCAGTGGGCCAGTTACCCTGCACTTGAGCTAGCACGTATGCATGGAAGGCTGCCACAATCTGATAGTCGAGTTTGGGCTTTTTGCCGAGCTTGATATCAATGGGAGCGTATTGCCAATCACCCCAGAGTGACCAACCGGGTTGCTTGATCAATAAATCAGGACAACTTACCCAGTAGACATCTTGTTCCAAGGTATTAATCAGAACTCCCCCAGCAATGTAATCAACGCCATCTGCCATCAGCGTTGCGGTTGTCTGGGCACCGCTGCGCCAATCACCACGAGGATATTGGGGACGATGTAGCGGTGCATAATCAGCCAGGATCGAGTGGCGATGTTCAGCACTATCTTGCTTGATCTTTTGGAGATAATCGCTTGGAGGGTCAGCGAGTGCGCGATCGCGATTCAGGTCTAAATACGTACGTCGGGCACATCGTTGATAGTGCAGCAGCAAGTCGTCGGTAAGCCAACAGGGCTGGTTGCGATTAGCGGCAGTGACAGAACTGGCGGCGGTTAATTCTGGAGATGCAGGGCTAGCAGATTCAGTTAGGGGCTTGAGTTGGCCACCCCCAAACATGACGCGATGAGGCAGGGGGTAGCTAGCAGACAAGGGCAAGTATAGAGAATGGTTGGGGCAAGGAAGGTATTCGGTCCGGCATCCTCTGAGGACAATTAGGTTGATAGGGCACCAGAGTGTTGACAACCTGGGTAGGTTGCAAGCCAACAGTTAAACCTCTCTGGGGGGGAGCTAACGTCGATGCCATCAACACCACCATGTTCTGGACAAGAACCGAGAATTCTGGAGACGCGCATCTCGATGACAAAGAACTCGATGACAAAGAACTCGATGACAAAGAGATGAAAGCCAATAACTACGATGCACAAAACCTATAGCTATTTATACAACATTATGGGACGTAAAAGCTTGCTGGTTTCAGCAAATAAGTTTGTTGGTTTCAGTCCCTAAGCATCGGCAATCAAATAAGCTCCCCCTAGGGAGTGTAACTAATCATCGGGACACACAACAGTTATCCCTACAGGGCAGCGAAGCGATCGCTGGCTTGTACCAGCGCATCGATAATGCCGACTTCAGTCGCTGAGTGACCGGCATTCGGCACGAGAATAAACTCGGCTTCGGGCCAGGCTTGATGCAACTCCCAAGCGGTTTTAGTTGGGCACACCACATCGTAACGCCCTTGGACAATCACACCAGGTATTGATCGGAGCCGATGAGCATTTGTCAGTATTTGATCGGGTGTTTCAAAAAAACCACTATTGATGAAGTAGTGACATTCAATACGCGCAAAGGCAACCGCAAAGGTATCTTGTCCAAACTTTTCAATGAGAGAATCATCGGGAATTAGTTTACTGGTACTGGCTTCCCAAATTGACCAGGCTTTCGCAGCCTCTAGCTGCACAGCGATATCGGGATGTGTTAGGCGACGGTAATAGGCGGACAGTAAATCCTGTCGTTCTGCCAAGGGAATCGGCGCTAAATAAGTTTCCCAAGCATCCGGGAATAGATAGCTTGCTCCAGATTGGTAAAACCATTGAATTTCTTCGGGTCTTAGGGTGAATATGCCCCTCAGAATTAGCCCTTTACATCGCTCGGGATGGGTCTGGGCATAAGCCAGAGCCAGCGTACTGCCCCAGCTACCGCCAAACACAACCCACTGCTCAATGTGGCAACGTTGGCGGATTGTTTCAATGTCGGCAACTAAATCCCAAGTTGTATTATCAGCTAACTCTGCATGGGGTTGGCTTTTGCCACAACCCCGCTGATCGAACAAGATAATGCGCCAAAGATTAGGATCAAAATACTGGCGATAAAGAGGGACCGTCCCTCCTCCAGGACCACCATGGAGGAAAATAACGGGTTTGCCGTCTGGATTACCAGACTCTTCAATATAAAGCGTATGCTTTTCCGAAACCTTCAGGGATTCGATATGGTAAGGCTCAAGTGGCGGATAAAGTTCTCGCATATCTGGCAACGTCACCAAAATCTTACGTCTGCGCTGCTTTGAAGATTATAGTGACTGCGCGAAACAAACTAGACCCGCCTGCCGTCTGAGCATATGGTGACGATACAAGAATTAGCCTAAATTTAGGCAGACTTATCAGTCAATCGCGATTCTCTCGTAATGCGATTGGCTGGGCGTTCTAGGCTCGGCACTTTACCACGACCCATCTCCCCGTTGAAGGATCCCGATAGGTATTGAAAGGGTTTGGCTTGAGAGGTTTTGAGCAGGTCTTAGCCATTGCTATTAACAAATAAACTTGACTTCTCACCAGTGTAGGCAGAAGTGTTGAGAAAACTCGTGATTTTTCCCTCAGTATGATCGTGATTTTATTCAGGTTTTGGCGTGACCTAGTTCACAATCTACTGGGTCGTTTACCTGTACTACTCGAAAAGTCGTGCTGTGACACTTTTAATACGGGTACTTTAAATCACGCCAGACAAATATTACTTTTGAGTAGAAATTAACCCTGCCTGCCTGCCTTTAGAAGTATTTCAATACAATTCCTTCATTTGCGGCGCAGTAACTGACCCATTTGATGCGAAATATTAGTTTGGCTGACGTCCTGATATGCACTTAGACATAATGAAAATCTTCATTAAGCTAATTCTATTAGATGTTTTTATTGGCTTAATGAAGAACTTATAAAGTAACTGGATGGGCTATTAAAGTTTCCAGAAAGCCTCCATACTTACACGATTACTTAAACTATTCTTTACCCAGAATTTACCTTTAACTGCAACATTGGATACACAAAGCAGCTTGGGCAGACCCAAGGATTCAGTGATTTTTCGTAGATGGACTGAGGATGTCCATTCTCTTCCAAAAGAAGCTAAATCTTCTGAATTCGTTGGTTAGCTAGTTACGCAAATAGGCGCTTAGTTTGCAAGCGTTCTAGTTGGCGGGGTTGGTAAGGCTCTGGGTGCTTTTGTCGGTTGCACAATTTGTCGAACACATGCAGCTCGGAGTTGGTTAATTAACTAGCTCCGACATGTTTTGCTGTCTGCTTCTTGATTAATAAGAGGGATTCATGGCTGATTTTACGCTTGAACTATTACATGCTGCAGACCAGGAAGCGGGTATTCCTGCTTTGGATGATGCACCTCGTTTCTCGGCTGTCCTAAATGCACTTAAGGCAGAGGACCTGGGTGATGATGGTGTTGAGGACAATACACTGGTGCTTTCTTCTGGAGACGCGATTCTGCCAGGTTTGTTCTTCGAAGCCTCTGAAGATGTTTTGGGCGGAGCTGGTCGGGCCGATATTCTGATTCAGAATGAGTTAGGTTTCCAAGCTATTGCTTTAGGCAACCACGAATTCGACCTCGGGACTGAATTTCTGGGTGGGCTGATCGCTGCAACTGAGGACGACCCCACGACGCCTGAAGACGAATCTTACGCCGGAACAGCTTTCCCTTATTTAAGTTCCAATCTGGATTTCTCTACTGATCCAAACTTGGCTGATTTGGTTATCGAAGATGCCCAAGCACCTCAGGGTAATAGCCTTGCTGCTAGCACCATCATCGATGTAAACGGCGAAAAGATTGCGGTTGTTGGGGCCACCACTCCTACCATCACCTCGATTGCGAGTCCTGATGATGTCACCGTTCTGCCCGAGGATTTTGACGGTGTGCCCACGGATGCTCAGTTAGATGCTCTGGCCGCCGAAATCCAGGCAGATGTGGATGCGGCCTTGGCTTCCGATCCTGAAATCAACAAGGTGATCGTGCTGTCTCACATGCAGCAGATTTCGATTGAGCAATCTCTAGCTGAGCGTTTAACTGATGTTGACATCATCGTGGCAGGAGGTTCCAACACCCGTCTGTTTGATGAAAACGATCGCCCCCGTGATGGTGACAGTGTTCAGGGTGAATATCCCACCTTCATTGACGATGCTGAAGGTAATCCGGTTGCGGTTGTTAACACGGATGGCAACTACAAGTATGTCGGTCGCTTAGTGATTGACTTTGACGAAAACGGTGTCATTATTCCTGAAAGCTATGACTCTGAAGTCAGTGGGGCCTATGCAACCGATGCGCAAGGTGTTGCCGACCTCGGTGCTGAAAACCTCGTAGACCCTGAAGTTCAGGCAATTGTCGATGACCTCGAAGAAGTCATCAATGCAACTGAAAGCAATGTCTTTGGGGTTAGCGAAGTTTACCTTGATGGTACGCGAGGAAGTGTTCGGACAGAGGAAACCAACCTCGGGAACCTAACTGCGGATGCGAATTTAGCGATCGCGCAAGAAACCGACCCCAGCGTAGTTATCTCCCTGAAGAACGGTGGCGGTATTCGCGATGATATCGGCCAAGTTATTGTGCCTGCTGGTGGCACCGAAGCCGAATTCCTGCCGAATGAAGAGATTCCAGGCGTTAAGCCGGAGGGCGGTATTTCGGAAACCGATATCGTTAATACTCTGCGCTTCAACAATGGCCTCACATTGGTGACAGTCACGGCTGAAGAACTCGTGGCCTTGCTGGAGCATGGCATTGCAGCTAGCAGCTTAGATCCCAGCAACACTCAGGGACGATTCCCGCAGGTGAGTGGCGTTGAGTTTAGCTTTGACCTGGAAGCGGAACCCGGCGATCGCATTCAAACCTTGGCCGTAAAGGACGGCGATGGCAACATTCTCGATGTGGTGGTGTCGGGTGGTGAAATCGTGGGTGACGCTGATCGCACCTTCCGCATGGTCAGTCTCAGCTTCTTGGTTGGTGGTGGAGATGGCTATCCTTTCCCCACGGGTGAGAGCGCTAATATCGTCGATCTGGCTCAAGAAGACGATGCTCCTCGTACAGGCGACGCCACCTTTGCGCCGGATGGCTCTGAGCAAGACGCCTTGGCTGAATATCTCAATGACAACTTCGCCGAGACTCCTTACACAGCGGCAGAGACTTCTCCCTCCGAAGATACCCGTCTGCAGAACCTGGCTTTCCGCGAAGACAGCGTTCTCGGTGAAAATTCTCTCGGGGGTAACAACGGTACTGACGAACTCGTTGGTGATGAAGCGGACAACATCCTCTTAGCCTTTGGTGGCGATGATACGGCTGCTGGTGGCTTAGGGGCTGACGTCATCGAAGGTGGTGACGGCGATGATGTCCTCCGAGGTGATCTGAACAGTCGTAACTCCCAAGTGGGTATCGGAGATGACGACATCATCTCTGGTGGTGCTGGCAACGATCGCATCGGCGGCAAGGGCGGTAATGACACGCTGCTAGGCGATGAAGGCGATGACCAAATCTGGGGTGACGACGGTGATGACCTGCTACGCGGTGGGTTGGGTAATGACACGCTAACTGGCGACGACAACTCCGGTGGGGCTGGGGTTGACACCTTTGTCCTGGCGGCTGGCGAAGGCACTGACACCATCACGGATTTCGAAGTTGGGACTGACTTCATCGGTCTGGCCGATGGTTTAACGGCTGACCAACTCAGCTTCAGCGGCAACGCAATTCAGCTGGGTGACGAGACATTGGCCGTTCTGACTGGGGTTGCGGATGCTTCTGTTGTTGACTTCACCCTTGTGTAGCAATTAATTGCAGGGATGCTAAGAGAGCCTCTGATGCGATAGAGATATACCGCTCATCCAACGGCAATCGCTATTCCTGACACCTGGTAGGGGCATGGCATACCAAGCCCCTACCAGGTTCGCGACAATTTTTAATGCGGCAATCGCCCAAGCGTACCGTTTCACTGTTTCCCAGCTACAGATATTGATGCTGAAAGCTTTGTGATGTCTAGATTTTCCAATTCAAAATCGAAAATCTAAGATCGCGAATTGGTATCACTGCGCCAACCTCACAAACTTTCAGACTTGGTCATCGTGTTATCGCGAATCCAGCCAGCAGCGTGTGCTGGCTAGGTTCCACGTGCCAAGTTTCCGCGATCGCCGCCTTTTGCTGTCTTGGCGGCGATCGCGGACTGTGTTCCCTTTGCAGCTAAAAGAAACGATTCACAATAAGAGGAGATGCTTAAAGATGGATCCGTCAACCAAAATTGGCAGTGCTGTCCTAGACGATGGTGCTGAAATTAATACCTTCGACGCCGCTTCCCCAAAACTATTTGTTGTGTCTGGTGATTTTGAAGTGTAGGTCGTAGATCTCAGCAACCCCAGCAAGCTAGTGGTTCTACCGGCAATTGACCTCAGTGACTTTGGCGAATGACCTCGCCGAACTTTCCCTCAGCGGGAATGCGATCGCTGTGGGCGATGAGATCCTTGCCGAATTGCTGGGTATTAAGACAGCCACCTTAACCACAAGCGATTTCGATTTCGTTGTTTAAGTGGATGACTTCTAGCAATGTCACTTCATAGGAAGCGACGTCGCTTTTGCCCAATGGCCGACCTGTGGTGGATTTGGTCGAATTCTGAGGTTCTGTGGACCTGTCTGCCATTTTTGATACCAGATTCTCAAGTTCAGTGGATTTCCTGAGTCTTAACGCAAGCTTTACACACTCTTTACCCTTGCTTGTCAGGATATTCAGGGCTTCGCTAGGGCTCTCTGAATCCCGAGAATCTCAGGGTGCATAGTCAATTTGCAAATTTAACCCCTGTTTTTAGCCACAGGGAATCCGTAAGTTTGCCTGTCTGGCTGCTTTGTGTGGAGCGTTAGCAGCATAGCAATCGATTCAAATCTAGGGAGATTTAAGTGATATGACGCTCAATCCTGGCGATATTGCATTTGTTCAGTACAACGCTGATGGTACAGATAACTTTGCGTTTGTTGCCTTAGAAGATATACCTGGCAATGAAGTTATTCTTTTTACTGATAATGGTTGGCTTGGAGACGATTCGGGCTTTCGAGCTAACGAAGGTGTTATTACCTGGACAGCTCCTGCTGGTGGTGTGACGGCTGGAACTGTGGTGACCATTGATACCGCACCGAGTGCCTCGGTTGGCAGCGTCACCACATCAGGATCCCTAAATTTCTCAGCCAGCGGTGATCAAGTTATTGCCTATCAGGAGAATGGCGCGGCTATTACGCCCATTACCGCTTTAAATAATGAAGGGGCTGCCGTGTTTCAAGCGGATGCCGCGGACTCAAATACCTCTGCGCTGCCTCAAGGGTTAACGGTTGGCAGTACCGCAGTTGCCATTACCGAAATCGATAACGCTGTGTACACTGGCCCGACTACGGGTGACAAAGCCACGCTGCAAGCCGCCCTTAACGATTCGGCTAACTGGAGTGGTGATAACGGTACTAACCAAACCTTTGCCGGTACATTCAACATTGGTGGTGGCAATAACACCGTCTTAGTCGGAGTCACCGCTACCGATGCTGATGCGGCAGAAGAATCACAAGACCCCGGCACCTTTACCGTGAGCCGTACTGGTGACACAAGCGATCCATTGACGGTGACTTACACCGTTGGTGGCACCGCAAGCAATGATGACAGCGATTTCACACCTACTTTGACTGGAAGTGTAACGATTGCTGCCGGAAGTTCCACTGCGGATATCACTGTCACCCCCGTTGATGACAGCGACATTGAAGGGGCTGAAACAGTCACTGTGACCCTGATCGATACAGCCGATTACGATCTAGGCGCAACGACAGAAGCAACCGTGACTATCGCCGATAACGATGTCGCGCCTCCAACCGTTAGCCTTGTGATCAATGAGATTCTGGCTGACCCCGATGCCAACAATGGCGATGCGAACGGCGATGGCACCGTCAGCACCACTCAGGATGAGTTTGTCGAGATTGTCAACACAGGCAGCGAGTCGGTTGACATCTCAGGATGGACCTTATCCGATGGCTTCGGTGTTCGTCATACCTTCCCCGCAGGGACTGTTCTGGCTGCTGATCAAGCGATCGTCATCTTTGCTGGTGGAACACCTACCGGTGACTTTGGCGGAGCACTCGTTCAGACGGCTGGTAGTTTAGGTCTGAACAATGGGGGGGATACTGTTACGCTTAATAACGGCACGACAGATGTTGCTGCCGTCACCTATGGCGGCGAAGGCGGCAATAACCAGTCCCTAACCCGTGACCCTGATCTAACCGGTGACTTTACCCAACATTCAGGTGCCACTGGAGCCAACGGTGCGCTCTTCTCCCCTGGCACCCAGATTGATGGCACCGCTTTTGGCGGCGTGAGCCTTCCTAACATTGCGATCAACGAACTGCGTATTTCCTCTTCGGGCTCTTCTGATGATGACAGCAACTTTGTTGAAATCTTCGGGGCTGCAGGGACCTCTCTTGACAATGTCTCACTCGTTGTACTATCCGGTGAGTTTAATCCTGGTCAGGTTGATTTTGCCTTCGATTTGACTGGCCTGACCATCGACGAAGATGGTCTGTTGCTGGTGGCCAATCCCGGCATCACTAACGAAATTCCTCAGGCAGTTACAGAAGCCAACGACCTGCTCACTGAATTTGACTTCTTCGGTTCACCCTCCACCTTCCTGCTGGTCAGTGACTTTACCGGAACCCAAGGCGCTGATTTGGATCTGGACAATGACGGGACCTTGGATGCCGCGATCGGAACCGTGATTGATTCTGTTTCCCTGGTTGATGGTGACGGCACCGCCGATATCTCCTACAGCACAACCGTGATTGGACCGAGTGGTTCATTTTCGCCCGCAGGCGTTGCGCGTGCTGTCGATGGCACCGGCACGTTCCAGCAGCTTGACTTTGGTAGCTTTGCCGCCGACACCCCAGGCACCTCCAATGAGGCTCCACCCCCACCGCTTGACCCAACTCCCATTGCTGAAATTCAGGGTTCTGGCAATGCATCCCCCCTCGTTGGGATACAGGTCCTGACCTCGGGCATCGTCACAAAGGTGCTAGAAGAGGGCTTCTACATCCAAACCCCGGATGGCCAGGATGATGGCGACGCCTCCACGTCAGAAGGTATCTTTATCTTTACGGATGCGGCTCCCCAAAACTCATCTGGCAATGCCGTAGAGGTCGGGGATGCTGTCGAGGTTACAGGTACGGTTGCTGAAGCCTTTAGTCAAACTCAGATCAGCACCAGCAGCGGTGACATTGACTTCCAAAGTGCCGAGAATCCTTTACCTGACTTTGTCCAGGTGTCCCTTCCCGGTCTTGAGCAGGCAGACCTCGAAGCCTTTGAAGGAATGCGCTTTGAGTTAGTTTCATCCGGTGCCGATTCCCTCGTTGTTATCGAAAACTTCAACCTGGATCGCTTTGGTGAAATCACCGTCGCTGAGGGCATCCAGACCCAACCCACCCAAATCTTCGACCCTGATACCCAGGATGCTGAGATTCAGGCACTACGGGCCCAAAACACCAACGAGCGGCTGCTGTTGGACGATGGCGTCAGTTCCCAGAACCCCACTGAGTTTGCCTATCTCCCGGCGACTGTTGGTGATGACGGCGACGGCATCCTGGATGCCGAGGACACGTTCTCAGAAGCTGGACCGACCGTCCGTTTAGGGTCCGAATTAACGACCTCAGTTCAAGGTGTTCTGGGCTTTGGCTTTAGTGAGTATCGGCTATTTGTTGACAATACGATTGGTCTTGACCCAGCCACGAACGAGGAGTCGCGTCCCCAGTCGGCTCCTGAGGTGGGTGGTGACGTGACGGTTGCCAGCTTTAATGTGTTGAACTACTTCACCACCATTGATGTATCGGGTGCCGGGACAGGACCCAACGGCGATCTCGATCCACGCGGTGCTGACTCAACTAGCGAACTTGAGCGCCAAACAGACAAACTCGTTGCGGCACTAATTGAACTCGATGCTGACATTATCGGTTTACAAGAGATTGAGAACAACGGCACCATTGCAATTGACACCTTGGTGAATGAACTCAATGCTGCTCTTGACGCCATCACCCCTGGCAGTGGCACCTATGCGTTTGTTGACCCGACCGGTAATGGTGATTTCATTGGAACTGATGCAATTACCACCGGCATCATTTACGACACTAGTGCTGTTTCGTTAGTCGAGTCCGATTTCTTCGTCTTTGAGGAAAGCTCGGCTGAGACAACCTTTGCCCTGGCTGATGTGCTCAACCAGGTGGCGTCTAGTGATGACCAGGTCGGGGATTTCCAACGTAATCGTCCAGCCGTCGCCGCTACTTTCGAGGATGCAAATGGTGAGCAGTTTACAGTAGCTGTCAACCACTTCAAATCGAAAGGGGACAGCAACCTGGAAGACGTGGTTGTTGATGCTCAAAACGCTCTGGATAATGGCAACACGACCATTACTCAGGGTGACATTGACGCCTTGATTGCCGATCCTAACTACGACCAGGGGGATGGCCAAGGGTTCTGGAATCAGGTGCGGGCTGATGCGGGGGCCGAACTGGTTGATTGGTTGACTGATACCTCAGCCGATGGCTATGCCGGTGGAACGGTCACCGACCCCGATTTCCTCATCATTGGGGACCTGAACGCCTACGCCCAAGAAGATCCGGTGGATGCGATCGAGGCTGGAGCCAACGGTGAAAGCTTCAACGATCTGATTGATGACTTTGCACCGGGTGGTCAAGAGAGTGCTTACAGTTTTGTCTTCGATGGCCAGCGGGGATCTCTTGATCATGCTTTGGGTACCGATACACTCACTGAGCAGGTGACTGGCGTTGCTGAGTGGCATATCAACGCTGATGAGCCGGACCTCTTGAATTACGACGAGAGCTTCAATGATTCTCGGTTCTACGACGATAACCTCTTCGGCGCATCCGATCATGACCCCCTGCTCATTGGTCTTGACCTTGGCAGTTCTACTGTACCTACGGTGAAAGGTGTACCGGCAACTATCTTTGTGGATGACAGCAACACGGTTGTTGGTAATGCCTTCCAGGCCGGTCAAATCTACGCTGGTAATTTATTCAGCAACACTGATGGTCAACCCAATCCTGACGATGTCATTCTCGGTACGTCTGGTAATGACAATATCTGGGGTGGTATCGCAGGTGGCGACCTGATCGATGCCGGTGAGGGGAATGACACCATCGGATTCGGTGATGGTGATAGCCACGTTTGTGCAGGGGCAGGCGATGACTTTGTCTATGCCGCTGGTGTTGGCGCGGGCCTTAACATCATTGAATTAGAGAGTGGTAACGACAACTTCTGGGCTGCTGCAGGCGACAATCTCATTACCGGTTCTGATAACAACACGATTGGTATCGGTACCGGCAATGATGAGGTGACGACTGAGGCTGGCGACGATTTTGTCTATACCGTGAATGGCGGTGGCGGTACCAATACTCTGGATCTCGGTGACGGCACCAATACCGTTTACGTTGAGAATGGTGACTATGACATCCTGACAGGAACCGGTAATGATTCCATTGGCCTAGGCACAGGAACCGATACCGTTATCGCGGGTGATGGCAACAACATCATTTATATGATTGACGTCAGTAGCACTGGCGCTAAAGACATCCTCACGGGGAGTGGCGATGACTTTATCCAGACAGGCGCTGGCAATGACACAGTCGATGGTGGCTTGGGGACTGACACGGTTCAGTTTGCGGGTACTGAAGCTGATTACAGCTTCAGTGGAGTTGCCGACAACTTCACGATTACAGGCGCTGACATCGGTACCGATACCTTGATGAATATCGAGACTTTGTTCTTTACGGGCAGCAATACAGTGGTTGACACCACTAATCTCTCCTTTGTCTAGTGGATTGGATCTAATGTGCGCCCTGGCCAAAATGGGTAGCGGTTACTTGCAGAATCGCCATAAGGCATGGTTGATCCAAATGCAAACCGCCATCAGTCTGATGGGGTTAGGAGACCGTCATACCTCAATAGGTACATAGAGCTAACCTGAGCCAAGTCGCCCCTGTTTCTTACGTGGAAATGGGGGCGATCGCCTTTCAAGCAGATTGACCGCAGCACTTGTTTCCCAAATTTTGTGAATCCATAAAACTTCGGCAAATCCATGAAACTTCCGTAAAGATACTAAAGGGCAAATACTGATACCAACTTTTATTGATATCTTCGGCGTAAGGGTATATCGAAGTTATTGGGTGTTCTGACCACTAGGGAAGGTTCCCAGGACTCTACCAATTACGTAACCCGGATGTTTACCGACGTAATCTTGATGATTTCCCCCAAATCATCCCTAGCTCAAAGGTTCCAAATCATGAAAAAGCTTCCTGGCTTCCTGGCTTTCTCTGTTCTTGCCCTCAGTGCGAATGCGTTGCCTGCCCAGGCATTTAGTGTTGCGCCTTCCAGCATGACAGACTCAGAATTCAACGGCCTCATTAATAGCAGACAGTTTACTGAGCTATTTGTGGCTGAAAGCCGTGCGGGCAATGGCTCTCTTAGTTCAGCCGAACGTGAACTTGGGATCAATCAACCGGTTCTGCCTGTTATTGGTGGGGGGTTACCTTTTCCAGATGCACAGGGGCAATTTGCCTGGGGTTCCAACCAGCCCGTTGATTTTGTCCTGAGCTATGACAACACGACAGGCGGTATTTCCTACCAAGTCGCAGACCAAACGTTGACGGCGAATGTTGATCCAGGGAGTGACCCGAACAGTATCTTTTTGCGTACCCGAGCCCAGCCGAAGGATACTAATACTCTCAGCAGTAGCTTGATTCTGCAGAGTTTACTGCTAACGGACGATCGCGAAACCGATACTCTGCCCGCTCTAGCGTCTTTCTTTACGCAAGGTGAGGACCCTGACATCGATTACCTGGTCGTTTCTGATGTCGTAGGTTCCTTTACGTTAACTGGGCAACAGGTCTTTAGCTGGGAAGGCACTTTCCCCGATCGCTCCCGTTTGGCCACTCAGTTTAAGGTCGGGACCTTTAATAACGTTGATCCGGTTCCTGAACCACTAACCATTCTTGGTACCGCTGCTGCTGCAGGCTTTGGCATTGTTCTAAAGCGACGGCGAGCGGCTCAAGACTCATAAACCTGGGATCTGGTGGGGCGATCGCTTCGGTGACTGGCTTGGGAATAGAAACGGGCCAACGTCCGCAAAGGATTCCCAACCGTAACATTGCCTAATACCGAATCCGCATGACTCACCCCCATTATGAGAAATTAGGGGATACCTGTAGAGACGCGACCTGTCGCGTCTCTCAGTTAAGGCGTGGGTAAACCGGCTCTAGTTAATATGAGAGCATTTCAATTTTCGATGGCGTCAGACGGTTCCCCAGAAATTCTAAACAGGCTTGAGCTATTTTCATGGGCGACAATAATGCCTGTACCGTCTGGCGTTATCCCTGCAAAGTTACCTGAAAGAACAACCAACTCATCTCCTTGCAGATTGGATAAACGCGTCTCTATGCGGTCATCGTCAAGACTACTTCCACTCGTAATAACAACTTGTTGCGCTTGCCAGAAATCTCTGAAACGACCTTCAAATACGGCTAATTGATCACCCGTAAGAGCGTACAAATAGGTCATGGCTGCTTCGCCTTGAGTGGAGGTGATCAGTTGCTCTTCATTGGGTAAGAGTTCCTGAAAGCTACCGATTAGCGAGGCTACTTTAGCCCCGTCTAATGTGTAGAGATGGGTCTCTTCTGCTTCAGGTAAAACGGTAATCACATGCTGCAAGTCAGATGTAAACGTTTGAAAGAAGCCTGGAAAAGTTGCCAAGTGCTGGCCTGCCAGACTCAGTAAGTGAGACACTTCCTCTTTCTGGATGTAGGTGATCAAGGTTTGTTCATCAGGGGTAAAACTCAGAAACCGACCTTCATAAGCAGCCTGTTCGGCTCCCTGCAAGTCAAATATCTGGGATGGTCCAGAGATATTAGAGAGCACAACCTGTTGACCATCAGAGGTGAATTCCAACGCATTATTACGCGATGGAAACGAAGCTAACTCGCCTCCCTCAGGGGTAAACAGATAATATCGCTCCTCGGACGATGAGTAGGTGATGAGGCTTTGATGCTCCGGCCCAAATTTAAAGAACATCCCCTTAAACGAAGCCAATGCTTTCCCTTCAAAGTCGAATAAGCTGGTCCTGTCTTGCTGATGAGAATACACAAAAACCTGTGGTTCTTCAGGGGCAAAGGTGACGACAGTCCCCTCAAACCGATGACGCTCAGTCCCGTCTAAAGTCACCAGGCGACTCCTGTCTTCTCTGGCTGAGGCAGACAGACCTATCGTTTGACCGTCTGAAGAAGCTCGTATAGCAATGCCTGCTAAGGTCCCTATTTCAGCGCCCTCCATGGACCAAAGGAAAGACTGATTGGCATCCGAATCATAGGTAATAATACCCTGATCATTGGGGAGAAAGCCCCACAAACGACCTTCAAGATTCGCCTTCTTCGTCAAAGTAAAGGGAGTCATTTGTGACAAGACTTGAGGATAGCTGACCCGGTTTTGACTATAGCTGGCCTGGTCTTGACTACGACTGATTGGCATCGGCGTAGAAACTTGTTGGGGTAAGGCAATTTCCCACCAAGACGTCATGACAACTGCAAATAAAGCTGGTGTAGTGCCCCACAAAATCTGGAATAACATGAAGTGAAAGAAGGTAGTCTATCTTACTCAGTATTTTACTGGCTAGGCAGCAATCTACGTGTCTACATGAGGAATTTGACGGTAGTCAGGCACTTAGAATTGGTAATAGCCAGGTATCGCTCTAAACGCTGCCACGAGGGTTCTAATCGCTTCCTACGAGCCGGAGCTATGATACCGATTCTTCTAGCTGAGACTACAGATACTCCTCCGTGATCCCATTACTCGCATGTCGTAACGTATAATACCATCCCACAGAATGAGTATCACAGTCTCTTGGGCAATTTTTCCAGCAACGCACCTAGCTCAGTCCATGCGCGATCGCTAGCAAGCGAGTGCCAAGCCGGTTGATATTCTTGACACTGCCTATGCCACAGAGAAACTTATCTGAGAAGCTGAACTAGTACCCAGTACCCTGTGGCAGAAATACCGTCACTATTCCTTCTCCCCAACCCCCCTTCCACTATCGAATAAGTCCGAAAACTTACGCCGTCGAGTACTAGTTATCAACTGGGCAGGTCAATGATCCATCAGGAAAGATAATTAGCCTCACAGAACCAATGCTGACCCATTGCTGGTCATCTTCCCGCATGACGGTTTTGATCCGAACCGGCATGACACTACTCGGCGGAAACGCCCACCATTCACCATTGCGACAAAAGGGATCGCAATAGCCGTTTGCTTTGCACCAGGCATCACAAACCCCGCGAATGGCAGAACCCAAGTTTGGATAACGCTTGATTGTCATGGGTGACTTTTCCGTCATGCGATCGCTAGACACATTGACTTCAACATTAGCAACCTGTTCATCTCAGTATCCATTACCGCCAAAAAGCAAAACGATATAAAACCATGGTCTACT
>JBCBTQ010000103.1:0-18784 GCA_039818605.1 Cyanobacteria bacterium J06639_14 | reverse complement strand
CAAATTTCACACTCAAGCAGTCGAGGAGGATAGCCGTGAGATTATTGCAACTTTCAAGACATATACAATTCGGTTCACAATACAGGAGACTGGGTAACAGCCTGTGGCTGGGAGGATTCATTTATGGCCTCATGGAGGCTCTTGCCATTGTCGGTATCGCTGCAGAATGGGGTGCGGCACAAAGCTATACCGCTCAAACAACAGGCTTGGCGACATCAACGACAACGGCGTCACTGTCTGCGATCGCCGATGCGGCAACTAGGAGCCAACCTTGGGTGGCACAAGATCCATTGCTCGAAACATCTCTCCCTGTCAGCCGCGAAGACTTTTATGTGACCAGCGATCCAGGTGTTCAGATTTTTGTCCGTAAAGTGTTGCCGGTAGATCAAGAGACTACAGGTCATCCCATCCTCTTGATTCATGGAGGCGGTTCGGCAGGTCTTAGTAACTTTGATTTGGACGTTCCTGGATATTCTCTCGCGGCCACGTTGGCGCAAGCTGGTCATGCTGCTTACATCCTGGATGTCCGAGGGTTTGGGCGTTCGACACGTCCAGCATCCTTCGATCAACCGGTTGCAGAGGTTCCACCAGCTGTTCCTATCGAGGTGGCTGTACGCGATATTCAAGCGGTTGTCGAGTGGATTAGAGCACGCAACGACAGTGCTCCTGTTGCCTTATTGGGCTGGGCTACAGGCGGTCATTGGGCTGGCCTGTACACAACTCAGCATAACGATAAGGTGAGCCGTCTTATCATTCTCAATAGCCTGTATGGCGTTGATGCCCCTTGGCAATACCGAGAACGCTTTGAGGACCCTGAGACGCCGGGTGAATATGACCGCAATGCAGGCGATCGCATCGTCACCGCTGAGCAACTGACCGCTAATTGGGACCGCACAATTCCGGTCGAAGACCTCAGCCAGTGGCGCGAGCCAGCTGTTGAGCTAGCTTATCAGCGTCTGGCTTTTGACAGTGACCCCACTACGAGCACCCGCACACCGCCGACCCTACGGATTCCTGGTGCTTTCCGGCGTGAAGCTTACTATCTCTCCCAAGGACGCAAATATTGGGAGGCTGCTGACATTCAGGTGCCGATCTTAATCATTCGGGGTGAAAATGATCATTGGTCGCGCCCTGCTGATGTTGACGCACTCGTGACAGAATTAGTGAATGCGCCATGGGTCGAAAGTGTGACGATTCCAGATGGGACTCATTTCCTGTTTCTTGATCGCCCTGAACGAGGACGCGATCGCTTTATTCAAGCAGTCCTTGCTTTCTTGCAAGATTAACCGAATAGGTGGGAAACCCAAAACTTTGCCGCCTTAAAGCGAACGCAGTTCAGAGTAACTACAAGTAAAATGCTACTAGTCGAGTCGTTACGGGGGATCGGCAATGACGCTCACCATTGAGATAACTCCAGAACTTGAGCACCAATTGAGGCAAGCTGCCGAGCAGGCAGGTCTATCCCCTGATACGTATGTTTTACAGTTACTCCGTCAACGCTTTCAGCCAAGGGCAAACCAACTCAACTCAGGAAATCAACTCGCAACCAATGAAGCCAGACTGCTCCAGATTATTAACCATAGTCTGTCAGATATTGAATGGCAAAACTACAACGCTCTCATCGAGAAGCGTCAAGCTGAAACACTTACACCAGATGAGCAAGCAACGTTGATTCGACTCTCTGATCAATTAGAGGACGCGAACATCAAGCGTATTCAGGCCATTGCTGATTTAGCACAAGTGCGCCACATATCTATCGATGTACTGATGGCAGAATTAGAGTTGAAGCCGTTAGCCAATGTCTGACGCCAAGCTCTCGCCAGTATTGAAAGCAACTGTTGCCGAACGAGCCCATCGATGTCGTGAGTATTGCCGTGCTCAAGAACGCTATTCTCCAGATTCTTTCTCAATAGAGCATATTATTCCTGTTTCTAAGGGAGGCTCCAGTGAGCTATCTAATTTGGCTCTGGCCTGTCAGGGTTGCAATAATCGCAAATACACCAGTATTCGAGCCCGTGATCCAGTTACGCAGAAAATGTTTCCCTTGTATCATCCTCGTCAGCAAAACTGGATTAAGCAGTTTGCCTGGAACCAGGACTATTCAGAAATTCTCGGTTTGACTGCCATTGGACGTGCCACTGTAGCAAAACTGAGTCTTAACCGTCTGGGTTTGGTTAATCTCCGTAGGATCCTTTACAACCTGGGCGAACATCCACCAGCGTTCTGAATAGGTTTTATAGACGTTGATATCCCTTGACTGCCAGTAGCCTTTTGAAGGCAGCTAGTTGTTGCTTGAAAATACCGGGAGCACATTGACTATTCACAAGCACCCATACCGCCTTTGAAAAAGGATGAAGCCCAGGGGCACAGAAGTGATTGAGCCAAAATATGGAGGGAGGAATGCTCGTGAAACTAGCTTCGTGATCGCAGTAATGATAAAAGTAATCTGCGTGGCCACTGCCTGGTAGGATGCTGGTAAGTTTCTTCAGATTTCCAGGCGCAACAAGATGTCAAACGTTTCTCAACCCACAACCGGGGCCGATGCCGTCGATGCTGCGATCGCCCAAGGACTCGATCTTGACGGCAGTCCGATTCCCTCCGACAAACTTGAGCTGTATAAAAAAGTGATGGCCAAAGAAGAGGGCCGTCAGCGCAGTGGTGTGCAAAATACCATGCGATCGCGCATTGTGAGAATCGGAGCCAAGCATTTCGCCCAAGCCGACCTTAACCAAATGCTATTGGATGCCGAATTCAAACCATTGAAAGACAAAGAAATCGCTTTCTACTACGGCGGTAAATAGTTCTCACGTGTCCAGGAACCCGGTTTTTGGGAAAAACAGCAGATGGCCGCTGTTTTCATATCAGAGACCGAGTTCCTCCGGCAGGGCGTTTTATATAGCGGTATTGCACTTCGAGAGATGTTCTTAAACCTTAGTGCAGCGTAAATTAAGTTTTCTACTGTTAGCGACATTTGCTGGATCCCCCCAACCCCCCTTGTGAAGTGGGGTAATACATTGCCGAGGTTTGCATAGCTCCTTTTTCAAGGGGCGGTGACAGCAGAGGATCACGCTGCCACGGCTGAGATGCGAAAATAGACTTAATTTACAGAGTACTTAGGAGCGCTGTACAAAAAATACCCCTTCCACCCTGCTACCCTTCCATCCTTCTACCTATCCACTCAGGCCGATCTCTTAGGCTGCTTCAATTGACTAATCAGATCGGCTCGTTTCGCATTCAATTCGCGTTCGACAAGCACAATCGAATGCTGCAACTCACGGAACTCGGGGCCATCGGGCTCGGTTTCCAGTCGTTTGTTGAGAGCCATTGCGTGAGCCGTTAACAGCGACAATTCTGCGGGGACTTTGACATCTGGCACCACGCCTGTCTGAGCCCAGTTGCTGCCCGTTATCGGATTAATTGATTGTCCTGTGGGGACAAACATCCAAAAGTGATCACTCAAACGATAGCCTTGCCCTGGATTCGCTCCGCCTGGTGTATGTTCGCCTACAATCACGACCCGCTTGAGGACCTGCAAATTGTAAGCAAATTCTTCGGCTGCCGAAAAGGTTGCTTCACTGGTCAACAGGTAAACAGACTTTTGTTCGTAGCGCGGTGCGGGTAAGTGCGCGATCGTCCACCATTGCCGTGTGGTATTGTCAGGCCGCCAGTATAGATTGTTGAGATTTACAGAGGGATACGCAGGCAAGAGATAACTACATAGCAGAGTCACCATCGCAGGTGATCCGCCCCGATTATGGCGAAGATCAATAATTAGAGCTTGGGTCTGTGCCAGAAACGTCATGGCCGCGGCTAACACATCACCGGCAAAGTCTGGGGGTTCAAACCCATACAGCTCTAGATACCCCACATTGCCCTTCAGACGCTCGACTCGGTTAATGTCAAAATTGCGTAGACTGCTTCGCCATCTTTCGGCTGCCATGCCTTCTGGATCAGGTTCTTGATTCGGGGAAAGGTCTGGTAGTGGTTGAGGACTGTAGTGAACCTTGAGCTGGCGATCGCTGGATAACTCCTGAAGCTGCGCCGTCAACACATGGGCCATTTGTTCGCTATCAGCAATCGCTTGATAACCCTGATCTTGACGTCGTTGTTGAATATCCTGCTGTAGCTTGGTGGCAACCTCTGGCAAGACATATTGGTCAAGGGTCTCGACAACCGCATCGAGTAAGTGTGTGCGCTGAGCATCATCCAGTTGGGGAGGGGAAGAGTTGGCAAAGTCTTGTGTCATAGGTTCTGCACTCGAACAGAGACTTCAATCATGAGTCAGAAAAATCAGTCGTTTTTTTGGGGCCAGAAAATTGGTTAGTGTACCTCTCTCAGGAATGAGAATTTAATCAAGTCTCAACTTTGAGTTTTGAGTTTATTGCTAACCAACCTCATGCCAAACTTCAAACTCAGAACTGCAAACTTGTTCATCCCTAAGTTCGCATTCTACGTCCGTATCCGTTCTGGCGGCGGCGAACTTGCCGTTCCCAACATCGATCGTAGTTTTTGAGTCCGCAATAATTCTGCATAGCTCATGCCGCCCCGACCTTCGATACGAGGGACTGTCTCGATCGCCTCAAGCAAATGTCTGACGGCATCCCGCTCAGCATAGCCACGGCGTTGAGCGACACGGATGGCGGCTTCATCTGCATCGAGCCGGGCTTGATTCCCTTTGCTGTTCCGCCAAACTTGCGTTGCGGCTAAAGCCGTTAAACCCCCAGCGGCGGCAATGCCCACAGCATCCGTCTGGAATAATTCAAAGACTGTGCCGACCATGCCAACAGCCACAATCCCTTGATAGAGCTGAGGCTTTAAGATTTTTACCGAGGTTAACCAGCACACATAGTGAAGGAAGAGCACATCTCGTTGCGAAACCGAAAGCTCTTGCCAAAAGGACCAGTTAATGGTAATGGGATGGCTCTGTCGCCAAGGACGAGGAAACGGAGCCTGAATAACGGTCGATTGGCGATCGTCGATCGCAATCCGAGTTTTCATCCGTCCCGAGGCTGGCATTAAATCTTTTAGGCGAGTAACTTCAGCATTGGTATTTACCACAGTCGCCACCTCAAAAGATCCTAGTTCATAGAGTACTGATTTCTATAGGTTACTGGGCGATGCCTCGGAACTGATCACTTTTGCCGCAAAGATCCGCATTTCTCAGCAAATGTCCATGCTCTAGAAAGGCAGATCACAGAATGATGAGCGTATCGGCCAAGGTTGATATAGCCGCAGGCACTTGATCGACCGCCTCATCGAGAGCTGCCACAACCAACAGATAAACGGCTAAGCCTTGTTGCTTGGCTAAAATTGTCCCGGATACAGGCTTAGGAGGGGCCGAACCCTGGCTGAGTCGACCGATCCAATCAATCTGTAGGCCTCCCTCAGGGACCGTATTAAACGTTCGTGTTTGAAAGCCTTCACCTTGTCCTAGGGTTTGCTGGGCAATCTCAACCAAACCGATTTCGGAAAGGGGCGTTTCGTTGTTTAAAGGTACTCGAATTACGCTGTAGGCCAAGCTCCCATCGCCACTTTGAAACAGAGGTGATCCAGCAGCCGAGTTGGTGATGTATCCCTCCAGGAGACCTACCTGAAAGTTACCCTGAGGATCTTCATAGCTACCCGCTATGGGCAATGCCGTCTCAGCAGGGGCTTCTGCCTCAGGTGTTTCCTGGGCTATCGAGAACGAATTTACAGGAGCCGCTTCCCAGCCTAACTGCCAAGCATTGCTTAGAAGAACTGACAACGCTAAAGCGATCGCTACTATTCCCACCCACCAGAATGATCGTCGCTTCATCACCAGAATCCCTAAAACAATGTCGTTTCAGAGACTAGCTTAGCGAGCATTCTGTCAGTTGGAATAGCGATAATGAGAAATTATGGCTGACAAAATGATTCAACACAGCGAACAAAGATCTCGACTCCTGTTGATAGTGCCGACTCATCAAAATCGAACCGAGGATGATGATGAGGATACGTCAGATTCCTTGATTCGTTGGCCGACCCCAAGAAAAAGTAGCAGCCCGGCACAGCCCGCAAAAAGAAAGACATATCTTCACCGCCCATCGTTTGGCAGTCTGGTACGACTCCAGCGGGTGTTTCTATTACAGACAGCGCGGCTGAGCGAACCAGCTCTGTGATATCCGGATCGTTAATGACAGGTGGATATAGCGCATTGTAGTTGAGGGTGTACTTAGCGCCATAACTTTGGCAAATGCCTCCAATTATCTGGTCGAGACGTTGCTCAAAGAATCCCTCGTAAGCATCATCAAAATAGCGGACAGTGCCCCCCATTTGAGCCTCATCGGCTACGACATTGACCGCCGACCCAGCATGAAGCTTGCCAACTGTGACAACGGCTGACTTTAAGGGATCAATATTGCGCGAGACGATCGTTTGTAGAGCATTGATCACCTGAGCGGCAACGACAATGGAATCCACTGTCTGATGTGGAATCGCTCCATGTCCGCCGCGTCCTTGAATAGAGCAATGAAAGAATTCCGATGCTGCCATGAGAGCCCCAGAACGGACCCCAACAGTACCCAACGGTAAGTTGTTCCAAAGATGCAAACCGATAATCGCATCAACGTCAGGGTTTTCTAAAACCCCCGCTTCAATCATCGGTTGGGCACCGCCAGGGCCTTCTTCGGCTGGCTGAAAGATAATTTTGACCGTTCCGCGAAAACTATCTCGGTGCTGCGCCAGGTAATACGCGGTCCCTAAAGCCACAGCAACATGCCCGTCATGACCACACGCATGCATGACACCAGGATGTTGCGATTGATACTCAACGTTATTTAATTCCTGGATTGGCAACGCATCCATGTCCGCCCGAATGGCTAGTACAGGACCTGGTTGACGTCCTGGAATAACTGCTACAACGCCAGTTTTGGCAATCCCTTGTTGATGTTCAATACCCCACTCGGTAAGCTTCTGACCAATCAACGCAGCGGTTTGATTTTCCTGAAATCCCAATTCTGGCCGTTGATGAATCTGACGTCGCCAACACGTTAACTGGGGCTGGAGAGCCCGAATCTGTAGCCGCACCCCACTTAGCTGGGAGATAGACGCTGGAAAAACTGTTGAAACCATATCCTTTTCTAATCAGCCTGTAGTTGCTATTAGGGCACAAAGTAATCTTCGGCAAAAAGCTTGAAGAACCCCAAATAACGCTCAACCCTTATGTTTTTCCTGTTGTACTTCAAGAGGATACGTTGAGCGAAACGCCTGTCTCCAAAGAGAACAAAACACCGTTAGCTCGTTTTTTAAAGGATCAATTTGGCAGTCAACTAGCTTTCTAGAGAGAAAACTCAATCAGAAAACTTGTTCCCACCAACTCTTATGATTCATCGATATGCAGATAGAATCGACATTCCGACAACCCTGATATAGCCTTGAGATAGCCCCTGATTTGCAATGAATCCTCTCGATAGTTACTGATGGAAAAGCCGACATTACTATCAGTTTCCAACACAGAGCAGAACCATTCAACAGCCCTTCACTAGAGCAAGTTTGCCCAAGATAAACGAATCCTAAGTCTATTATGAAAGACCATTGACCAAATAGATGTGATCCCAGTCTCTGAATGAGTAAAGTTTCTTTTAAGAAAGATCAGTACATTTTATAGAAGCAATATAGATGAACTTTCCTGCAAATCTTGGAATCCGTCTTTTTCGATTCGGAAATGTTTTGATCGCTTGACAAAAAATAAGCATGAAACTTGGCAGATTGTCAATCTCTTTGAGATTGTGATGAAGGCTAAGAGGTTTCCTGGAGGCTAAGAATTGACTGGGAATGTTTAGAAGTCGAATTACCCCTTTTGCTAGAGAAAATGCCTTTTACTAGAGAAAAAATCACCCAATTTTGACTTGAGGCTACTTACAATGGATGACGATTTGGTGCGTTAAGCTGACTCATCTGGTTGACCAGTGCAGACCCAGTATGGTTGGCAGCGTGGCTTTAAATATTGGCCAATCATAATTTCCTGGTCAGTAAGGGAAATAATGGTCTGACGGTTATGCGTACAAGCATCAATTAACTGAACGCTCCTGCAAAACTAGAGCCGCTGTAGACTCTCTTACAGAACTGCTGGGTAGGGAATGGCATTGACAAGCGGTCATCACTGACTGGGGCATAGCAAAACCGCGATAGCGTCAAACCTGGAAAAGTTCAGCCTCCAGTGAGGCTGCTAGAGTGTGCTTGGCTCCGAGATGACATGGCAAGAGGTCCGTCAGGACTTGCAACTGCCCTGTGTCCAGGGATGAAGCAAAGCAAAAAATAAATTTGCCGAAACCCGAAACATATGAAACAATTATAGATTGTGTCTCTTATTTTCCAAGGCTGGTCTATTTCTCATGGCTAAAGGTGTCCGTCTAGTCATCACGCTGGAGTGTACTGAGTGCCGTACTAACCTCGACAAGCGATCTGCTGGGGTCTCTCGGTACACGACTCAAAAAAATCGTCGCAATACTCCTGGGCGCATTGAGCTGAAGAAGTTCTGCACTCACTGCAACAAGCACACTGTGCACAAAGAGATTAAGTAATTTAAGTACCGCTCATTGAAAGGAACTAGGTAGTACCGCTATGGCATATTTCCGTCGTCGACTGTCTCCCATCAAGCCGGACGAAAGAATTGATTACAAGGATGTCGATTTGCTGCGCAAGTTCATTACGGAGCGTGGCAAGATTTTGCCTCGTCGCATCTCTGGGTTGACGGCTCAACAGCAGCGCAATTTGACCACTGCAATTAAGCGCGCTCGGGCATTGGCTCTATTACCGTATGTAAACCGCGAAGGATAATCTGGATAAGCTAGAAAGGTAGTTCAGCTCAGGGGAATCAAGGCCGTGGAGAAGGGGACACTGGTCGAGTTTCGGGTACAAGGAAATCCTCGGTTAGGTGTCTTAGATCGCCCTGAAGGAAAGAAAAATTGGGTTGTCGTCGATGAGAGTGGCCAGTCTCATACGCTTCATCCTCGAGCTTTTACCTTTCAGCTTTCTGGAGGCGAATTTACGCCAGAAGATTTAACGCCTTTACAAGCTGAGGCCGAAACCTATGCTGATCCAAGCAGCCTCCAGGTTGCTTGGGAATTGCTTTATGAGGCTGGAGAATCGGTAGAACCGAAATCGTTGGCGCTGTTGCTGTTTTCGGAGCAGAGCCCTTCTTTTTGCTATGCAGCTCATCGCTTACTGTCAGAAGACAAAATCTTCTTTAAGCAAAAGGGCGATCGCTATGAGCCTCGTTCGGCTGCACAAGTGAAGGAATTGCTGCATCAGATTGAGAAAGAGGCTCAACGACAAGAAGAGTGGGAGGGCTTTCTAGCTCGGGCTCGCCAACGACTAGCTGGTGAGTCGTTAGAATGGCAGAAGAGTGATCGCCCACGCTTGGAAACCCTGGAGAAATTTGCCCTCCTGGGTGACGAGGCCAGTCAACGTGCTGTTGCCCAAGAGATCTTGTCGGCTTTGGATAGAGACACTAGCTCGGCAGCAGCTTTTGACATACTTGTCGCCTTGGGTCAGTGGGGGGTTCATGAGAACCTAGCGCTCCGTCGCCGTCAAATTCCGGTTCACTTCTCTGAGGCCGCCTCAACTATGGCGCTGTACCGTCTGACGAATCCACCGCCTGATCCGGACGAGCATCGGTTAGATTTGACTGCGCTAAAAACTTACACCATCGATGATGAGAGTACGCAAGAGATTGATGATGGTTTGAGTGTTGAGATCCTAGAAGATGAGCGTCAGCGCATCTGGGTTCACATTGCGGATCCAACGCGATGGGTTGTGCCTGGTGACGATCTTGATTTAGAAGCGCGTCGTCGCTGTACGACACTCTATTTGCCCACCGGAATGGTGCCGATGTTTCCCATTGAGTTGGCCGCCGGGCCGATGAGTCTTGTGCAAGGGGAGGAGTGTTGTGCGCTTAGTTTTGGGGTCGTTCTGACTGCCGATGGGGCCATTGAGGACTACACCATTTCGACCAGTCGCGTTAAGCCCACTTACCGACTTACTTACGAAGATGTTGATGAAATGCTGGGTTTAGGCATTCAAGCCGAACCAGAATTGTTAGCCATTGCTCGCTGGGCTGAAATTAGACAACGGTGGCGTACGGGGCAAGGGGCGATTAACATCCACATGCCCGAGTCTTCGATTAAGGTTGTCCAAGAAGAAGATCAAGAAGCCGTCGATATTCAACTATTAGATGATTCCTTAGCCCGGCAAACCGTTGCTGAGATGATGATCTTGGCAGGCGAGGTGGCTGCTCGCTACGGCCAAACTCATAGTCTGGCGATGCCTTTCCGGAGTCAACCCCAACCTGAACTTCCTTCGGACGAAGAACTCATGCAGTTGCCGACACCCCTGGTGCGGTACTCTGCGATCCGTCGCTGTATGCCACGGAGTGAGATGGGGATTACACCTGCCCGCCATGCTACGTTGGGCCTGGATGGCTACAGTCAAGTGACCTCTCCGATTCGTCGCTACACCGATTTGTTGGCTCACTTTCAACTTAAGGCTCATCTGCGAGGCGATCCATTACCATTTTCTTCGCTGGAGATGACAGAACTCATGCAAGGGGCTAGTAGCGGTGCCTACGAAGCTGTCTTAGTGGAACGGCAGACAAAGCGCTATTGGGCTTTAGAATATCTGCGACTTCAAGGCCCAGAACAACCCTGGTCAGTCATGTTGCTGCGATGGTTACGAGAAAACGAAAAGCTGGGTCTCATTCTGTTCGAAGAACTGGGGCTAGAGCTAGCGATGCGATTTGAGCGATCGCTAGAGCTGGGAGAGCAGTTCCAGATCAAAGTGACGTATGTGAATCCGCGCCAGGATGTTATTCGCATGGAAGAAGCTGTTGAAGACATGGCTGAGTCGGCAGCTTAGGGATCGACACGAAAGTTAGGGAGAAGAGGGGGCAAGGGGGCTTTCATGATCATCCCTTATGCCGTTTCGTTGTTTTACGGCTATGGAGGTTGGGGCAGAAAGCGCCGTGATGTCTAGATCGTTCAGTTGGCAATCGAAAATCGAAAATCGGTCTTACGTCTTTACCAGCTTAAATAGAAGCGATGGAATCCGCCCCATTTCCACAAATAGGCCCGGCCCGGCTCTTTACCAAATTCCCATGTGCCCAAAAAGTTCAGGCGATCGCGGAGAAAACCGGACGTCACAGTCGGATTTTCGATATCGGTCAGGAAATAGTTTTGATATTTAGGGTGCTGTCTGACATCCATGGTGCGAGCCCAAAGGATCTCACCATCCACTTGATAGGTAAGAACTGGGGCACTGTTTTTTTGCCGGTTGTAAATCAGTAGTTCACCTTTACGATAGTCAGTGCGATGATGCACCTCTAGCCCCATGACACCGTTGGTGTAATTTTCACCATAAAATGGCCCATCGTTGAAGCCCTGTTCCATCAATTTGGCCGCTGATACCGTCGGCAGCAATAGCACTAGCGCAACTAGACATCCCATCAAATAGGCGGTCGGATATTTAGGTAAACGCAGCTGTTTACGCAGCACCATGAAGATCCCAAATACAACCAGCAAAACCGTAAAGGGTAAAACTGCATGAATAAGGGTAAAGGGAAGCGCGATCGCCATTCCCAAAATCACAGTCGCGATGCACACAAACATCTCTTGACGTTGAATTGTGGTGGTAGTCATGCTAATTCCCTGATCCCCATAAAAGAATTATAGAGATCGTTGTATCACAGAACTCATATCAAATTTGATTAATCATCCATATTAGGTCGGATTGCGGCTAGAGATTCCTGGTCAAACGCCGCCCCACTGGGCATAAAATGCTACGTGCATGTAAGTGGCCTGTCTATTATTTTCCTATTCTGTTGCCCTAAGGTGAAATATACGAGAATCGCCATGTGCTGAGGTCATTTCCTCTGTCTCCAATATGCAGACTACTTACCCAATATTGGAACAGGGTATAGAAACTAGGCTCAACAATTGTATTGTTGGGGAGGCTGGGTGAAGTTCCCAAGAGGTTCATGAAAACCGTTTCAAGACGACTTCCTGGTTGTATTTACGCAGCCTCCATCAAGCGCTATTGCTAGCAATAGTGCTAACTCCGCGTTAACGTTGGACATTAATTGAGGCAACGGTTTCAGATTTTTCCAGGTTTTTTGCTTCAGCCGTTGCGTTGTGGGCAATTAATACAGAACAATGCGCATGGTGCATTACATGGTTGCTGACACTCCCTAGGAAGAATTCACTCAAGCCTGTGCGACCTCGATTGCCGACGATAATGAGGTCTGCCCCCCACGTGCTTGCCACATCGCAAATCACCCGTCCCGGATCACCTACGGTTTGAGTAAATTCGGTACGGACACCCGCAGCATTGGCTTCTTCGGCAAACTGCTGGAGTTCTTCGATGCCGGCCTGTTCATAGGCGTCCCAACGCTCTCGATAGGTTTCCCAGGCAATGCTGTCCACGATGGGATAGTAAGAGTGATAGCCTCTTACGGGGAGTCCTGGACTTGATTCGTCATAGGCAGACAATGCGTGAACCAGCATCAAGTCAGCGTTCATTCCTTTCGCCATCGAAACTGCTTCATCTAACACCGCTGACCGAACTGGGGAGTGATCAAGTGCAACCAGAATCTTTTGATACATATGGCCTCCTGAGCGACATATCCCTTAGCAGATGAGATAGCGCTACCTGCCGACGAGAGGCAACAATCGGAGTGCTGAGTTATGGTCTTATAGCGGTATTCCGGTAAGACCAGTGCATTATGGTCAAGCCAGAGTTCGAGGTCTAGGGGGCTGAGTTGGGCTTGAACTGTATGCAAACCACTATCACTGAGCGAATGAGCCTTTGTGAAGAGAGCGTGTAGGTGTGTGCAGGATACGCTATCGCTTGGGTTTCGTTGAGTAGATATACCTCCTACATGTTTTTATTGTAGGAAAGTGATCGCCTACTCATGGGATGCCCTTAACATGCGATCGCATCTTGTAATGAACTCAAAGATTCAATGCCTGCGAAACCTCTAGCGCCCCGACAAACGCACTAGCCCTATACCACTAAAGTAAAGGGCCAAAACAGCTCCGCCCAGCAAACTTTGGGTGACTGGATCGGTTGAAGGTGTCAGCACAGCTCCCAAGATTGCTGCTCCTAAAAGGACATAGCGCCAACCTTTGAGCATGGTTTGCGAGTCGACAATTCCCAGTAACGCCAGCAAAAACTGAACGACGGGTACCTGGAAAGCTAAACCCGTGCTGAAGAGTAGCAAGAGCACAAACTCGAAGTAACGATCAATCGACCACAGCTGCTCGACAACCCCTTCGCCATAGTTAATGAAAAAATTCAGTGCCGCAGGAATCAGGGCAATGTAAGCAAAGCCTAGGCCCACAAAAAAGAGGACGCTGGAACCCAAGACGATGGGGCCCAGGAGTCGCTTTTCACGGCGGGTTAAGCCTGGTAAGACGAAGGCGATGATTTGATACAGGATAAAAGGGCTGGCAATGACAATCCCGGTGTAGCCTGCAACCTTGAGTGAGACGAAAAAGTACTCGCCTGGAGAAAGCTGTAGGAACTTGGCCCCTTGGGCTGGAACCTCTAGCAGCTTGACAATGCGATCAACGACGACAAAGCAGCCAATCACTGCAATGAAAACAGCAATCAGGGCATAGAAAATACGTTGTCTGAGTTCTTCGAGATGATCAAAGATGGACATCTCAACATCGTTCGGTGCCTCATCCAGATACTTGGGAGGACTGTTTTCAGCCTGCTCGGATGGCAGCGTACTGGTCTCAGAAGTAGAGGTCATAGCTTGGGTTAGCAGGAATCAACAAGACAAGTTGTCCTAATTGTAAAAGGTACGACCAATCTATTGGGGCTGAAGAGCCTGAGGATCGGTATCGGGCGTTAGCGTCAGCTTAGTCACAGACCCTGGTGCTCCTAACGGGGCTGAATTACTGCCATTGAAGGAGTACATGACTGCACCTGAGTTACCGGCAATCACTCGAATCTCATTTTCAGCTTGCCAGGATTCCTGAGTGCCTGCGGATAAAATACCTTCGTATACTTCCTCACCATCCACCCGAACTTCCATCCAGGCATCGTCTTCTAAATCTATCTGAAAGGTGATGGGAGCTGAGGACTCGGCTGATTCGTTCGTAACGTTGGAGATTTCAGCAACGGTCTCAGATGCGGATTCAGCGGCAGCCTCAGACTCGACATCTTGAGTTTCCTCCGGCTCTGCATCCGTTCCCGTAGGCGTGGCTTCAGAAACATTGGTGGTTGCCGTTTGTAGAGAACTACGAGTCCCGGCCCAGATGCCGCCTGCGATGAGGGCCGCGATCGCGAGCAAACCTAGCAGCCATTTCCACGTTCCTGAGCTAACGGCTCGCTTACCTCTAGCTGGTGAGGGTGAAGCCTGAGAGAGAAAATTGGAACTGAAACCATCTTCAGATTCGATAGCACCGTTGCTTTTCGCAGTCACCACTGTGAGATCTGACAAAACTGAGACATGAGCAGGCTTAAATTGCTTGGCTATTTCGAGGCCATCGAGTCCTAAATAATCAGCATAGCGCCGGATAAACCCCTGTACGAAAACAGGTTCCGGTAACGATTCCCAATCAGCCGCCTCGATCGCGCGCACGAGTGCCGGGCGAATAAAAATCTGATTAGCGACTTCGTCAATCGTCTTTTCCTGCTCTTTGCGGATGCCTTGGAGATAGGCACCTACATTTAGGAGCTTTTCCTGTTGGGAGGGACTCACCTTATTCATCTTGCCTAACTCAGGGGACTATAACATCATCGACAATTACCTGGGAGATAAAGTAACCGTTGCTGCCGATTTTAAGGCAATTGTAAAGGTAAATGCGGTTTTATGAAGCCCCTTGGGTCTGAGTTTCCTGCAGACGCTGGGCAATATCTGGACTGTAGAGGCGTAAATAGTTCCAATAACCCCCAAAAACAGATTTCACATAGTCTTTCGTTTCAGGAAACGGAATTTTGTCAACAAACTCATCCACATCTGTATAGTTGCGGCGGGCAATCCAGTCGGCGACATTGCCGGGTCCGGCGTTGTAGCTAGCCACAGCGTATAGGGAATGGTTGGCATATTCCTGATGCGTGTAGTCGAGATACCAAGTTCCTAACTTGATGTTGTCTTCTGGATTATTCAGATTGTAGGTAGAAATATTGGTTTTACTTTGGATCCAGGATGCGGTATCAGGCATGACCTGCATCAAGCCCGTAGCCCCGACTACCGATTGAATTTGCGGTTCAAAGCGCGATTCTTGGCGAATTAGCGCCGTTACCAGCAGCGGATTGAGCTGACGTTGAGCCGACCACTGAGCGATTTTGTCGGCAAAGGGGAAAGGATAGAGTGTTTGCCAGTAAGCCGGGTGCTGTTTGAGTTCCTGGTAAGCTGCTTGCTCGGCTGGCTCATCGCGCCAACTCAGGCTAGACACCATAAAAATACCGTCCAGGTTATCGCCCACCCCTAACCTGAGGACCCCATCCGTAAATTGATCTGCGACGGTAGGATTTTGCGGATCAGGGTACTCCATTTGCCAGATCGCCCAAGCGTCGCGGTTCTGCCCTAGAAGGTAGAGTTCCTGGAGGAGTTCTGATCCTGCCGGTAGCGATGTGCGACGCACGGGAAGTTCAATTGCGGGCTGCAGCGATCGCACCGTCTGAAAATCGCCCACATCCCAACCCAATACGGCGGCTGAGCGCCAGGCAAAATAAGACTCGGGATAGGTCCGAATCACCTGCTCAAAGCGATTAGCCGCCTCATCAGTGCGGCCTGCTTTCAAAGCCCACTTGCCAGCCCAAAACCCAATCTCAGGCGTGATCTCAGCATCAATATTTTCCTGTAAGAGCTGATCGGCCCACTGCAAAGCCCCTGACCAATCGCCAGCAGCACCGGCGTTACGTGCATAGCGGGCGCGGAGTTCGGCTGCGGCTTCTGACTGGCTGTACTCAGTCAGTACGATTTCGCGAGTCTTAGCAGCGGTGTCAGGGCTTTGGAGTGCTTCTAGCAAGGCGGCTTTCTCGACCAGAGCCTCGGCAGCTCGTTGCGGGAATCTTTGAATGACCTGATCCAGCCACCCCAGTGCCGTTTGTTCATCCACCGCAGCAGCTAGTTTCAGAAGCCCCGTAGCAGTCTCGGGTGCTGCCGGAAACTGCGCATTGAGTGCCTGATACGCCGCGATCGCCCCTATTCGTTCTTGACCAATTTGTAAGCCCCTGGCAGCTCGATACCGAGTTTGCGGTGATGCAGGTGCTCTACTGTAGGCTTTCCCAGCAGCTTTATAACTTTGTTTTTCCCAGTAAGCAAACCCTACCGCTTGCCACTCTTCTGGGGTGAGCTGGGCACTGTATTTTTCAACGAGCCGATCGACTAGCCGCACCACCTCAGAATGGTAAAGACCGTGACGCGTCATGACGAGCAGCAGAGCCTTTTCATTAGGGTGATCGGGCTTCTCGATCAGGTACTTGTAGGCGACTTCCACACTCCGGGGATGAGCCGGAAATCGCTGAATCAACTGTTCCCAATACTCAGGTTGTTGCCGACCCAAGTGAAATAAAGCTTCTGCTGCTGCGGGTTGCTCTCCATAGTCTTGCAGGACGCCCTTCCAGGTTTTCTGAGCGCTCTCTTGTTGGTCACTAGCTTGCTGTGCTTCGCCTAGCTTCACGCGACTATGCGCAGCCAGCAGGGGATAATCTTTTGCCAGCGTCTCTAATAACGGAATCGCCTGCCCTCCCTGTCCCTGGGCAATTAAATCAACCGCTAGTAAGTAACGGGCTCGTAATTGCTCAAGCGATACCTCTGGCTGACCGGCAATCAAGGCCAGAGCACTTGAGCGCTGCTCGGGTAGCTGCAATGCTAGGGCGGTTACCTGAGAATCCTCATCCACCAGTTGCTGGGTCGAAGCGCTAATATTGGGAGCAGTGCTCGCAACTGGCGAACGCTTCAGCATCGGCAACCAGCCAGCCGCATCTGCCAGTGCCAACGTCAATCCTATTCCCAGAGCACTCACGCCAGCTAAACCTAGCCAGGGCAGCCAATTTTCCAGGCGCTTCTGCATCCCTTTCTCCCCCTGTGATGCTGATGCGTTTTTGTTTCCCTTGTTGTTCTAACAAAAATCAAGCGAAATGAGACGTTAAAAATTGCACAACCTGTCAAGCTATGAGCAAAATGATGGAAGTAATTTTTTCTCTCAGAACTGCTAGCACGTAATGGATCTTCATCTCTCAACTCAGCAGCCCCTCAACTGGACTGGGGACTGTCTTGCAATTGGTGTTACGGAATCTGATTTAAACCTGGAAGGTGATTTAGCTGAATTGAATACTCAGTTGTCTGGATTGGTGCAAGAACTGATTGATGAAGCTGAATTCAAAGCGACGACAAGTACCACTGCGGTGATTCGGGTTGGGAGTTCAGGGCCCATTCGCAAGTTAGCTTTATTAGGCTTAGGCAAAGCCGAAGATTTGACCTTAGAAACGTTGCGTCGCGCGGCGGCGGCGGCGGCCCGATTGAGTAAAAAGGAAAAGTGCAAGATTTTGGGTATCGCTCTGCCGATCTGGCAGAGCGATAGTAGCCTAACGACGCAGGCGATTGCGGAAGGGGCGCTTTTAGCGCTGCAAGAGGACACGCGCTTTAAGTCTGAGATCGATGACAAAGCGTTTGAACTCGATCGCATTGAATTGCTTGGGGTTGCTGGTGCGACTGAAGCATTAACCACGGCTCAGTACATCGCTACAGGCGTTGGTCTGGCACGCGAACTTGTGGCAGCTCCACCCAATGTAGCGACACCTCAGAAACTAGCGGAAACGGCCCAAGAAATTGCGACTGACTATGGTCTCAACCTGGAAGTTCTAGAAAAAGATGCCTGTGAAGCATTGGGCATGGGAGCCTTTCTGGGAGTTGCTCAGGCTTCTGATATGCCACCTCAGTTTATTCATCTCACCTACAAGCCTGATGGGACGCCACGCCGTAAATTGGCAATTGTGGGTAAGGGGTTAACCTTTGACTCTGGCGGCCTGAACCTCAAGGCTGGGGCTGGCAGCATGATTGAGATGATGAAATTTGACATGGGCGGGGCGGCAGCTACTTTAGGGGCGGCCAAGGCGATCGCCCAAATCAAACCCGATGTGGAAGTTCACTTCATCAGTGCCGCAACGGAGAATATGATCAGCGGCCATGCCTTGCACCCTGGCGATATTCTCACTGCCTCCAACGGGAAAACCATTGAAGTCAATAACACCGACGCTGAGGGCCGCCTGACCCTGGCTGATGCATTGGTGTTTGCCGAGAAACTCGAAGTGGATGCAATTGTTGATCTCGCAACTTTGACGGGAGCCTGTCTGATTGCCTTGGGCGACAATATTGCGGGGCTCTGGAGTCCTCAAGATGAGCTGGCGGATGAACTCAAACAAGCCGCCGATCGCGCTGGCGAAAAGCTTTGGCAGATGCCTTTAGAGCAGAAATACTTTGAAGGATTGAAGTCGATCGTGGCCGATATGAAAAATACTGGGCCTCGATCTGGAGGTGCTATTACAGCAGCGCTCTTTTTGCAGCAGTTTGTGAAAGAGACGGCCTGGGCTCATTTGGATATTGCTGGGACCGTATGGAGCGAACGGGAGAATGCTTATAACAGTCCCGGAGCGACAGGGTATGGCGTCAGGACATTGGTGCAATGGGTGTTGTCCTAAAAGTGGTACCCATCTTTTAGGTCTTAAGTATTAAGGGAATTTCCAGGCAAGAATTTACCAATTGTTTCTGTAGGATGGGCAAAACGAAGTGTGCCCATCGACAGCATGGTCT
>JBCBTQ010000102.1:0-18865 GCA_039818605.1 Cyanobacteria bacterium J06639_14 | reverse complement strand
TTGTTCAGCTTTAATGCGGCAAATCTCAACCACACTCTGGATGAAGGTGGTTGAGATTTGCCGCATTAAAGCTGAACAAAAGGGGATTGAATTTAACCTGAAATTAGAGGGAGATTTACCGACAGGGCTCTATGCCGACGAAAAGCGACTCCGTCAGGTGCTGATCAACCTTTTGGGTAACGCCATTAAATTTACTGACCAGGGTGGCATCACCTTTACGGTTCAACAATTAAGTCCGACCAACAACAAGAGCATCACCACTTCATCGGCAGAAGCCGCAACAACTTATCTGCGATTTCAGATTGAAGATACAGGTGTTGGCATGACACCAGAACAGCTCACGAAAATCTTTCAGCCATTTGAACAGGTCGGTGGGAGTCTCCAGAAAGCAGAAGGGACGGGGTTAGGTTTAGCTATCTCGCAACGTATCGTAGGGCTTCTGGGCAGTCAGCTACAGGTAACGAGCCGACCCGGTGAAGGGAGTTGCTTTTGGCTCGATATACAACTCCCGATCTCGACTCAGTGGATTGCCGATAAATCCTTATATGCAAAGGCAGATATTGTAGGCATCCAAGGGACACCGCTAGTGATTTTGGTGGTAGATGATCAGCCTGCGGATCGGGCTGTATTAATCGAAATTCTAAGACCACTCGGGTTTCATATGCTGGAAGCAGAAAATGGTCACATGGGGTTAGAAATGGCCCGCACACACCATCCCGATATTGTCCTAACCGATCTCATGATGCCGGGAATGGGAGGCTTTGAAATGATGCAGCAGATTCGTCAGGACAGTACTTTACAAGAGGTTGTTCTGATTGTTTCCAGTGCTCACGTGTTCGAAGCCGATCGTCAGCGCAGTCGGACTGCGGGGGCAGCGGCCTTTTTGCCCAAGCCCATACAGCTCGATGCCTTACTAAAAATTCTGGAAAAGCAGTTAGGCATCACCTGGGAATATCAAAAGGTTGATTCTGCCGCCATCAACGTGCCAAAGGTTGCAGCAGAAACAATGCCTTTGGTAACTCCATCAGCAGAAGTTTTAGACCAACTACATCATCTCGCAATGATGGGTAATCTAAACGGTATAGATGAGCAACTAAGCCTGCTAGAATCCAATGACTTAACCCTGGCACCTTTTGCTAAAGAGTTACGAAAATTAACCAGTAGTTTTCAAGTCAAATTGACCCGACAGTTCCTTAAGTCGCTGATCACTACAGCGAACTGATCATGTTTTCTGCTGACAATCCAAATTTTCAGATACCCTCTGACTCAAACCAAAGTCGCATTTTGATAGTGGATGATAATCCCACCAATCTCAAGGTATTGAGTGAGTCTATCTGTGGACAGGGTTGGATAACCTTAGTAGCTGAAGATGGCGAAACAGCGCTGGAGCAATTTGATTATGCCTGCCCCGATTTGATTTTACTGGATGTAATGATGCCAGGAATTGATGGCTTCGAAACCTGTCGGCGGATTAAGGCTGACCCAGGAAAATCCTCTATCCCTATCATCTTTATGACCGCCTTATCGGATACAGTTGACAAGGTTAAGGGTTTAGAGTTAGGCGCGGTTGACTACATTACGAAACCCTTTCAGCAAGAAGAAGTGATTGCCAGAGTGCGCCTCCATCTACGGTTGTCACAGCTTACTAAAGCTCTGGGACAGCGCAATCATGAATTAAACATGCTGAATCAAACTTTAGAGGAGCGTGTTACAGCACGGACTCAAGAGCTGACGTCTTCGATCAAGATACTCAAAGAGACCCAGTTACAGCTTATTCAAAGTGAGAAAATGTCGGCATTAGGTCAATTAGTCGCAGGCATTGGACATGAGATCAGTAACCCAATCTGTTTTATAAACGGCAATATTGAATGTGTTCATACTTATGTGGCCGATCTATTAGGATTATTAGATCTATATCAGGCTGAACTGAGTAAACCCAGTTCTAAACTGACTAAGTTTGCCCGCAAAATTGATCTGGACTACCTCATAGAGGACCTGCCGAAATTAATTGTCTCGATGCGGCAAGGGGCTGATCGTATCGCTGAGATTAGTTCTTCTCTGCGAGTACTCGCTCGAGGTGACCAAACTTCGAAAAGCGAAGCACAGTTGCATGAAAGCTTGGATAGTGCTTTGCTGCTATTACAGCATCGTCTGAAAGCGAATGAATGGCGGCCAGCTATTCTTATTGAAAAGGAGTATGGCGACCTACCGTTGATTCAATGTTATCCTGGGCAGCTAAATCAGGTTTTCATGAATATTTTGGCCAATGCGGTGGATGCTTTTGATGAGAGCAATCAAGGACATAGCTATGATGACATTCTAGCTGCTCCCAACAAAATTACGCTAACTACGCGGCATGAGGCTGACTGGATCTTAATCGTGATCTGCGATAACGGTCCTGGAATGGATGAAACGGTTAAGGATCAGGTATTTGACCATTTATTCACAACCAAACCAATCGGTAAGGGGACCGGGCTAGGACTTTCCATTAGTCAGCAAATTGTCACGGATAATCATGGCGGCACGTTAATGTGTACGTCTAGGAAAGAAGAAGGTACAACGTTTACGATCAAGTTACCAGCTTGATTATCTTAAATCTCACTCCCTTTGCCCAAGGCTATTGGACTGTTGTGGAATTCAAACTTGCACACGATACCACGGCAAAGTATGGCGGAGAGTGTTTAACTAGTTTGTAAATCTGTCTGTCCATCAATCGCGTCGTAAACCTTAACCACGTCACCAACCTCCCGGAATGCTTGACAACTGCTAGTATGCTTCAGGAATAGATTTGTCCTGGTTGTCACCCTCGAGAGGTCTGTTTTAGAGACAGTTCCCAGAAAAATATGGGTATTGCAGACAATCATTGTTGTTTAGTTAACTATCCGGGCACATATGAAGAGCGTGATTCGCCCACTGACTGCTTTGAGTCTCACAAGCGTTGCCGTATCTGTAGCGCTCATGCTGCCACAAAGTGCCCTCGCTTTGACAGAGCAGCAAATCCTTGAGAAGTTGGGTTCGGTTCCAGTCTTTCTGATTGTGAATGGCGAAGGACAATCCTTGACGGCAAGCGTCAATGAAGCCGAAGCGGAAGTCCAAGTACCCATTGTCTTTATCAACTCAACAGAAGCAGAGCGATTTCTGGACCAAGCCGAAGCTGAACAGGCTGAATTTGCAGGTGATGCAAATATCGCCGTACTTCCTCTCAGCGAGATTTATACTGAAGCCTCAACCCAGCTGAGTGGACCAAATTCCTTGGTTTACATCCCTAGCACTGAGTCGGTTGATCAGGCATCTGATATCGTGAACACAGAAGTTCAAGGGGTGCCGCTGTTTGCTGCAGTTAATCTTGAAAACGATCAGTATTTGTTGACCGGCAACAATACTTTGCCAATGTTTTTCTCGTTGCAAGATTTGCAATCACAGCTATCGCCTTTGTTTGAAGACAATCCTGATCTGGAAAATAATATCGAGATTGATGTCGTTAGCTTTGAAGCTATCCTGGGGAACATGAGCACGAATGACCCAGACTTGAATCAGTTATTAGAACTGATTCAATTTGTTCCCTCTTCCCAGACTCTGCAGTATATTCAATCACTATCAGGTAACAGCGGTGAAGCTGCAGAACCGTCTCCTAGTGAAGAGTCTGCTGAATAAGTGAAGACTATTCTCTGAAGCTGTGAAATGTTAGCCGAGTCATGCGTCAGCATCTAATACCCTGCCGATTTCTGACGCATGACTTGCTACTCAAGCAGGATTTTTTACTATTAGTAGGTATTCATCTTCAGCCCTGGGCATGTTCAATGATGGGGCAGATGTCAGCATCTAAAGTTTCTACTTTATCGGCTTCGTTCATCAAAATTCGGAGCTGCTCTTTCAATTTTTTGAGCTGTTCAATGCGGTTTTCAATCTCAACAATTTTTTCCTGAAATTTATGACGTACGTTCTGACAAGGGCGTTGGCCACTATCGGCAATATCGAGAATATCTTGAATGTCGCTAAGACTGAGACCCAGCGCTTGCGATCGCCGAATAAAACTCAGTCGCTTTAGAACAGTGGGCTCAAACAGTCGGAATCCTCCCGAAGTTCGGCTTGCCGCCTCAATCAAACCCCGTTCTTCATAAAAACGAATGGTTTTGACGGGCAGATCACTTTGGGCACTAACCTGCCCAATTCGCAATAATTCTATTTTGGCCTGCATAGTAGATGTCTTTTCAGGATAAGGTCTCTCCATATCAAAATCATACTATACCTCCATGTAACAGGAGATTTACTGGAATTCAACAGGAGAGACACTCAAACATTTCCCAGCTCAAGACACGCCGTTTTTCTCCAGGATGTGCGTTGGTTTTCCATCGAGACTGACTTGATTTTTAGCCTGCCAATACTGATTGATGCCGTCCTTACCTTTGTTGATAGCCCATTGCTTAAGCTGCTCCCTTTCGCCCGTGTAGTCTAAGAAAGGGACGGCCATACCACAAGATGTTTGGACCAAATCAACCGCGACATCGAAGAGCTGTCGAGCTCCAGGCAGAGGGGAAAATAACGGCAAGAACTCTAACCACTCTGGATCAGTTTGATGGATAACTTTAGCGGTCCCGTAGAGTCGCAAAATCATCGGGTCGCCCTCAAAGGCCGCAAACATCAGTGTCATGCGAGGATTGTCTTGCACATGAGCAGCTGTTTCGTTGCCACTACCTGTGACATTCAGCCACATGACTCGGTTGGCATTCAGTACCCGTAAAGAATCCATCCCTTTCGGTGAAATGTTGACGCGGCTATCAGCCGTGGCTGTGCCCACAAAGAAGAGTTTTTGAGCTTTGATAAATTGCTGCAATTTGTCGGATATCTCTGAATATCGTTTGCCCATGGTTGTAGGTTCCCAGAAACTATTTTGAGGCATGAGAGAGATGAGCCCTTAAAGCCTCGTGGATCAATGTTTGATAGCCTAAACCAGTTGCTTCTGCTTGTTCTCGAAAGCTAGCCAAAATTTCACCATCGAAAAGCTATTCCACAGGCAGAACTTGGGCATCAGGCAATGTGGCGATCGCTTCACCGCCTGGAAGCTTGGAGATTTCTGGGTTACAACAGGGGCAACCAGGTCGAGGCTTGCCCCCTAATGTCACAGCCCTCCGCGAAATCTTCGGCGATCGTGAATCACCTTGCTAAGTTTGTTAGCAAGGTGTTCAAACCAGGCGGTGCTAGCGTTGGTGGCATGTCTGGTTTATGGGCATTTTGGGTGCAGTAGGATGCGGCACAAGCGGGCGATCGCGCTACGTGTGGAATTTATCCCTACCCCAGTTGCGGGGATTGTTAATGATGTAGGTGGAGATGTTTTGGTAGGCGGTTTTATCGCGAATGATGCGATCGTGAAATCGTGATTGCCAGGCAAAATCGATGTTGTGGTTGCGGGCGTATTTTGTCACACCAATTTTGTACCCTCGCATAATGGAACCCAAATTTCGGGATTGTGGTCCGAATTTGTTTGGGGGTGCGATCGGGTGATTTGGATTCGGGGTGGGGTGATTATTCGTATTCGGGGTGGGGTGACCCGGATTTCGTAGAGACGCAAAATCTTGCGTCTCTACGTTGTCGTCGCGATCGCGTTTACCCGTACCGTGCCGCGTATCCACACCGTCGGGTTTATCGATAATCACAATGCCATGGACATGGTTGGGCATCACCACAAATGCCCCCAATTTGACAAACGGAAAATGGGTGGGAATCGCCTCCCAACATTGATGCGCCACCCGCCCAATCATCGATAATTCCATTTTTGCCTTATGGATGCGACCGAAATAATGAACGCGATCGCGGGTGCAAATTGTGACGAAATAGGCCGCATTGTTCCCATAATTCCACCAATAGGCCCGTGCGGATGGAATTCGGTATTTGTTGCGGTAGCGTATGTTTCTCATGATTCATGCAAGGTACCCATACCTTCAACATGCCCCAATCCAGAAGTTTCTGAGGATGGGGCATGGGGGCTATGGTGTACACACATTTCCGGTTGGGACGGTAATACCCTTTCTACGAATCATGGCTACCCATCACGAATCTGTAGGGGAGCACGGCTGTGCACCCTAGCCAAAATGTGTCGCGCTTATTGGCAGAATTGGTATAAGGCGACCATGCCGGTCATGATCTGGAGAATTGATTCTCTGACGGCAGTATGGGTTAGGCTACAGCATCTAAACCACATCAAATTAGGCACCTGTCGTTTTTGCTTGGGAAAAAACTAGGGATCTGGATGTAGAGGAGGTATCGTTCTCAATTCGCTAAAGACTCTACGACGGGCGATGAACGAGAAAGGTCAGAAAGTTGTTTCCTGGCGCGCGTTTTCCTCCCCCGAAAAATTAGAATATGAGCTGCGGGAATGTAGTAGAGGGCGAGTATGGTTGCTCCGCCCAGTCCACCTGCGATCGCGATCGCGAGGGGTGGCCAAAACCCTGTCCTGTCCAACATCAAGGGAATAAACCCCGTAATGGTGGTCAAGGTCGTGGCGATAACGTGGCGAGTGGCTTGCATCACAACCTGCTCAGTCGCATGAGGATCCCCTTGGCGGGCATCGGGATTTTCGCGCAGGGCCGCTAGCACCACAGTCGAATCATTAATCGCAAGGCCAATTAACCCCAGGGTTCCGAGAATAGCCGTAAAGCCAAACAGCGAACCGAAAACCTTGAGGGCTAAGGCTGACAAGCCCACAGCTAACAAGGCTACCGACCCAATCAGGGTGGCTAGACCAAAGGAATTAAACGACAACACCAGCGTTGCCGTCATCAGAATCGCCAAGACACCTACAGTAGAAAGCAGATTGCCGACGGCATCACCACGAGCATCGGCTTCGCCTCCGTACTCCAGACGGTAACCGGGTGGCAGTTGCCAATGCTTCGCCGCTAATTGCTGCTCAAACGCTTGCAGCACAGTATCTGGCAAAGAGCCTGCAGTCAGGAAGCCCATTACCGTATTGATGCGCTGACCATTGCGGCGGGATATGGTGGCTAAATCGGGTTCTAATGTGACATCAGCAAGCGCTGTGAGGGGGATCGTTTCCCCCGTGCCGGACGTGACCAAATCAAGCGAGGCCACTCGGTCCAGATCACCTCGGTTGGCATCGGATACCCGCACCCGCACCGGCATCGTCTCGGTTGCGTCCAGAATCGAGCCCCCGACGGTGCCATCGAGGGTTGTTTGCAATTGCTGGGCGATCGCCTGATTATCCAATCCAGTCCGTCGCGCTTGTGCTTCATCTACCTGCAGTGCGAGTTTAGGCAGTACCTCTGTAAGACTGCCGTTCGTGTGGGTGACCGCGTCAATCTGCGACAGCTCATAGCGGAGTTCGTTACCGATTTCGCGTAGCTGTGTCACGTCTGAGCCGTAGATCCGCAGTTCGATGGGAGCATCAAAGGGAGGGCCTTGCTCCAGTTGTTTGACCAAAATTTGGGCTTCGGGGAAGGCCGCATCGAGATCCATTTGCAGGGACTGAATCGTTTGCCGGAGACCATCCGTTCCCGTGAGCTGCACAATTCCCTGAGCGTAGTAAGGAGCGTTTTCCTGTCCACCGACGACATTGTAGAAAAAGGACGGCGCACTCTCGCCCAAAAACCAGTGGACATCTTCCACGTTGGGATGCTGGCGGATGCGATCGCGGGCTGCCAGAACAACGGATTGGGTTTGGGCGATCGCGGTCTGATTGGGTAACTGCACCTCAATCTGAAACTGATCGCGATTTGTGGGAGGAAAAAACTGCTGTTCGAGCGTGCCGAAAACCGCAAAGCCAATCACCGGCAAGACCATGGCCAAACCAATTCCTAGCCAGGGCCGCTGAAAAACCCGCCGCAAGGTCCATCGATATGCGGTTGCTAACGTTTCATTGGCCAGACCATGCAGCCACCAATCGGCCTGCAAACGTAGCGGTTGCCAATGATGTAGTCGTCCTACCAAGGCCGCCGTTACGGTGAGGGAAAGGGCGAGGGAACTGATCAAAGCCAGAATTACGGTCAGGCCAATGGTGCCGATGAATTCGCCCGTGCCGCCAGGTGAGGTGGCAATGGGGACAAACGCCAGGACCGTCGTGAGCGTGGAAGCTAATAGCGGAATCAGCAAATGGCGAATCGTCGTGCCTACGGCCTCGGCGGGCGATAACCCCGAACGTAGTCGCGCTTGCACTTCATCGACAACGACAATTGCATTATCAATCAATAATCCCAACGCGATGATGATGCCGGTAACCGACATCTGATGCAGGGGAACACCTAGCCCCTTCATCAAGCCAAACACCATCAGAGTTGTTAGCGGTAAGGCCGATCCGACGAGCAGTGCTGCCTTACCTCCCAGCACTAGCAAAGAAACCCCAATCACTAGCAGCGAACTAAACAAAAGATTGCCGATGACGCCATTCAGACGCTGTTGTACATATTGGCTTTGATCGAGAACGGTGTGCAGTCCTAAACCATTGGAAAGGTTAGCCTCAAAGTCCGCAAGCCGAGCCCTGGCGGCCTTGGTCCAGGTGTCGACGCGATAGTCGGTTTCGACGGTAGCTGACACGACCACGGCAGGATACCCGTTCACATAGGCCAAATCTGTAGCGGGTTCCTGAATGCCCTGATGAATCTGGGCCACACTGCCTAACCGAGTTGTCACACCAGCCTCGCCGACCTGAATCGGGATATTCCGGACACGCTCCAGAGAGTCCAGCTCACTGTTGACCTCTAACAAAAACTCGTTGCGATCGCCCTGTAACTGCCCCGCCGCGACCTTGGCATCACTCGCGGCAATTTGCTGTGAGAGTCCGGCAGCGGTGAGTCCCAAACGGGCCAACTCACTGGCCGTGATTTCCACCCGAATTTCTTCATCAGGATTGCCGAAACGTTCGACTTTATCAGTACCCGGGAGCGATCGGAGCGTATCTTCGAGCCCCTCGGCCAATCGTCCCAAGATCAAATAGTTGGGCTCGGTCGGTAGCTCCCAAGTCAATCCCATAATCAGAGCACTGGCGGTCGGCAGACTCTCGCGATATTCCGGATCAGACGCTTCGGGGGGCAGTTCTGGCACCGCATCATCGATTTTGCTCCGCACCTTCGACCACACAGGGTCAACATTGCGGATCGATTCCTTAAGTTCGACGGAAATAATGGAGATGCCTGTACTGGAGGTAGATTCTAAAGAGTCGATTTCCTCTAGCTCAAATAGCTCATCTTCCAGGGGTTCCGTCACTAAGGACTCAACACGTTCTGGAGTTGCTCCAGGTAGAAAGGTGACAACCTGGGCGTTGCGCTGGGTGATTGTGGGGTCTTCCATGCGCGGCAACGTGAAGAGTGCCGATAGTCCCCAAACAATAATCAGCGTTAGGGTCAGAAGCAGGAGCTGGCGATTGCGATAGAAGAGGTTGAACATGGGAGAAGAGAATGGGTTTTTGGAGTGATGAGGTCTTATCCACGGACGTTTATTGGGCAACCTGTACCTGTTCACCTGGCACGATGCGGTGAATGCCTGATGCAACAACCTGTTCCCCAGCCTGCAATGTGCCGCGGACCAGAACACGATCGCCCTCGGTGTGAATCACTTCCAATTCGCGGCGACCAACGATATAGAGGCTCGACTCCTCACTGGCCGATGCCGCGTTTACGGACTCATCTAACACATAGGCTGACCACAGCCCCCGTTCACCCGGAACCAAGGCCGTTGTCGGTAGCCAGAATCCTTCTGCTGCCTGGGTTTCTGCCAGCACTAAGCGTACGGTTTGGCCAACCGTTAAGTCTGTCGTGGGTAGCTGCAGGACCGCTGTGACTGTGCGACTGGTCGCATCTAACTCAGGGAGGAGGGCGGTGATGGGCGTGGTGTAGAGGCGATCGCCAATACTCACTGTTTGGCTGCTACCGAGGGTGAGGGTGTCAGCAACGGCTGGGGGAATCCCTATTTTGGCTTCCAGTGGCCCTGCTTCTACTAAACTCAAAACGGCTTGGCCACTACCGGCAACAACCCCTTCATCCAGGGAGCGAATGCTTACGGTCCCGTCGAAAGGCGCGTACAGCACACTCTTTTCTAAGTCCACATCCACTTGCTGAAGCTGGGCATCCAACTGACTGACCCGCGCAGCCTGAGCATCGAGTTGTTCTCGACGCGTACCTACCTGCAGTTCGACCAGTTCACTCTGGGCCTGGGCCAGACGTTCTTCCAGGGCTCCTGTATTGAAGGTTTCGCGATCGAGTTCTTCCCGTGAAATAGCACCCTCGGTGTAAAGTTCCTGGCGGCGATCACGCTGGATTCGAGCCAGGGCAAGCTGCTGTTCTAGTTCCGCCACGGCAGCTTGAGCGGTTGTAATGTCTTCCTGACGCGGCCCGGTTTCCAGTTCTCGCAACTGGGCCATCGCTTCCTGACGCTGGGCTTCTAGCTGCAAACGTTGGGCCTCTAACATGCGGATGTCTAGCCGCGCTAAAGGCTGTCCACTCACAACCTGATCGCCCTCATCAACCAGAATGCTGACAATCGTCCCCGTGCGCTCAAATCCCAGGACACTCTTGCGACCTGCCACCAGTTCCCCGGTGTACTCCCGCTCGGTCGTGTATTGACTGACGGGCGTGACGGGAATCACCTCAACGGATAGAGCCTCCGTCACTGCAGGCACGGTCCCATTGGTGGCAACAGACCTGAGGTAATAACCACCGACAAAGAAAGGGACAATCGCTAGCGGCAAAAGTCCCCAGGCATAATGTCGCCAGCGTCGACGCGCCAAAGGCTCAATGTGATTTAAAGATTCGTCAGGAGCTGATTGTGAAACCGTAGACAACGTTCCAGAATGAGGAGTCATAACACATACCCAGGAAGTTGGTGTCCAACAATTTGATAATAAATTTGTTGAGTATTAGCCTTGAGTCTATACTCAACTTGTTGGGTATGTCAATTCAAGGTTCAATTCTCTGTCTATGGCTCTGGCACACACGATTTTGACGGTTCTCTCGGAACGACCTTCCAGCGGATACGACATCAGTAAGCGGTTTGAAGAAACCGTAAGCTGCTATTGGAAGGCAAGTCAGCAACAGATCTATCGCGAGCTAGGCAAAATGGAGAAACAGGGCTGGGTCGGCTTTGAACTCATCCCTCAAGCTGGCAAGCCAGACAAAAAGATTTATGCCATCACTGCAGCCGGACGGCAGGAACTCGAGCGCTGGTATCCAGAGCCAACAGAGCCTGCCCCCATCCGTGAAGACTTGCTCGTGAAGGTGTTGGGAGGGGCACATTTGCCGAACAAGATTTTGATTCAGGAAGTGCAACGACGGCGTCAGCTTCATTTAGAGCAGTTGTTGGGCTATCGGGCGATGGAAGCCAAATACCAAGCCGATCCGCAGCCCTCGAGGCAAGGACAATACCGCTACCTCACCTTGCGCCGGGGTTTGCGCTACGAGCAAGATTGGATCGAATGGTGTGATGAGGTGTTGGAGTTTTTGCAGCCGCATGCCGAGGAAACCGATGGGGCCTCAACCCATCCCATTTCCCCCGCTTAACTTTCCGTATTTTGCCGAGTTCGGGCTGAAGTTAGGGATATAACATCAAGAATAATCCGTATGAGCGTCCAGCATCCTTGAAGGGAATGCTTTCAGTAAAATGCACCTCATATTCAAATCAGGCCAGTGAAGATAGGCCCATCACTTCAACTTCTTGCCATTTTTCTGCCCAAACAACCGCCAACGCTCTATGTCTTTTCCCTCTTCTCAACTGCGATCGCTGTTGCTGCTGGGGCTCCCCCTGGCCATGGTGTGGGAATCTCCGGCCCGTGCCCAAGACACCTGTCCCTACGCAACGATCAGAGTTGATAGTATTCAATACGTTGACCAATCGGCTGTATGTGAGGCCGCTAAGCCCTGGGCTGATAGTGGCTATGAGGTGTTGGTTTTTCTCACCGATGCCCGCCCTGCGAATGAAGATGCCTGGTACACCTTGCTAGATCGAGTAGAGGCAGAAGCTGGACTCCGGGACTTGAATCAAGCCGACTCCTTTGACCTCAATGGGATCGCCTTGGAGGTTACCACCGCTATAGATTTGCCCTACGCTGTCAGCGTGACGTATGGAGAAGATCTCTACAACACACCTTTAGATACAGACGCAGCGGCCTTGGATGCGATCAAAAACAGCGTGGGCGACAAAATTGCGACCCGCGATGCGACCTGGGCTTTGACGACTGGTTTGGAGGCGATGGCCGATTTAGTGGACCTTGGCGAAGGGATACCTTCTACCGCTACACCCTTACCCCTGCAAGACCCCTCAGCAGTGACTGTAACGACGGATCGCAATGGAGCTGCAGGATTCGCGGGCATGGGGTTGGTCTTGGCTGGGGGCGGCACCGTTGGGGCCTTGGCACTACGACGACGACGGCGTAAGCAACTGGCTGCACATCTCGACACGCTACAATCTCGCATTGCGAACTTACTCATGGGGTGCGAGCAGCTTCTAACGGGAAATACCCCCAACAGCATGGTGTCTTACCAGCTATTTGTCGAAAGCGATGGCGAACGCTATCCACAGCTAACGACCGATGTGAGCAACTGGCTAACAGAGGCGCGACAAGCCCTCGACCAAGCCTTTCAAGTCCATGCGCATCTGCAAGAAGACGCGGATCAGCTCAAGCAACCCCTCCATAAACGGGTGGAAGCGTGGGAATTGCTGTATCTTGCCTTTGTGGGTAAGTCTGAACGCATTCGTACCCTATCGGATGAAGAACTGCAGACGCTTCTCAATCCCGCATTTGTTGTAAGTACGGGCAATACGGCTCTCAGTCAGGGGCTCGTGGTGCAGTTAGAAGCCATTCAAGGCAAAATCAAAGGGACTCCGTTGAAGGTGACATTGCAGCAAGCAGACCCCCAGGGAGTGGATGAGCTGGGCATTCTCGGGCGCGTGGAAAAGGTGGATGCCACCATTGGTCGCTTGCAGTGGGCTGTTACCGAAGCGCCTAAAGATCTGGCTGCGGTCCAGAATCGACGTCAGGCTTTAGAACGAGACTTACCGGCGAGTTTGCAGCTAGCTCCAGCAGAAGCCTTTGGCGGTATTGATCGTTTAATTGCCATTGCCGAGGCGGCTTTGAATCGCGATCGCCTCTATCTCAAAGTCGTTGAAGACTGCCAGGATATCGAAAAGGCGCTGGCCTTGATCGAGACTTTAAATGAGACCTTTCAGCGCTATGACAGCCAGCAGACAGATATTCAGGGACTTATCGCTGCTGGCTATCGTCCTCCTCAACTGCATGTTCATCAAGCCACAACGCAGCAGCTTCTAGAGCAGCTCCAACAAAAACTACAAGCATCTGCCTATTCAGCTATCCCCGACCTTTTAACCAAGTTAGAGGCCGCTAGCCAAAAGTCGCGCCAAACAGCCATTGACTGGCAGGAACATCACCAACGCAATCAAAATACGCTAGAGTCCCTGACAAATGAGAGCGATCGCTTAGTCAATCTGGCGCAACACGAAGTAACTACGGCCTGGAACAGTCTGCAGTCCTATCCAGATAGTAACTGGACTGATTTAGGCCCTAAGCTTGATCGGGCTAACACGATTCTCCAGGAAGTTTGTGGGGAAAAATTGCCCTACCTGAAACAGCAAAATGACTTCGCAGTCCAAGCATTCGCGAAGGTGACTCAAGGCAACGAAACTGTTACATCGCTTCTACAAGAGGCCGAGTCTCAACTCCAGGCTGTTCTGGCCCGGTATGAACTGATTCAAGCAGCCGAGGCTAATCTCAGCCGCGAGCTCGCAACCATTGAAAACCACCTACAACAGACAACTGAATTTGTAACGCATCGATTTCTGGGACTGCTGGCGACCAATAAACCAGACAGTCGGCTCCAAGCTGCACACTCAGACATCGGAAACGCCTATGACTACGCCCAAGCCCGTGAATACTTACACGCTTGTGAAGCCCGTGATCAATCCCTGCGAGTGATTCTGACGGTCTATCTCGACAAAATGCGGGAAAGGAAATCGAAGGTGCGATCGCTAGTAATGGACAGCGATGCTCGAGGTCGTGGTCGCACAGAATTTGATGAGGCCAGTAATCTTATGGCAAGTGATGCCACGATTCGTCAGGCTACTGGCCAAAAGCTTTTTACCCAGTACGCCAATGCTGGCATTGCTTGGGAGCACCTAAAAACGGCCGAGCGACTCGCTCAACAACAGATCCGCCGCACCAAAGCCGCCCGCAGGCGTTCCTCTTCCAGTTCTTCTTCACGCTCCTACCGTTCTTCTTCCAGCTCCTACCGCAGCAGTCGCTCAAGATCTTCGTCATCTTCCAGGCGCAGCAGTTCTAGCCGTTCACGTGGTTCTTCCAGCCGTTCTTCCAGTTCGCGCGGCAGTAGTCGGAGACGGTGAGTGGAGGGTAGAGGGTAGAGGGTGGAGATGTAGAGGGTAGAGGGTGGAGATTAGAGGGTGGAGGGTTTTAACTTTCTGAACCGATTCAGCGCTGAATCGGGTTATGATGCAGCTTAATGAATTTGTCTATACCAATCGAATTATTCTTAAAACGTCGCAATGTTAAAATCCAGGGAAATTAGCTGTGGGATACGAGTTTGTATTCTTTATCCTCCTGACGCGACCAACCTAATTGGGGTGGTGATAGGCCAAGAGGAACAGGGACGCGGCGTGAAGACGGGCTATTGGCTCATTCAGGTGGAAGAACAAGACATGATCTTGGCTCTCGAACCGCATGAGTTTGAGAGGGTCATAGATGGGTGAAGATGATTAAGTTTTGTCTGCCGAGGGAGGAGCTTCACCGATTCCCAAGCCCTTCTTACTGCGTTTCAATTCTTTCCATGACTGTTTCACCATTTTGTACGCTTCCAGGGCCGATATTTTGCCGCCAGTTTCAAGGCCACAGATGTAGCTGATGCGTTGGGCGAACTCTTGAAGGTTGGCGTTGAAGGCTAGATGTTGTGGCTTAAAGTCCCCGTAGTAGCGGCTGCGAGGATACAGAAGATCGCGTTTACCTTTATCCGGAGATTCAGAGTTTTGCAGGTCCGACATTGATTTTCTTAGCTTTGAAGATGGGGTTTAGGGATTTAGTTTACCCATTTTTAGAGGGACGAATGAGCTGTGGACATTCTTTAGACGTCGCGACGCCCTTGTTGCCCTCACCCAACAACCTACTACAGGCAACTTCCGCTTAATTTTTTCCTGCTTATAACGTGAATTCGATGCCGATCCTGTCTTCGCTGATAGCCCGCCCGCGAGTCAACTGCGGGCTCAACAGGAAAATTCATTGAAATGAGTTGTATTCTTTGCCACGCAAGGAATATAGCGTCCCTTAGTCTACTTCTAGTAGACTTGCCCAAGTAGCCCGCGATTCATCAGCGGGCGGGGGTAAACGAAGCCAAAATGGGGCCGTCGAACTCACATTGCTCATACTAAATTCGGTTTATCTATTCCTTAATTGAGAGACACGACATGTCGTGTCTCTACAGGTATCACCTGTTTCCCATAATGGGGGTTAGCCATTCGGATGTGGTATTACCTAAACAACAATCGGGCCAACCGAACTGTATTGTTACCCTACCTTGTGGCCATTGTGCAGCCGCGTTTGCGCAGCATCAGCAATGACAACCATGTTGCGAACTGTTCGCTGAATTGTCTGCATCAACTCGCCTAGCTTCCGACTGGATTCAGTTACTTGTTCACCTAATTGCATAATCTCGGGACCCGTCATCTGGCTTTTGCCCAAGGCTTTCTGAGATGCTTCAATGCGGCTACCAAGTTGTTTCATGTGTCGGTCAAAAGCCTTGATACATCGGTTTAAGTCACCACTGACCGCCTGAATTTCTCTTTTGTAGTCTTGCTGCTCTGTTAACGCCTGGCTAAATCGATCTGTCAATGCCTGGAACTGAGTGATCAAGCGCTGAAACTGGGCAGCGTTCCCCTTGAATTCGCTTTGCCCTGGCTGTTGAGAGAGCTGGGTTGAAAGGTTGAAGCCGTTTAATATCAGGGCCTTGGCCCGGTTGATGATATGGTGATGCTCGCGCGTGACCTGGGTTGTACGGTCGGTCGCGACTAGTAGCGCCTGCATCTGTTCTGGCAACTGGTGGGTGTTGTGGCGAAACAGTTGGAGTTCTGACATAACGGACGCTATTTTTTGTTGACTGGCTTCGAGATTCTCAGAAGTTGCTTTACCCACCGAATTTACGGCACGGGCTTGTCTGGTTAGTACCCTAGACAAGTCACCTGTTGTGTTGACCCATTGTTGGACCTGAGTGACCAACTGTGACTGCTGTTGCTCTTCATTAGCCGTTGTCGCCATCAGTTGTTCTAAGGATTGCATCCGCTGGGTTGCATGGCTCAGCATAGGTAGCTTCTGCGTGAGTTGATCCAATAGGTAAAAGAACGAAAGCGAGAGCTGCTCAAGTTCGTCCTTATTCTGCAACTGTTTCATCATCGCTTCATCAAGAGTGGATAAACGATGACATTCGTTGAGTACGGGGCGCAAATGGCGATTAACATTGCGAATCGCTACCGCCACGATGCCTGCAAGCAATAGTCCTATGACGGTGGTTGCACCCAATGTGATTAGCATTACCTGGCCAAAAACAACGCTGTAGGGTACGTGAGCTAGCACTAGCCAATCTCGCTCAGGAATCTGGGTATATGCCCAGTAGCCTGTTTCACCTTCAAAGAAACCTGGTGTTTCTGGCCTGATTTGGGTCCAAACATCACTTAAACCTGGAATATCTTCGTAGGTTTGGGTCCCGACCTCGTTGGGATTTGCTGGATTGGCAATAACTTCACCATTCGCCGTCAGTAAAACGAGATCCCCGCCGTTGCGTAAAACGGATTCGTTGAGTATTGAGCTTAAGTGTGTACCATCGACATCAATCACCGTGGTACCTAACCACTCACCTTGATCGTCAAAGATTTGCGAATAGTAGCTGAGTAGTATGCCGCGATCGCTGGCATATGGGAGAGTCCAGCGATCGACTCGAGGCAAGAAATAGTTGCGATAGCGATCGGTTTCTGGATAAAAGTGTTTTGGATCAGCTTGATCAATATAGTGACTGTCAGCGTCCTGACGGTCTGATTGCGATACCGATGCCGAAAACTGCTCAGTCGCCGATTGTGCATCTGCTGATTGTGCAGCCTCCTCAGTTAAGAGCGCAGGAGATAATGATTCATAGTAGGGAAAAAACCATTTTTGGCCAGGTAAAATACCGTACTCTTTTTGCCCAAAGCCTAGACCCTGAACAAAATTAGGCCGATCTTGAAAAAATTGATGCGCGAGTTCTTCATAAGTCTGAGGTGTTTCAGCGCGACGAACATGCAAGGTAGCAACACTAATATTCAACCCATCCGCAATTGTTTCGGCCTGATGCGTTACATGCTCAATCAAAATAACCTTACTTCTGAGGGTGTCTTTAATCTTATCTTCGGCTTGATATTTAAGCATCTCGCCAAACAGAAAGGCCATACCGCCTATCCCTGAAATTGTGCCCCCCATAATCACTAAAAATAACCGAAATCCAAACGAATTAAGGCGGAATCTTCGTCGGATAATTGGCATATCTCTAACGTTAGAAACCTGAGTTTTCCGGGAAGTTAATTTCATGACGAAGACCTATTTTTCAAGCAATTTTTCCGTCAATTGGTAATTGTTATGACGTTCATAGAAAATACATGTTCCATACATGAAATATTTAAAATAGCTTAGCGAAAAAGTAAGGCAAATAGACTACTGAATTGAAGTGAATATTACACTGGTCTGCGGCTTTATTCTTTGATGTGAACCGGGTTGTGTTTGTGGTACTGCTGAGTAAAAATAAGACATAGTCTTCGAGAAGAGAAAAACTCCTCAAGATTCAGGATTCAAAATTCGAAATTGGGATGGATAAACTTTTCGGCGTAAGGTTTAAGCCGGGAAATACTGACTGAGTAGGGAGTCTGGAATAATTCAAAATTCAAAATTCAAAATTCAAACTTGACCCTCTACTCCTCCTGGCTCCTGGTTCCTGGCTCCTGGTTCCTGGTTCCTGGCTCCTGACTCCTGGATTCTCTCGTCACCGAAATTCCCCGATTTAAGTTAATAGCCAACTTTTCCAGCATTCCGAAGGGTGAGCTTATTTCTGTCGTGATTTCCTAACCACTGCAAAGAAGCTACGCTTAGCCGCATGATGGAAAGGTGATGAAGTAATGGATTGACAGCGTCATAGAGCTTTGAGTTTTGAATTTCAACTTGAATTTCAAACTGGAGGGGGAATTAAAATCCTGGAATTTATGGCTAGGGCCTGTCTTTTGCCGTCTGCTCCAAGACAAACCTTTCACTCTAAGTTGATGATCAGGCTATTTGAAAAATGAGTTGATCCAGGCGATCGTGATAGTGGCTAATATAATCATTTCTAAGACGATGAGAATCGGTGTTGATTGAAATGGATTAGGCCAGGAACCCTGACGAATATTTGACCAATGTTTTGAAATATGGGTAGACCAAAGTCTTGGACTATCTTTCGCATGAAACCGCCAATTAAGCATCGAGAGCAGTAATGGGCCGCCGCCAACTTTGGCATTCATTAGTAAGTGAAGAGCGATCGCTATTACCATGACAACCCAGGCAATTAGATGAGCATAGTACCAACGATGGTCTAATTCGCCTTTGGGTAACCACTTTTCGTCCATCATTTTGCCGCTGTAAAGAGCAAACGTTAGGGCAAGCAAAATAAAGGTATTGGTGAAGCGATTTAAGGTGTACCACCAAACGGGCTTGCCAACTCGAGCCAATTTAGCCAACGAATCAGATTGAATCAGACGCTGCTGACCTTGATAAAAGGCGTAGAGTACAAAGATAGGAAAGATCAATAGGGTATATAGTCCAAAGGTGCCGTGGATACCTTCAATTTCTTGATAG
>JBCBTQ010000101.1:0-18867 GCA_039818605.1 Cyanobacteria bacterium J06639_14 | reverse complement strand
CACTAGAGATCAAATGGAGTAGAAAGCTCAAAAACAAAGGTAACCTTGTCAACGCAGATTAAAAGTCTGTTAGCTTATCAACGATGAGTCCTAGCTTCGGTCGGCCCTCTGTAAGATCATCGCGGACGGCAATCACGTCGGGAAGGGTGGTGAACATCTCCCGCACGTTCATCCCCAACTCTCGGAGGGTGCTGATGTTGGGACCATAAATTCGCATCTCGACGGGCGCATCAAACGGCGGCCCCTGCTGAAACTTTCGCACCAGGACTCGCGCTGCAGGCAACAGATCACTAAGCTCCGTTTGTAGCTCCCGCACGAGCGGTTCTACCCCCTCCACTGACTTTAACTGCACCATTGCCTGAGCGTAATACGACTGGTTCTCCCGTTGACCTGTGAGGTTGTAGTAAAACTTAGCGGCGCTTTCTCCCACGAACCAATGCACGTCTTCGACGTTCTCATGCTGCAAGATCACCTCACGGGCCTGAAGCACTTGCTGCTCGGTTCGCGCGATTGCCGTTTGAGAGGAGAACTCGATCTCGATGTGAAACTGATCACGATCAAGGAGTGGAAAAAACTGATTCTCCAGGGTTGAAGCCGTAATAAAGCCGATTAGGGGAATCGCCATGGTCACAGCGACAGCAACTAGTGGTCGCGCTACCGCCCGCCCTATCGACCAGCGGTAGGGCTTTGCCAGCGCGGGTAGCGTGAGGCCATCATTCCACCAAATACCCGGCTTCATCAGCATTAAAACAAGTTTATCCTGGACCCCTCGCTGAGACTTTTGCCTCGCCTGTTCGTATTGGCGACCACTATCGCCCAACATCCGCCCCGCTAGGGCGGCAATCACTGTAAGAGATATGGCCAAAGATGAAACCAGCGACAAAATCACGCTGAGGGCGATCGCACCCACAAACTCGCCTGCTGCTCCTGGTAGTAGATAGATGGGTAAAAACGTCAGCACCGTGGTCAGCGTAGAGGCCATCAGCGGCACTTGCAGATACTTCACGGTTTTTGTCACTGCCTCAAGTGGAGCGTCGCCGTGCTGCATCTCAACCTGAATTTCATCCACCACGACGATCGCGTTATCGATCAGCAGCCCTAGGGCAATGATCAGCCCCGTCACTGACATTTGATGAATCGGCACATTGAAAATAGTGAACCACCCGAACACCGCAAAGATAGTCAGCGGTAGGGCCGTGCCGACGACGATAGCGGATCGCCAGCCCATTGTGACTAACGTAACCACTACTACCAGGGCCGCACTAATCACTAGGTTGACAATTAGCGTGTTGATGCGAGTGGCTACGTAGTCGCTCTGGTCAAACAAAATGTCTAAGCTCACACCTTTGGGCATGCGATCGCTAAAGGTGCCAAGTTCAGCTTTGGCTTCGGCAGCCCATTGGTCAACGCGTAGCCCTGACTTCATCATGGTGCCTATCACGACAGCGGGTTTTGCCGCTGACGATGGCCTGCTCAATGAGCGGATAGCGCACCCCCCGATTCACGCTGGCGATATCGCTCAGGCGCGTGAACTGTCCATCGCCTGTCTGTACGGGAATTTGACGAATCTGCTCCAGCGTTTCCAGTTCGCTTTCAACCTCCATCGCCACAGTCTGATCCGGGCTGCGTAGTTGTCCCGCGCTCACCTTGGCATCACTGAGGCTGACCTGGTCCGCTAGCTGCAGCGGTGACAGGCCGACGCCTACCAGTTTCGACGCATCAATTTCGACTAAGATCTCTTCGTCGGGACTGCCAAAAAATTCCACCTCTTCCGTGCCGTCGATACCGCGCATAATCACTGCGAGTTCTTCGGCATAGCGTCGTAAAACGGCATAGTTCGGCTTATCGGGCAGGTTCCACGTCAGCGACGTGATCAGGGTGTAGGCCTTCATGTTGCTCTCTTCCAGCTCCGGCTCAGCTGCCCCTGGCGGAAATCGAGACGCCGCATCGTCCATTTCATCACGGACCTTTGACCAAATCGGCTGGGCATTAGTGACCGAATCGAGAAGCTCGACCACCACGCTGGAAAACCCAACCCGCGAGGTCGAAGACAGCGTCTCGATTTCTTCAATTTCAGCCAGTTCCTCTTCGAGCACGGTGGTGACTAGCGCTTCCACCCGCTCCGCGCTGGCACCGGGAAAAACTGTGGTCACCACGGCTGTCCGAGCTACTAATTCGGGGTCTTCCTGGCGTGGCAGGCTTTGATAAGCTGAGAGACCCCAGCCCAGAATCAAAATGATCGCGAGGATCAACAAGCGAATGTTGGTAAAAAATGGGCGAACCATGATGGAGAAATTAGGTTTAAGGGATAAGTCTTGGAGATTAAGTCAAACGTACGTTTTATCCACGAAGGAGTTAACCCATGGCACATCGCCAAACCTTCTCACGAAGGCTTCTAGTGCAGCGTCAAATTTAGGGATTGGGATCGTCGATCTCGAAAAGGATTGATCTATGGGCCTTATAGAAATCACCCACTCCAAAATTTAGTCTTGACGGACCACTAGCCATATACAGCTTGAGTGAAAGCTTCGGGGCTAACTGGGAATCGCACATACGCCCACTTGAATTAAAACGTACGTTTGAATTAATGGCAAGATACCTTTATCCGAATCGTACTGAGGTAAGCGTTCTTGGATTCCTGGAACCATGGATATTCCGCAGGGCATTGCTCACCAGCCTCAATTCAACGCTATTCGTCTTTAGTCAAGCATGGAAGTAGCTCTCTACTTAATCGCTCTATCTGGCAGCGTCAACGGTTTGAGTGCGTGAACAGCATAAGCTTTGGGCTAAGCTTATGCTTGCATTCCAGCGGCTAGGAATTTGACTAAATTTAAGAGTGTGGCTTGAATATCTTGGGGCTGACTGCTGCGAAGTAACGCAACCGGTTTGCTGGCCTCTGTTTGGACACGAATCAGGGCCGCGACCACTAAGTCAAGCTTCCAACTGAGTTGCGATCGCGATTGGTTAGGAAGTACCCGTTGCAGCGCATCCAAAAATAGATCGATATTCGGGCTAAATTCTGCTTGGGCAATGCTCTGAATCGGTTCTGGTTCAATGCGGCAGCGTCCCATAAACTGCGCCCGAATGATGCGATACTGCTCATCGCCCATCACAAATTCAAATGGCGGCGTCAGATAGGCTGTGAGCAAATCTTCGACCGAAGGCGTAGCTGTCTTTTGCTGAAGCTGCTCAAGCATTTGCAGCTGACGTTCAATAACGGGCACAGCAATACGATGCACGACTGCCCGATACAGCTCTTCCTTAGAACCGAAATGGTAGCTAACAGCCGCTAGATTGACCCCTGCCTCACCGACGATGTTGCGGAGCGTAGTAGCTGCAAAGCCCTTTTCGGCAATCAGGCGCTCAGCAGCGTTAAGGATTTGGGTCTTGGTATCGATAGTGGTGACGTTGCTCATTACTATTCAAAGCTCCTTTTATTCAACCGTTTGGTCAATTTACATGCCATGCAGAATTCTCTTAACCAGCAGGTTTCGAGAGCCCCAGAAGCAACTGGCATGGTTTGATCCTTGTCATTTTTTCAAACGTACGTTTTAATATTATCAAACAAGCGTTTGAATTTCACGCGAAATATCTTCCCTTAGCAAAACATTTGTGTACTAGAAGATGCCTTCTGTGAAAGGGGTGCGGCTTCTAACACGTTCTTGATGAAGATGGCTTCTGTGATTGGTAGTTCAAACGTTTGACTTATTTATGTCCTATCAAGGTTTATCTATGACTGCTCACTCCTCTCCCGCAAAAGCCACTGCTGTGTTTCATCTTGCAAAAGTGCTTAGGCCAATCCGTCGGCATCCCCGCAAGGCACTTGGGGCAGGCGCTATTGTCCTTCTCCTAATCGTGGGCATTCCCATTGCTAGAACGCAGCTGGCCAGCCCTGGCACAACAGCCGCTGAAGTTAATGAACCAATAATACTGTCAGTAGAAACAATGACCGCAGAAGCCGTCGACGGCTACAACACAACGCGAACCTATACGGGCGAAGTGGCGGCTCTACGCGCTAGCGATTTAGGCTTTGAGCGCAGCGGTCAGCTGGTCGAAGTCTATGTGCAAGAGGGCGATCGCGTCATAGCAGAGGACCCCTTAGCACAGCTCGACATCCGTAACCTGCAAACCCAACGCCAGCAGCTTGAAGCTGACAGAGCGCGGGCCCTAGCTGTGTTATCGGAGCTAGAAACCGGGCCCCGGATTGAAGATATTGCTGCCGCCGCCGCTAACGTCCGCCAGCTTGAACAAGATTTGGAGCTACAGCGCATTCAGCGATCGCGGCGGGAATTTTTGTACGAGCAGGGTGCCATCGCGCGCGAAGAGCTAGATGAGTTTACCTACGGCCAGAGTGCTTTGCAAGCAAGGTTAGATGCGGTGCGCAGCAATTTAGCTGAGCTGCAAAACGGTACTCGGCAAGAGCAAATTCAGGCGCAGCGGGCAGCGGTGCAGCAGCTAGAGGCTGCAATCGCCGACGTGGATGTGACCATTCAGAAGAGTACACTGCGATCGCCCTTTGCGGGCATTGTTTCGGCTCGTCAGGTAGATGAAGGGACTGTGGTTGGCTCAGGGCAGTCTGTCATGCGGTTGGTCGAAGATGCGGCCCCCGAAGCCCGCATTGGGATGCCCGCAACGACGGCCAACCAGCTTCAGGTGGGGGGTACTCAGGCAGTGAAGCTGGGCACCGAGAGCTTTACCGCCACCGTGACGGCAGTCCTCCCCGAAGTGGATCCCGATACTCGCACTCAGGTCGTGGTGTTCCAGCTTGACCGGGGTGCTATCACCCGCATCAATCCCGGGCAGACGGTACGGGCTGAGATCGTCGAAATTGTTCCCACCGAGGGTATTTGGCTACCCACTGCTGCCCTCACCCAAGACATTCGCGGTCTGTGGAGCGCCTATGTTGTGGTGCCCACCGACGAGGAAGACAGCTATGAGGTGCAGCCTCAGGCGATTGAGATTCTGCACCAAGAAAGCGATCGAGCCCTGGTACGCGGAACCCTACAGGCGGGCGATCGCGTTGTTGCTAGCGGCGTCCATCGGCTGGTGCCGGGTCAGCAGGTGCAACCACTTTAGGGAAATCCCAATCGAAAGCATTCGCAAACCCCTTTGCAGAAATCCGTTTAATCATCCCAATTTAGGAGTCTCTACCTCATGTTTGCTCTCCCCATATATCGCCAAGATATTGAGCGTGATCGACCTTGGCATCACCTCCCCACCACCCATATTCTGCAGCAGCTTGAAACGGATGCGGCTCATGGCCTTAGCATGGCAGCCGTCATCCAGCGGCGTGCGCAATTTGGCTCCAACGCCCTGACTCAGATCAAGCGCAGAAGCTTACTCAAAATTGGGGTTGAGCAGTTCCAGAATCCCCTAATTTATATCCTGGTCATCGCCGCCCTCATCACTCTCCTGCTACAGGAATGGGGCGATACCATTGTTATTTCAGTCGTGGTGATTTTGAATGCGCTGATTGGTTTTGTTCAGGAGGCTAAAGCGACGCGGGCTATGGTGCAGCAGCAGCCTTAATCAACTTTGACGGTGATGTGCCTTTGTCATTTGTGACGTTTTTTGAACGCAAGCATCATGAACATTTCCTATTCCACTTCTCAGTCATTGACAACCAACGACTTAAACGAGCTGTCTCGATTTGAGTATCACTTGGAGAGCCGCATCGCAACTGGAAATTTATTCTTTGAAGACCTCGAAAAGGTTTTGGAAAATTTACGATCTAATCGCAAGTTGGCTACCCAAAAAATAGCGATAATTCGGCAGACCATCTGGGAGAACATAAACTCTGGTCACTTGCAATTAGATTGGCAACCGTACAAAAAACCTTGATAACTCTGATTTCGGTTTCCCAATTTATAGCATTCGCCAAATGGGTCAAGCCCCCTTTATCTGACCCCAAGAATTCTAGACTCGCAATCGCCTGATCACCCTGGTAGACACCATGAAAATGAGACGGTAGCAAACTGATTCTTTGAAGAATTACAACTCTTTAGAGGAAACAAATGTTTGATCAGACTTTGTTTTTGGACGCACAACACATAAGCAAAAAAGGAGACAGATCATGCACTTTCCAATTTGGCAGTACCTGAATCAACCCCTGTGGGATCGCGATCGCCCGTCCATGCTCAATCCTCTTGAATACTGGCTGTGCTATCGACGCCACTATCTGGATTGCTGCCTTCGCAATGCTTTTTTAGAGCATTGCTGGGATACGAACTACCAAGATTTTGTGGTTCATTATCACACCTTTTGCAATCGCGATCCGCTGGAGGAAGACCCCCGATGGCTAGCGGAGCGTTGCTGGTATTCCGAAATGAATCAGTGGGCTTACGAACATCCTGAAAACCAAATTTCTGAAACAGAATGCTAATGACTTTTATCACTTTTGACACCCCCCACTTTTTCCTCGCAGAGGTCGGGGAAATCAGCGAGTCGGTTGTGTTTGCCGCACTCCTCATATTGGCCATCGTTATCTTTCTAACTAGCCATGTCTGGGAAGAGATCTGTGCCTGGTTACGGCTGCCGCCTGTACTGGGCCAGCTTATCGGTGGTGTGTTGCTGGGCGTTTCGGCGTTGAAAATCCTGGTCTTTGCTGAGGGGCCGACAATGGTTAATCCCGCTGTGATTAACCTGCTCCAGCAGACCACTGAAGCGGATGCAGCGGGCGCGCTGACCGCCTATTCCCATCAGCTCATCGCCATTTCGGAGGGCGCAGCAAATTTGGGCGTCGTGGCTCTGCTGTTTCTCATTGGCTTAGAGTCCGATTTGGAGAGCTTGCTCAAAGTTGGTCCCCAGGCGGCGATCGTCGCTACGGCAGGCGTCGTACTTCCCTTTGCCGGGGGCACGGTGGGCCTGATGGCACTATTTGGCACCCCGCTATTACCTGCCATCTTCGGTGGTGCTGCCCTGACCGCGACCAGTATTGGCATTACCGCTAAAGTGCTGAAGGAGTTAGGACAACTACAGTCCGCTGAGGGGCAGATTGTCATCGGTGCGGCAGTGCTGGACGACCTGCTGGGGATTCTAATCCTGGCGCTGGTAGTCAGCCTGGTGAAAGAGGGCTCGATTAATGTAACTGGACTGGGGCTATTGTTGCTCAGCACAGCGGCCTTCGTCGGGGCAGTTATACTGCTGCGATCGCCTATTGCCAGAGCCTTCAAGGCGCTCAACAACTGGCTACGCTCCGACAACAGCGTGCTAATTTCCGGCATTGTGTTTGCACTGCTGCTGGCTGCGATCGCTAATGCTATTCACCTAGAAGCGATTCTGGGAGCCTTTGCTGCAGGCATCATTCTCAGTGGTACTGAGCAACGAGAGCAGCTTTTGGAACGATTTGAACCCATTGTGGGTGTCCTGGCACCCATCTTCTTCATTGTCGTGGGTGCCAAGGCTGATCTCAGCATTCTGAATCCGACAAATCCTGAAAGTACTACCGGACTTTGGATGGCAGCATTCCTCATTGTGGTCGCAGTGCTAGGCAAAGTAGCCGCCAGCTACCTCATTCCTCGCCCTGGTGCCCTAAATCGGCTGGCGATTGGAATTGGCATGGTGCCTCGTGGCGAAGTAGGTCTAGTCTTTGTTGGCATTGGCTCCTCCATTGGCATTTTGTCCACAGAATTAACGGCGGCCATTGTGATGATGGTGGTCGTAACCACCCTAATCGCACCATTGCTGCTGCGCTGGACACTCCCCAGTGAGGAAGCTCCCTCCTCTATCCCAACCGAGCCACTTGCAGAGGGGTAATCGATGACTTGGGTTCCGGGAATCGTCACCGGTCTAAAAGCCTCTATCGGGCCCAATTTTTTCAAAAAGGAGTAAATTCCATGACTTTTGCCCCCATTACATCTACTCACAAGCCAATTTTGAATGCCTGGATTCGCAAGCAGATAGAACTGCTGGGCCCTCAACTTCTGCAAACAGGCATCGATATCCGACCCACTGCCGAATGCCCCCAAGGCATTTACGTGATCGAACTTGATGGCCAAGCCCTTAACTGTTTGCCCGAGCGAACCTATGCCACGCTACGTTTCCTCTAAGCATTACAGGAACTAGAACAGCAGGATCGCATCGATTCTCAGGCTCACTCGCGAATCGCACGTTGATAGTATCCAAATAAAAACAAACGTTTGACTGAAAGAAGGACTTATCATGTCTCAACCTCACATCACCCTATTCACTAAACCCGATTGTCCCTACTGTGTCCGGGCCAAAACTTTACTGACTCAGCTGGGTCTTGACTACGAGGAGCGTGATGTTAAAGCGAGTTCCCGTAACGCCAACGCTTCTGTTAGTTTTAGCGGTATATCTACCGTGCCCCAGATCTTCATCGGTGACTATCCTGTCAGTGGGGCTAAAGACTTAGCCCGGTTGCAAAAATCGCAGCGGTTGCGGTCGATACTGGGTGCCGTGAATGGCGAGTTGCCTTCCTTTGACAGGATCTCCAGTCAGGACTTGCATCGCAACGCTGAAGACTATCTTTTGCGTCGCGTGATTTCGCCGCATGATGGTAGCCATACAGATGACCCAGAAACTTGGCCAATTCTAAATATCTGCCAGAAAATTTTCGGTTTCTGGCCCCATATGTTTGCTTATCTGAGTCACTGGCCAGAAGCCTACAAGCTGTTTGTCTACTGCCATGGCTTTTCTGCAGTCCAATTAGCCAAGACATATTTGGGCGATGCCAACCTTTATGCAGTGGGCTATTCAACCTCAAAGGCTCACGGTTGCTCCTATGGTCAGGTCCACAGTACAGCAGTTGGGGGGACTGAATCGCTAGAGGCTTTGAAACAGCTAAGGTTTGCTCGCGCAGGACAGGCCGACGAACATAATCCCTTTAGTCTGCTTGAGATGGCAATTGCTGACCTTGCTGCCGAGACCACTCGTAGTCAAATAAATCCCGTTGCGATGCCAGCGTTGATCGGCAAACTTCGGTTGCTATCAGACAGTCCCGCGCAGGTCCGAGGCTATTTAGTGGGGGTTGAGATGATGGCAGCCACCTCTGGCTTCTTGAACGTGTTCAACGATCTGGTGGGTGTCGAAATTGAAGGCGACTGGGCCCAGCAGGCCAAAAAACAAGTCGATATTAACGTAGGGCATCATGGCGCATCCAGTCACAATCTCTTTAATCTGAACGATGACTTGCCGCAGGGCGGCCCTACACTCGAAACGATGCTGGCCCAGTACGATGCCGCTGTTGAGAACCTGCAGGCTTATACCCGAAAAGAACTAGGATTGTTTCCGGCCTGGATGCAAGCCTGGCCCCAGCCACTGGTGAAGCGCCACGCCTATTTCTATTGTGAAATCATGGGTGATCGCGACCATACCCTGGTGCCATCAGAACTGAAGCACCTGATGGCACGCGTCAGTGCGATCGCGAAAGATCACACCTATCTCGCTGCGGTAGAAGGATTTATGGCCTACCACGCCGCCCCTAAAAAGACGCGTGCTGCAGAACGGGTACAGCAATGTTTTGCGGCAGCGACCGGGCGGGCTACTGACAAAACACTGTTTAATGCTCAAGAAAGAGCCGCCTTACAGTTTGCCTGGATATCGGCTCAGATGCCGCTAAAGACGCCTCATCGCTTTGTTCAACCAGTTCTCGACCATTACGAACCGAAAGCATTGATTCATCTGTGTGTAGTCTGCGGGATGGCATCAATGCTGCAGCGGTTCGTTGCGATTGCTCGACCCGAAATTGAAATTCAAGTCGCCGAGTTTCTGTACGCCAATAATCTGGAATGGGACACACTAGCCCTCCGCTATCCCATGCCGATGGCTCAAGCATGGCCTACCGCCGTGTAGTTAGTATCATCATCAGCCTTTCACTCGTAGCAAGACGCTAGTCGCTCATGCATGGCTCCCGGAATTTGTGAAGACCTTGGGCGTTGCAGCCACGATAGGACAGTGCAGCACCCCATCACTTCCGCACCGACACTCATCAAGGACATAGGTGAGTTCACGGCCATGCTCTGACCCAGATTTCAAGAGCGTTCCAGCCCTTTGAGAATCACTTCAGTGAAACCGTCATGTTCTTACTAGACTTGCAAACAGAACTATGAAAACCCTCTTACGGCTACGACGATTGCTCAAAAGCCCTCATGAACTAATCGTTTGGATCGGTTTAGGACTATCAGCCATTGCCACCCTACCTGTTTTCGGAGCCGAGCGCATTCAGTTCTTCTATGGTCCCTTTGAGCCCACGATTTTGGTTGAAGATTTGGAGGCGATCGCCGCTGCAGAAGACCCAGAAACCGTCGATGCCCCCTGGCTCGATCAGCTCACCGAAGCGCAGCTTACAACGCTGCAAACCTTTCTCAATTACCGCTTTGAAGTAGATGTCGTTATGATGTCGCAAATCAGCTACAGCGATGTGGGCGAAAATTTGCTGTCGCGCGTGGGGCAAATCATCCAAACCGAAAGTGGCTTAAATGGTCAAAAGGCATTGCGATCGGCACTGATTGCAGCGGCGGCAGATAACCAAGGGTTGAGCATCCTGAATGTCATCCGCCAGTTTCCCCTAGACACGATTCAGCTTAATTGGCCGCTGGTGCAAAAGGTATTGGCTGAAAATCAGGCAATTTTTCAGGAACAGGTGAATGTTATTGCTGATCTGCAGCAGCAGGCTCAGACCAGCGCAGCCCAAAGCCTATCTACTGAAGATCTCAGCCAGATGGGCACCTACGGCTGGCAGCAGGAAACCATCACGTTTACTAATCCCAATCGCTCCACGCCGTCTGTAGCAGATGTGTACGTGCCACAGCAAGAAGCTGAGTCTATTCCCGTCATTGTGATTTCGCATGGGGTTGCCTCCAACTTGCAGACCTTTGCTTATCTTGCCAAGCATCTAGCCTCCCATGGCTATGGGGTTGTCGTCGTTGATCACACCGACACAAATACCGGGAAATTCGATCGGTTTTTGACTGGGCTAGACGGCCCTCCCGATCCACAATCGCTGCTGCATCGTCCTGCTGATATCTCAGCAGTTCTCGATACGTTGGAGCAACAATCGGTAGAGGAGTCCAACTTGCGATCGCTGAACCTTGAGTCGGTGGGTGTGTTGGGCCATTCCCTGGGCGGCTATACGGGACTAGCCGTAGCTGGAGCCACCCTACAACTGCCACGATTGAACCAAGTCTGTAGCGAAACGGTAGCCGAGCAGCCACTGCTAAACCTGTCGATGCTAATACAATGTCGCTTTGATGAATTGCCTGACAACGCCCAACTAGCTGTCCAGGACGATCGCGTCGAGGCAGTAATAGCGATGAATCCACTGACCAGTCATATCTTTGGACCCGAGGGTATGGCCTCTCTCACGGTGCCAACCATGCTAATGGCAAGCACCGATGATTATTTTGTCCCTGCATTGCCGGAGCAGATTGAACCTTTTCAATGGCTTACGATGGCCGAAAAATATCTGGTGATTGTAGAAAACGGCACACACTTTACACCCTTGGACGCCAGCGAACAGGTCTTACCCGCACCTGAATTTCTTATGGGTCCTGATTCAACCTTGGCACAACCTGCCCTCAAATCACTCACCCTTGCCTTTTTTGATCGCCATCTGCGTAAACAGAGCTACAGCGAGGCTTATTTGACGCAATCCTACCTCAACCGATTTGGCGAAAGTCCCTTTCAGTTCAGCATTGTGCAGCAATATAGCAATTCCACCCATGAGCCGTATTGACCTCTCTAAAATTAAGCTATCGCAGCTACGGGCATTTGCTGCGGTGGCTAAACATCACAACTTCTCAGAAGCAGCGGCTCATCTCGATATGACGCAGTCTGCCGTCAGTCATGCGGTGGCAGTGCTGGAATCAGAGTTAGGAGTAGTGTTGTTTGCTCGCAGTCGCTAGGGCGCAACACTGACCTATGTGGGAGAGCAAATCCTCGTATCTACACAGTAGATGCTATCGCTGTTAGATACGGTGGCCGAGCGGGCGATCGCCTCTCGTAGTGCTGAAATGGGTCAAGTCAGAATTGCCTCAATTGGCAGCTTAGCCACTCGTTGGTTGCCATCCGTCATAGGGCTGTTCAACCAACAGCACTCTCAAATTGAAGTCAGGGTTACCAAAGTTCCTGAAGCGCATTTGTTTTGAGCCGCGAGTCCTCCCTTTTTTAATCGCCATCGGCGCGAGCTGACGACTGCCAGAACTTTCCTGAATCAAGCCTATTTCAACCAAAAAGCTGTGAAGGCTTCAGCCTCTCATGAGCAACCATCCGATGGCTCCTGCTCATGGGGTTGCTGGGGGGTGTCGTAGTTCTAGTGAAATCCCACCTTCACCACCTTTCCAAGCTTTTTGTCTCGTACTGAGACAAAAAAGATTTTTGCCCACATTGACAGTGACACAGTAATTATGACTTCATCAAAGGCTCCAACTATCATCATCGGCGCAGGCTTTGCCGGACTATTTACAGCCTTGCACCTCAATAATCAGGGCTATCCAGACCCGATTGTTCTCATTGATCGCAATGATCGTTTTTGCTTCAAGCCGTTGTTGTACGACTATATGAGCGGTGAGATGCAATCTTATCAAATCAATCCTGTATACGTCGGATTGCTTCACGGACGCGCCATTTCTTTTGTTCAGGGGACGGTAGCGTCGATTGATTTAGAGTCGCGTCAGGTTTATTTAGCCGATGGCCGTGCTCAAGAATATAGCAACTTGGTGCTAACACCCGGCAGTGTCCCGGCATTTTTTGCTGAGGGTGCCGCTGAACATGCCTTTACCTTCCAGAGCAAAGCCGATGCTGATGCTTTAAAGCAGCATCTGATGGCGCGATGTCGCGAAGCAGCACAACAGCCGTCGCCAGAGGCTAAGCGATCGCAACTGACCGTTGCCATTGTCGGCGGTGGTCCGGTTGGCGTAGAGCTGGCCTTAACGCTAGGCGACTCACTACCGCAATGGTACGAGGACGTGGCCCGAGAAATAGCCAGTGAAACAACGCGGGAAATAGTTGGCAACCGAGAAGATATTCGAATCGTGCTGCTAAACCGTAGTGACATTCTCAAAGGGGATGTAAACAGTACTCTCCGCGATACAGCTATGTCGGCTATGGAAGATCGTATTGTTCAACCGGAGTTGATATTAGGTGCTTCGGTGACCGCAGTGCATCCGGATGCCGTCGAGTTTGAGCGCGATGGCAAGCCTGAGCGCTTAATTGCAAATACGATTGTTTGGGCAGCTGGGACCAAAGTTCATCCGCTGATTCAAGCGCTGCCCATATCAGCGAGCCAGCGAACAAAACGAGGCCATCTCTTAGTTAAGCCAACGCTTCAGCTTTTAGACTATCCAGAAGTCTTTGCGGCTGGCGACGGGGCTGTCATCACATCGGCAAAGGGCCATGATGAGCCGCTACCGGCAACGGCTCAGGTGGCTTATCAACAAGGGGGTGCGATCGCCCAATCTTTAATGGCAAAAGCGCAGCAGAAAGACTCTCTGCCCGTTTCTAATATCAGTCTGAGAGGAACAATCATGAAGCTGGGCGTAGGGACAGCGGTTGCCAATGTGTTTGACCGATATGAGATTGTTGGGACTGTAGGACAGACCATTCGTCAGGTGATGTACCTAAGCCTGATACCTGCACCTGCTCATAACCTAAGAACAACCCTGAACTGGATCAAAGATGATGTGTTTAAGGCCCATGCGGGTGTGTATCATGACATCGACTACACAGCGGGTTACGAGGTCGAGGAACTTATCACGCTAGGTACCGCTCTCACCCTGAGCGCGACTGCTGTATCTAGGGCTGAAGTAGGATTGATTGCTGATCAATTGGAATCGGTTGCACTGAGGCGAACACTGGCTGGTGCAACTAACAAATATCCGAACAATCCCGTCATTCATGCCTTGTTCGGCCATCGTAGGAAGCGCGATCTGTTTCTCAAGCGGGCCAGCAACGGCTACAACACACTGGATGAAGTGCTAGAGACAGCCATTATTAAACTTGATCACGCGATCGCAATTTTGGCTGCAAAAGCAACGCCGGAAGAGATGCATGACTACAAGGAATTGGTTTATGCCTGTTGCGCTCGCATTGCTCGCGTGGCAGCTAACCCTTTGGAGGAATGGCAGATTTCTTCGGAAGAAACAGCAGTCTTAGAAAGCATCAAAACAGTACTCGATTGTTCTTAGGAATTGATTTGATTACGGATCGGCCCCTTTGTATCCCTCAGTTTTGGGAGGTATTGAATCCGGCTTCCCCATATTTGGGGATTAAGGGGCCGCAGCCGGATGCAACTGCGTAAGTCCTAGAAAACACCGTCAAAGACACCATTGGAGAACTCAAAATCATGAGCAATTGTTCGACAATTCACATTTTTACAAAACCAGGATGCCCCTATTGCGAGCGAGCGAAAGCAGTGTTGACTGAAGCGGGTTTGTCCTATGTACAACATGATGTCAAAGCCAGTCAACGTAATGCCAACGGCAGTATTTACGCTTCGGGTGTGGCAACCGTACCTCAAATCTTTTTCGGTGACTATCACATTAACGGGGCTGAAGATCTGGAAGCACTTCAGCAGGCAGGAAGCATGCTCGAACTAGCCTGGGCAAAAGCGAATAACGATTTACAACTGGATCAAGTTTCGGATGCCGAACTAGCTCGAGGTGCTGAAGACGTTCTGTTGCGTGAGCACATTCCGAGTAGCGATGGTTCACGTGATGATGATCCTGAGTCTTGGCCAGCGCTACATTTTTACAAACAGCTTTTTGGGTTTTGGCCGAACTGCTTTGAGTACCTGCATCCATGGCCAGAGGCGTACAAGCTGTTTATGTATTGTCAAAACATACCAGCGGTGAAAATGGCGCAGGAAATCTTAGGTGAGGCAATGATGTATGCCTGTGCTTTTGCGACGTCCAATGCACACGGCTGTAACTATTGCCAGGTACATGCGGCAACCGGCGATGAAGCATCTGTCGGTGTGATGCAGCAGCTTAAAGCAGCTCGGGAAGGTAACTATGATGGCGCGATCGGCCCTTTTGAGGTGGCGCTAGCCGATTTGGCTGCTGCCGCAACCACTAATCAGGTTACGCCTGAGCTTCTGGCTCGCATTCGTGAGCTGGCTCCCCAGAGCCGCAACCCCAGCCAAAATGCCGATCAAAGCATCATAGGAGCAGGTCTAATGGCGGCGTCATTGGGCTTCCTGAATGTCTTTAACGATCTCACCGGCGTCGAGGTTGAAGGCGACTTGATGCAGAAGGGAAAAGCGATCGGCATAGAGGCTGGTCGGCATGGAGCTAGCGAGGCTAATCCTTCTAACCTCGACTATGACATTCCCGAGGATGGCCCTTCGATTGCCGAGCTAGCCGCGAAGTATGAGGACAAGGTCGGCGACCTAAATGCTTATGCGCAGCGTGAATTTGGTGTGATGCCGGCCTGGTTCGGAGCGTTTCCGGCAGCAATGCGTAAGCGCCATGCCTACTTGTATGGCGAGATAGTAGGCGAGCGGGCGCATACTATCTTTGCGGCTGAACTGAAGCACTTGATGCTGCGGGTAGCCGCGATCGCACGGGGACACGATAACCTGGCTGCCGACGAAGCTTTTATGGCTTATCACACCAGTCGAGACTCAGCCGTGACGCTCCAACGCATCAAACTTTGCTTTGCCGTTGCCACCGGACGTACCGAACCGAAAAGTCTCTTCAGTGCGCGAGAACACGCGGCTCTGCAATTGGCTTGGTTGAGTGCACAACAACCGCTCACAACACCTCAGCGATTTGTTCAGCCGGTGATTGACACATTCGAGCCAGCAGAGCTGGTACATCTAATAACGGTATGCTCCATCAGTTCCTTAATTCAGCGATTCAGTGCGGTCACAAAGCCAGAAATCGCGCCAAAGGTTGTCAATTTTCTGGGGGAAAACGACATTGAGACCCAAACGCTAGCGATTCGCTATCCCATGCCCACTGACGATTTAGCAGCTTCGCGGGAAGCCCGACGTTCTAATTCTTGATTGAACGTCGGGATGGGAGCAGGGGCGTTGATGCTGTTCGATGCAGCTTGAAACGCCCCTGCTCCTAGAACTCACATCCATTGCAGAGCATCGGTGACTAAAAAGCGAGGGGGGCAGATAAATCCGCCTGCTCATGAACAATGACAATTCGCTTCCGGCCAATTTTCTTGAGTGGTCATGCTAACGCCCATGACCACTCGCTACTTCATCGAATCCGATTTCGACTCCCCTCAACGCGCCCGTCAAGCTCGTGATGAACTCGCCCAACACCTCACCTCTCAAGAACTCCACTATCGCTAGAAACGCTTTGACCAAGATCATCGTAAGGCGATGGAGAGCCTTGATGATTAAAGTGAGCCTCTGCTTGCCTAACTTCGCGTGGGAGCGGACGTGAATACGAAAGCGTCGGGCTTCGTTATAAAATCATTTCACACCGCTCAGCTCCACGTTATGCGGCAAGTATGACCATGATTGAAATTAAACATCCACAAGAGCAGGCCCGTTTACGCCGTCTTGCCCTAGCTGCACAAGGTTTGCTGCAAGCTCAGCCCTACGGATGTGGTTTGGCGGCGGCACATAAAGCGATTAATCACCTAGGTTATGTGCAGATCGACACCATATCGGTGGTGGAACGAGCACACCATCATGTTTTCTACTCTAGAGTGCCTAAGTTTAAGCCCGCCATGACAAATCAACTGTTACTCAATGGAGACATTTTTGAATATTGGGCACACGCGGCGGCTTTTCTCCCCATCGCCGATTTTCGCTTCTCCTTACCCTACAAACACGCCATTAAAAGCGGCCAAACCCATTGGTATCGAAATCCTGATAAGAAGCTCATGGGTGAACTATTGGCGCGCATACGTTCAGATGGCCCGATACGCTCCCGAGATATCGAAACTAACACCACAAAACGAGCAGGCTGGTGGGACTGGAAGCCTGCCAAAAAAGCACTCGAACAGTTGTATATGGAGGGCGACCTCATGGTCAACGCCCGCGAAGGTTTCCAGAAAATATATGATCTGACCGAGCGGGTATTGCCATCTCATGTAAACGCACAAATGCCCAGCATGGAAGAATTTGCGACGCACATTGTCGATCAACAGTTGCGCTGCCATGGGTTGGCTTCGCTCAAAGGGCTGACCTACCAGCGCCGAAATGCTGAACTGCGCAAGGCGGTCAAAGCTTTGGTAAACGAAAGGTTGGCACAGCGCACTTTAGACCAGGTACAAGTGAGCAATGGCGAAGTATTTATATTGGAAACGGGTGCATTCGAACGCCCTCTTCCCCGGTTGAACAACCGCATGCTGATTCTTTCGCCATTTGACAATAGTGTCATTCAACGAGAACGGCTCAAAGCCCTGTTTCAATATGACTACCGGTTAGAATGTTATTTACCCGAAGCAAAACGTCAGTATGGCTACTTTTGCCTGCCGCTACTTTTCCGTGATGAATTTATTGGGCGCATGGATTGTAAAGCCCGTCGAAAAATCAGCCACTTAGAGATCAAATCACTCCATTTGGAACAACATCATTTTGATGAAGATTTAATCATTGCTGCATTTGTAGATGCCATCACACAATTCTGTCATTTTCAAAAATGTGACTCAGTGTCTTTGACAAAAGTTCACCCCAAATATCTAACTCAACGTTTGCAAAGTGCGCTAAAACCTTTAGGGTGATACCAAGGTAAAGGCAATGCGACAAGTGAGCAGCCTAACAACCGCGCTGCACCGGGACTTTCCACATCCATGGCTGAAATACGAAGATTATCTGCTTCCAGTAAGCGCGAACGTTAGGCAGGCATCTCTGTAGCGTTAACCGTTGTTCTAGTCGGACGGACACACAAACGTTTTCGTCTCATGGCAAGAAATAAATTACGAAGCATCGTGATCGGGTCTGACACCTTCCTGTGGCGAGTTTACCATCGCCACGTTTCGAGGGAGGAGGAACGGATCAACAACCCGTGCGCGGAGGTCTTCACTGCTTTCCTCGAAAACCACACCAAGACACCTGTCCGGATTCTCTTCCCAGAGACTTCACAGCACGGTCCCGGTTACCCGTCACAAGCAGGCGTCATCCTCGACTACCAACACCCCAAACAGCCCATCAATCTCAACTTTCCAAGCATCGCACGGTTTACCATCCAGCTGGCCCTGAACGAAGGCTGGTCGCCATCCACTTCCACGACGGAGTTGCAAATCGACAACGGTTATGAGCTTTTTCGGGCTCACCGCGTCCAGCTCGAATCGATCCTGGCGGCGATCGCGAACGCCTAAACGTCGCAACGCCTTCAAACGCATACCCCAGGCCCGGCCCACCTGCGCGAGTACGTTCCAACTCGCGAGACTCGATCATCCGACGCCTCTTCCGGCATTTATAGGCAATCGCTGGATCGCATTGTTCTCCTTCTCCAATTCAACGGCGCGAGTGCGCAACTCTTGCAGCGTCATTCTTACAGTCTGTGTCACCTTTTATAGGATTCTACAAAGAGTGACAAAGAAACTCTGTAAAATGGGATCAGCGTACCCCAGTGGGTATTCCATACGCTAATGACAGAATCCTTTATTGAAGAGTCTTCTAGCGATCGCTCTGCATGGGCTTGACAACCTATCTTTAGCTATCTTTGCTTCTTTGTTACTTATCGTTGCCAAAATGACGGACAATTGCCTGGTCGCGATTTTGCAAAAGCTCTGAAACGATCGACAGAAAAGGCTTTTGTTAATTTTTAATTTGTTACGAAAGATTTGACTAAAGCATAGCTGGAACTACGAAATACAACCTCACGAACAATCAAGAATTCGGTAAGTTAATTCCGAACGATTCCTTAGCTCAGAACTGGCCGTTAAGCATCAGGCACTTCTAGTCATTGAAAATCTCACTTTTTCCACACCTTGAATCAT
>JBCBTQ010000100.1:0-18931 GCA_039818605.1 Cyanobacteria bacterium J06639_14 | reverse complement strand
CAAAATACTTTATTGCTAACCTTTTAGTCAGCTCAAGGTTATTCCGTGAAATTGCCGAATAAACCGCGTGAATAGCTAATAAAGAGGCGTCCCAAGAAGAGACGCCATCCATGAGTTGCTTAACGTTGGAGTTCGGATCTCCTGCGTATAGTGTGATCCTTCCCTATTTGAGGCTGACTTTAACAACCTTATGCTTTGAGAAGCGCTCATCACACTAAAGGCTAGAAGCTTCCTCCTTGTGTGAGCGGCGGCAAGCGTTCAATGGATGCCTGACGTTGGCTTTTGGTCTGATCACCCATTGCCAAAGAGTAGACGTTGATAGCGGTCAAATAGAGGCTGCTACCTTACTTCGGGCTGACTTGAAACATATTGCCGCCACGACTATATGTCGGCGTTGGGCCTAAGCCTGTTGCATTGTTTGAGCGTAGTTGCCGATGATTTTAGCCAAACCAGGCACAGCCTCTTCAATATCGCCTTTTACAGACTTCCGGAATTTGTTGTAAGTCGAGCGAAGAATCCCTTCGCCTTTATTCGCCATCCTGGCATCCGTAACGCTCAACACTAAGTCAGCAGTGCGAGAACGGTTTTGAATGAGATAGTCAACGGGAGTTCCGTTCTGAAGCCCTTCTTCCCACATGGGATCTAAAGCTTTGAAAGCTTCCGGTAAAAGCCGACCGATTGCACCTTCAACGTATTTGGGGCCAATGCCTTTGATTAGCTTATAAGCAGTTTTCAATGCCATGCCAGAGAGCCCACCCTTCGCAGCTACCTGCTCATCCATTAATTGAGTACAGTCGGCAACAATGTTTGCTTTGACTGATTTATCTTTGATTAGAGTATTCAAGCTCATCATAATTCTCCCTATCGGCGGGCAGTTGTATACGATTGTTCATGACTTAGTGCAGAAATTCATGTGCCTTCGTTCAAGCTTCGAATTTCCTTCATAGAACTGTAAATCTTTACTATGCAAGCAAATTGCCTTCCGCACTTTACTGGCCCATAAAGTTGGCTTCTATCCAGCCCTGATCATGGCCTAAAGTGCCTCAATGTGTCGAGCCAACTAACCCTGATCGACGGTGACTTAAATCCGACGGGTCAGATCTTTGCCGTGGGTGTCAGTACCACAAGTTCTCAAGATGCCGAACTCTTCGGCCAAACAGCTCATTGAAGGTGTCCTTTTCGGGCAAGGTCGCCATGCCTTGGGGTTATCGTAAGCGTAATAAGCCTCAATGCCATCAAGGCCATAGTCTACAGCTTGGGGTATAAGCTCTTCTGGCGATCGCCGATAGCGACAGGGATGCGCTAGTACGGCAATTCCTCCCGCTGTTTGGATGGCTCGAATCACATTTTCGGCAAGTTGGGTTTTCCCTTTGGGAGAGCTTTTTTGCAAATAGGGCTGGATTGCCTTGTGGTCTGGATTAAAGGCATACCCCAGAATGTGAACTTCCACTCCCAAAAGTATCGAGGTGATTTCAACCCCGGTCCACAATCGCGGTAAACAAACACGTCGTCGTTGACCAATAGGGGCCGGATGACGCCATTGCCAATCTTCTAAGTATCGCTTCGCATTCCAATATCCTCTTACCGTGTGGTGATCGGTAATCGCAAACTCTCTTAAGCCCAGCTGAATTGCCTGCTCCACCAGAATTTTCGAAGACAACTGCCCGTCAGAATTATGCGTGTGCATATGAAAGTTGTACACACCAGGGCAACTAAATTCATCTACTGTTTCGAAAATACTTCGTAACTCTAGAGCATCACTCATTGACGCCCTAGCCGAAGCTTTTAGCTGGGCAGGGCTACGTAACATGTTTCTTTCCCTGATTCGATTTAGCACTAATTGTCTTTATATATCTAATATAGCTGCCGGAAAAAGTTTGCGTTCAACGGATTTTGATGTTAAAGCCGTGAAAAGGTGAATCTAACCAATGTTTGGGGCTACTGTGAACTCTTGTCCCTGTTACCTTCCTTTACGCCATTACCTCCATATTCTCCAATTCCCTGCTTGATTTCCCCCGATTCCCCCTTCGCTATAGTTTGCCCGGAGCCAATAGCTGTGTGCTATCTGGCCTAGCAGCCATGGATAGTAGATCTTCTTGAGACATGATCTGGAAGTTTTGATTGACCCATACTAAAGCAGCTTGCTGTATTTGATTTTGATGTAGGGTGACTAGGGAGCAATTCCGTAGGCAGTTCGATTCGGTTTTCAGGATGCGAGGGACGCAAGCAGCATTGAGATATACGGTGTTATTGGTATCAATGCTAAGTCGTTCACGTTGAATGTCTTTGCGGTGGCGGAGGCCATGGTGCATGTGGCCAAAGGTAACTAAGGGGACTGTTTTGCCAATTTGTCGGGCGTAGGCGATCGCTGCTGTTAAATCGGGATCGCCAAAATCACCGCCAATAGGTTGCCAGTCTTTGCCACAGGGCGATTCAGGGCGATCGCCTAACCCCGTTGGGCCACAATGCCCAATAAAGAGAAGCGTATTATGAGCTGCAGCATCAACAGCCTGTTTGAGGCGAGTTGTCGATTCCTCAAAGTTATGAACCCCAAACCGCTCTCGATAGAATGTCTTGGTTCGCCATTCTGCGCCTCCCCAGCTAAAAGGGCGTCCGCCCACAACCGTTAAGCCAAGGGTGGGAAAGTCAAGTTTGCCATATCCTACATGGGCCTCTCCCAACAACTCGATCTGAGTTTGCACCCAGTCTTCAGTGGTGCGATCGTAGGGACATTTACGCAGGCCCCAAGGTGTTGCAGAATACCAGGCATCATGATTTCCAAAAATGGCTGCTTTAGGTAGATTCAGCGCTGCAATGGAACGTACCACCTCCACAGCCTCGTTACCGAAATCGCCTACAAATAGGACCAAATCCACCTGAAGATGCTGCAGCATGTCAGCATCTTGCTCCTCCCATTGGTCATGAACGTCACCGATAATCGCAATCCGCAGCACCTTATTTGACATCGATGTGTCCACCATGACCTTGTCCTTATTTCTCTCACTAGGATAAAGGAGCAAAGGGAGCAAAGAAGATATCTAGGAAACAAGGGCGATGGGGATGGAACGGAGACAGTGTAGAGGGAGTTGGGGAGTTGGGAATTCGGCAAGGGAGAATTCGGACTTCGGAATTCGGCAGGGGGAGGGTCAATCCGTAGCTCTTTCTTCATCGGAATGTCTTGCTCCAAGGCCAACATTCACTATGACCCCAAACTATCCACCAATTGCGAACAACCATCAACCATCAACCCGTCAGCGATAACGAACACCCAACAACCCATTACGATGATGAAGGTGTTGCTGCTGGGTGGGTTTGATAATGACTGCACTAATTCTCTTTTCGGACCTGGATGGTACCTTGCTGAACGGTGAAACCTATGCTTATGAGGCTGCTGTCCCTGTGATTGAACAGTTGAAGAAGCAGGGAATTCCAGTGGTGCCAGTGACGAGCAAAACCCGTGCTGAAGTTGAGACGTTAATTCAGGAAATTGGCCTGACGGATCCTTTTGTCACCGAGAATGGTAGTGCGATCTATATTCCCCGTGAGACGTGTCCTTTTGAGTTACCCGAGGGGGAAGATGACGGTCCCTATCGTGTGCTGCCGTTAGGTGTCCCCTATGTGATGGCACGGGCGGGTTTAAAGGCTGTGGCCCAAGAAATTGGGCGTCCTTTGAAGGGATTTGGCGATTTATCGGTTGAGCAAGTGCAGCATCTCACGGGGCTTGATACTAAAGATGCTCAACAGGCCAAAATGCGGGAGTTTACTGAGCCCTTTTTGACGCCTAAGAATACGACTCCCGAAAAGCTAGAAACAGCCGCAGGTGAGATGGGTTTTCGAGTTGTTGTCGGCGATCGCTTCTCGCATCTAATTGGGATGGAGGCCGGTAAAGGGGCTGCTGTCCATAAACTTGTTTCTCTGTATAAGCCTACGTTCCCTGAGGGGGAACCGATTGTCACCGTTGGTTTAGGCAATAGTCCTAATGATCTGGATATGTTGGCAAATGTCGATCGCGCGATCGTGCTGCCGGGTAAGTCGGGACCCCATCCCAGACTGGCTGATCGGGGGTGGCAAATTGCGCCTGAACCTGCCCCAAAGGGATGGGCGATCGCGGTGCATCAGGTCCTTGCGTCCTTGCCGTAAACCTGGCGCGGCAGACAAACCTATCGCCGTGTCTCTTGTTCTAGATTTTGGATATCCTCAAGCAATTCCCGCAGTACCAGATGAACGCTGCCATTACCTTTCAGATGATCAGAGCCATCTGGGTTACGTTCGCGGTCCCAGTTTTGGATATACAACTGTAAAGCGCCTGATTCAAAGGTCCTGAGTAGACGCTGTTCAATGCCTTCATCTTCCTGATATTCCTCTAATGTGGGGCCTACAATGTCTTGCCACATTAGACGCACAAGCGTTGGTGGTTCTTTACTATCAACACATTGGAAAAACCATTGCAGAATATCTAACAGCTGCACGGACGATCGCATGCCTTCAGGAAATAGATAATCGACTCCTTGGCAGCACTGACAGTAAAAGTCGATAAATGTGGTGGATACGGGGTCAGGATGTTTTGCTTTGAGACGTTGCACCTTGTAAATCAGATCTTTCGTTGATTCAGTAACGTCCATCGTGATTTCGATAACAAGACGGCATCATTCAGAGTGCCATATGGCTACGTTGTGACGCAGTACGTCCCAAAACATATTCTGCTCCTCGACTTTGATCCTTGTAGTCTTTAGGGGGCTGCGACTCGCTTAAGACTATCTGATACGTAGCCGAAATTTTGCACAACGGTAGAGTCTGTTCACATATCGAACATGTGCATCGATTGACTCTAATGAGATCGTCATAATGGATGAGCAGGATAGACCATCTACATTACTCTCTGGTTGGCCGCGAAGCCAATTGGGGGGAGGGCAATACACCGAACAGCAGGGGCCTACTTATCGATTCTGTCGGTGATAGTGATAGTTGTTTATTTATCAACAATGGATATCTATTCCAGCTTCAAGGCTACAGCGGTTTTGTGCTCATTAGCTCTCGTGAGCTGTCATACTGATGCCGCTCCTTTAGCGACGACTGTGCCAGTGGTAGAAACCTCTGTACAGAAGAGCGATCGCGCCACCACTCACGACAATGTGCTGTGGGTTGGCGAATGGCTTAGCCCCGATTGGATGGAGGCATGGGATGTCCGTAATGGGAAGTCTTGGGGCTTCGAGAACCTAGAGGTATTGACAGATCCTCAAGCCGATTTTGAGCAAATTCTCCGAGTCCATTATCCAGAAGGCTCAGCAAGCCCATCCGTATCCCGTCAAGAAGGGGTTCCGCTAGGTGGCGCACAGTTTTACGCCGACCTCTCCTTGCCACCTCAATCCGAACTGCGACTGCGTTATGCCTTACGCTTTTCCGAAAACTTCGATTTTGTTAAGGGTGGAAAGCTGCCGGGACTCTTTGGTGGAGAAGGGGCCAGTGGTGGTGATATCCCTGATGGTACCGATGGCTTTTCGACTCGCTTGATGTGGCGGCGAGACGGTGACGGTGAAGTCTATGCCTACTTACCGACAAGCGAGGACTATGGCACCTCTATCGGGCGTGGGAACTGGCAATTTCAACCGGGTACGTGGTATTGGATAGAACAAGAAGTGAAGCTAAATCATCCAGAACGGGCTGATGGCCAAATTCGAGTCTGGGTTAATGAAGAACTCGTCATTGACCAAACAGCCTTACGCTTTCGTACCGTAGATTCACTGCAAATTGATGGTCTGTTCTTTTCCACCTTCTTTGGTGGCGGTGATGCTTCCTGGTCAACTCCCCACGATGTCTATATTGATTTTGCCGAGTTTTCAGTGACCGCTAGCGAGTGAGGTATGAAGACTCTCCCTCACTGAGCTTCAGGTCGTCGTTATCCTGGATCACGATTTCAGGTTGGTCTGGATGGCTAGAACCCGCGACGTATTCCAGGGCAATATCTTTCGTTTGTTTCAGCACAATTGGATTGCGGCTACCAGGGTCAACTTTCAAATGAGTCAGTGAACCGCCAATGACCTGCTCAAACAAAATCCCATCAATTTTGTTGGTTTTACCAGTGGTAGGATCAACCGGCCGGAGGGTAAACCCTTTGAGGTGAACCTGTTCTAAGGTTTGTCCAGAGGCTGCATCGGCTGATTCCACCGGATGAATCTGTAGCATTGCCGTTGCCTGAGCTTGCCTGAAGTGGGCTTGCAATACAGTTCTTTCTGGACCTTCACCAATCAGGGTTATATGGCTGTGGTTAATACTGATGGGCTGGAATAAGTCTAATTCGCCAATCGGTAAGCGAATCTCCACAGGCCGTTGGGCGGGTAAGTTGTCAATCAGCGCTTGGAGTGCGGCTCCATCATCCACGCCATCATTGGGCCAGATGCCATGGTCGATGACTTCAACCACTTGCGTCGCTGCAAATGCCTGCGTAGCTCGATAGTTTAGCTGCAATCCGGCAATATCCCAGGCCGGGTTGAGGCTTCCAGATAACCAACACAAAAGGACAACAAAACTAAAAATCTGAACATAGAACAGTGAGCGAGACGTTCCTAGTTTGAAGGCACGCTCCATGCCGGTACCAGCAGCCGTAATACTTTGGGAGCCTCGGTTGGTCCATTTTTGCTGGGCCAAGTTCATCTGAGTCCAAATTTTGACCCACGAACCACCCCATTGGGAGACCAACAGTAACGGCAAGTGAATGGGCTTCAAGACTGAACTGCGGCCTAAGAACGTTAGCATCAGCATCAATGCGCGGCTAAAGAGAACCCAGCAACAGACAACTGCTGCTGCTTTCCAATGACCTTGCAGTAATGAGACAAACAAAAAACCTGGCGTAATTAAGCACGTCCAGAAGCTGATGCGCTGGTCGATCAAGCTATACCAAGTAAACCAGCCCGTGATTTTAGGTCCTAAGCCGATCGCGCGTCCATTGTTGCGGAGCATGTTGCCATACCAACGGCGCATGTTGTTGTAAGCCCGATCCAGCACCGAACCGGAAAGGGTTTCAATCGAGTTCACGATCGCATCGGGCACATAAAGCATGTTGTATTTGCGCTGTAACAGCCAATACCAAGTGCTCTTATCATCACCCGATAGAAATTTGAAACGACCCCACAGCCAATCAGTCAGAAAATCTTGCTCCAGTTGTCTGGCAAAGGAAGGCTGGAGAGCTGCTTCAGCTCGAAACAAGGAAAAGCGTCCTGTTAGGCACATTACCTTCTGCGCCAGGGAATCAGAGCACATCTGCACATGGCGCTGAGCAAACCGTAAATGAAACCATTCGGAGAAAAGATACGAGCCTTCTACGATTGGGAGTTCATCCGTTGTCAAGGCACCCATTTTGGGAAACAAGCGGAAAAATGGCAAACAGCGACGCAGCGTGCCGGGCGTCAGTTCTGAATCCCCATCCATTAAAGCAATGACGGTATCCTCGGGCAGGCCAATCTGAGCCAGTTTACGCAGAGCATCTGCCATGGCCTTGCGCTTGCCATCCTTCTGCGTCATCAAAATTAAGTTGATGGACTGCAAACCTGGGTCTTCTTGCTCAAGAATGTTGCGAATAGCCGCATTTTCCTCGTCACTGCTGCTGTTGGCTAAAACCGTGATGGGCTGGGCTAGTGTTTTGGCTTCATAGGCGATCGCCCGAAAAACTCGCTCGGTAATCCAGAGCTGCTCTTTGTAAGTGGGCACCAGAAAGCACATATGAGGTAAATCCTCAACCGGAACTTGATTAGCCCGTCGCCGCCAATGAGGAAAAACCCAATGTAAGTAGTACCGAGCGCGTAACATCCTGAAAGTAAACCAGGACCACCGCCATACGCCGATTATGCCCAAGCCAATCAGACTAAAGACATCCCAAATAGCTAGGTGACCAGGATTTTGTAAGAGGAAGAGTCCACCGAGGCCACAGATGATAAATGCGAGGAACGTTAGGTTACTTAATTGGTTGCCCATTGAACGTGGGGCTGGCTGCGCAGGAGAGTGTGACACTTGCAGGCTCCTTGATTTTCAGAAACGGATGGATGGTGGAGAAATTGCCGATTGTGCTTGAGGTCTTCGTACCGAGCAGGCCGCAGCGTGCCTATGTGACTAAGGATTCGTAAACCCACCCAGCCATGCTGAGACAAATGAATGTGTCCCAAATGTCAGGTTGGCCGATTGCCCTACACCGCAAAATTGATGGGTTTGAGTTTGGACCGAAGTGGGGGGAATTCTGACCCGCACGCGAGCGAGAGGGCGGTTTACCAGCTTGGCAGGAACTGCTGGTAACAGTGCTTCAGCACGAGCCTTAGTCAAATCGCCCATACTGACCGCGTTGATAAATTCCACGGTGCCAATGACCGTATCTGTTTGACCCGCTAACTGGACTCGCACAGGCTGGTCGATATTAATCCGATTGGCTTGCTCGACACTCACCAATGCCTCAACCCAAAGATCGTTGCAGTCCAGCAGCGATAGTAGAACATTAGAGCGGTCTACCTGTTCCCCGGCATCATGTTGGGTGCTGTACACAATGCCATCAAAAGGTGCAGAAATCGGCAAAATGGTGTTATTTCCAGCAGGGATCCGTGTTTGCTCTACCTCGCTCTGTAAAGCCTGAAGCTCTGATTCTGAGAGATTGATACGAGCTGTTTGAGCTTGAATTTCTTGCAACAGTTGACGTCGTCGGAACTGTAAGTCTTTGGTTGCCGAGTGCAGCGGTGTCTGTTGTTGCAGGGCATCTACCGTTACCTGAGCAATAGCTTGCTCGGATTGTGCCTGTTGGACATCGGCTTGAGCGATTTTCCAGACGGCTTCAAGTTCATCAACTTCCTGGCGGGAAACTGCCCCTGCTGATAAGAGCGTGCGAAAACGCTCATATTTTTTGCGGGCGGCCACTTCCTCCGCGATCGCGGCTGCAATCGCCGCTTGAGACTGATCCGCAGTTTCGGCTGCGATCGTCACTGTTGTTGCCTGCAACGCTTGATACTGGTTTTCCAGTTCCTGCAGTTGTTGTTGCAACAGGTCCAGGGTTTGCTGGTCAGACTCAAGCTGGACAGCAGCAGTCTGGTCTGGCAAATTTGGTAGATTTGGCAGATTCGCTGCGACAGGACTGCTCTGAGGTAACGTTAACGGCAAAGGACCGAGGCGTGTGAGTACTTGCCCAGCCTTGACCTCTACCCCCGGTCGCGCATAGAAATCGCGAATCGTACCGTCTACAGGGGCCTGAATACGAACCGTACGACCGTTAATCAAACCGCTGCCGATGCTTAAATGCGTTAAGCGATAAGAAATTGAGGCAATCCCAATTCCTACAGCTAAAAGCCCTAACGAAACACAAGCTCCACCAATAACAAAGCGCTGCCAGGAACGGTGTTGAGTTTCTCCAGAAGATGGTTCAGGAGCTTTCTCAGGAATGGATGCAGCCTTGTCAGAATCGACCTCTTGAAAAGTAGTCTTAACCATAAACACTAGTTCCGGAAATTACCTCACCAGAAATCTGACACCCAACATTAGTTAGATGCCTATAGAGAACAGTCATTTACTGAAATGACAAGAATCTGAAATTGTTCGGAACTTAAACTGTCTGGGTGCTATGACAGTTTAAAAACTGCACACTTTACATTGCAATCAAGCCAATTGGTTGGGGGTTAAAATTGCTGATTTCTGAGAAATGCTTGCTCAGTGAATTTGTCTTACCTCAGCGAACCGAACCGAATCTTGCCCAACATAGATGCGCGTCTTAGTGCTTTCAAGGACGACTCACATAACCTTTGTCACCGTCTAGGTGTATGTTCTTAGAGCTCCTATGCAGAAGTCAATCTAAATTCAGTAGGTTTGCAGAAAATTCATCGCATGTCGCGTATCAAGTTTGCATAAACTTCATCAGATTGCTACTTGAATCGATATGCTTGAGCCGCTGTCCAAAGTGAAGACAATAAGCGATAAATCAATAAAATTCATGATGTCGCCAAGCATTATTGTCTCTGTTTAACTAGCAGGATAAATGAATCTTGTTTTTGTGTAATACATCAACTTATAAGCTAGACATCTTATTTGTATAGAAAACGACTTTTCGTGTTCTTTTTGAGACGGAAAACTTGCGCGATCTTTATGGCTTACAAGTCTTGCAGCTTGGTGAGAAGTTTCTAATAATCTAATGAGAGGTTTTTAATAAATTCGGCTCGTTGGAATTTTCATCTGATTTTGCCCCTCTTGCGGTCAGGTGTTTATAGGGTTTATTAGAAAAATAAGTGTAAAAGGTAGCATAATAACTCGTGAAATTAGAGAAACTACTGAGGTGAGAGTCTGGTTGATAAATAAAAGCTTGAAATCGATGCATTTACACAGTTACATGGCCACATCATGCTTATTCTTCGTTCGACTGATGAGCACCTTACGCACATGTGGTGTGTGTGTGCGTGGCTGCTGGCAAAAAGGGGCTGATTTTCAGCACGTTTCTAGTACCTTGCCGTTAGAACGGCTACGACTTATAGCTCCTCTTGTGTTCTCGTTGGTGTGGCTGCTAATGCCAATCAAGACGATGGCGACTCCTCTGACCTTGTCTATTGACCAAGTTCGACAACAACCCAACGGTACTGAAGTAGTCATAACAGGTATCGTCACGGTTCCGAGTGGTCAGTTTGCATCAGCCACCTTTGACCAAGGATTTGCCATTCAAGATCAGAGCAGCGGGATTTACGTTAGCAGCGATCGCCCACTAAATCTGGCAATTGGGGATGGGGTTAGAGTGGAGGGCGTACTGCAAGATGATGGTCATGGCCAGCCGATAGTACACCTGCAGAACTGGCAACACTCAAAGGTCTTGCTGCCGTCCATCCGCCCTTACCGAGTCTCTCTTAAAGAGGCTGTAATTGAGTTGGATGGTCAACTAGTGGTTGTGCAAGGAACCATCACCCGTCCATTGGTAGAGGATGCTCCCTATGGCGATCGCCTCTGGATTAAGGATGCTACCGGAACCGTGCAAATCTACATTCCCCGCTCCACTCGAATCGCGCCCCAGGACTTAACATTTCTCCAGCCGGGGCAGGCTGTCCAAGTCACAGGATTCAGTAGTCAGTACGATCGCAATGACGAGATAGTGCCTCGGACGGTAGAGGATATCCGTCCCTTAGAAGCTGTACGGTAGCGGTTGCTGGTTGCTCATTGATGGGTGATTGATTGATGCCTCATGGTTCGTAACACTTAGGGCCATACCACCAACCATCAGCAACCAGTCCTTCGGTGACAGAGCACAATCAACTATCAACGAATAACCAACAGTGCTCTATTCTTCCTGCGTCTCACTCTCTTCTTCAGCCCTAGAGTAGGTCACATTGATCTGCGTATTCTGTTCGTAGAGACGATTCATCAACTGTGGATCAATGCCGGTGTGATACATCAGCTTCAGCATTTGGTTGAGGAGTGCCTGCTGATAAACCCCGCGATCGCGAAAACGACGGGCCGAAGTGATGACTTCATGGGGAAGAATCACGGGCTTACTGTAGCGCCGAAGTTGTTGACTTAGAACGGTATCCTCAAAGATATCCATATCGGGAACGCCACCAATTTTCGTCAGCAGCGATCGCCGCGCAAAGATACAGTGGTCAAGATATAGAATCTGTCCCCAACGAGGTCGTACCGCTGTGGAGTACCAAGAGGTGAAGCGCAGCAACCAGTGATCCCAATCAAATTGATGACGAAATCCGCCCCACATGACTTGTGGGTCTTGTAATGCTTCCTGAATAAAGATCAGGGCATTGTTAGGCGGCAACAAGGTGGCGGGATGGTGAAGTAGGACCGTTTCTCCTTGGCTAGCGGCAATACCGATATTCAATCGTTGGGCTCGATTTTCCGCCGTCGATTCGATGATCTGGAACTGCGGCACCTGTGAAAGTAGTTCAAAAGTACTATCCTGGCTGGGGCTGATGATGGCGATGAGTTCTCGCTCGCCGTGTTGATCCAGCAAATTCTCTACGATTTGAGGGAGATATCCATGGCGCAGCTCGTTCAGACAGGGTAAAACAACTGAAATCACAACTTATCCCTGGGCGAAAATGCATTCTTTAGAAGTAAAGCTTAAGCAATCCCAGTGTGAGAAAAAAATCGTTTAGGCTGCAACCAAAACATCCTCAAGTTGGACTCGTCTTAAGCTCATGACTAGCCTCCAGGTAGAAATTCATCCCGATCGGACAGCTCTAGTAGCGCGAGCACAGGTGTTGGTTGTGGAACGTATTCGGGCCGCGATCGCTGAACGTGGCATCTGTTTCATTGCACTGGCAGGAGGTAGTACCCCCAAACCCTTATATGCAGCCTTAGCCAAAGAGGATCTGCCCTGGGAAAAGCTACACATCTTTTGGGGCGATGAACGCTATGTGCCTAGCGATCACCCCGACAGTAATGCTGGAATGGCCAAAGCAGCCTGGTTGGACTTAGTGCCAATTCCATCTGAACAGGTTTACGTGACCCCTACCAGTTTTGAAAACCCCGCCGATGCTGCCGTTCAATATGAACAAACCCTGCGCCAGGTTATGGGAAATCAAGATTGGCCCCAGTTTGATGTGATTCTGCTGGGCATGGGAGATGATGCTCATACGGCCTCACTCTTTCCGCATACAGCAGCTTTAAAGGTGAGCGATCGTCTAATTACTGTGGGCGAAAAAGCAGGGGCTCCCCGGATTACCTTCACCGTCCCCCTCATTAATCAAAGTCGTTGTGTCCTATTTCTGGTCTCTGGAAGTAACAAACAAGCAGCCCTAACTCAGATATTTGCCCCGACAGCCGATGATTATGCCTTTCCATCGCGCTTAATTCGTCCGCAGGGTGAACTTGTCTGGTTGCTAGACGCAGCAGCTGGAGAACCCATTAAAATGCAACCTGACATCAAGGTATTTGATTGAGGGGGTGAGCTGCGAAGGGGGATGCGATTTTTGCTTTGGGCGTCAGTCTTGGTAAATTCCGAACTACAATTTCCCCATACCTTTACTGCCCCCTCGTTCTTTTTCAAAGATTCCCTGTTGCCCCTTACTGAGTTCTGTATCTCTAACAATGCTGTAGGAACACAAAATTTTGAATAATTTTTCATTTTTCCGCAGTTGGCTGTCAACCTGCTGTAATACTTTGTTGAACAGGGTTGCGGACCTTTCTTTTATGATGGTCGCAGGATAAAGGTACCACCATGATTGTTTGCCCAAACTGTAATCACCAAAATCCAGATGGTGCAGTACAGTGTGAAGCCTGTTATACACCACTCCCTGCTTTGGCAAGTTGTCCCAATTGCGGCGCATCTGTGCAGTCAGACGCCAGCTTTTGTGGTCAATGTGGTTTTAATCTGAAGTCTACAGAGACAGCCGCTGTAGCTCCTCAGGAAGAAGAAACGTTTGTGCCTGTCGAAGCGACGTTATCTTCTCAAGCGGAAGTTGAGATTCCCGATTTAGTTCCCTTTGATCCTCTAGTTACAACGGAATCCGTTGCTGCTGTCGAGGCTAGTGTGCCTTCATCGAGTGCGCCAATGCCTTCCCTGAATGGGATAGAGGTGCCGCCGCCGCTAGAGGAGCCATCACCATCTTCCGTTGCTGCGCCTGTTGGAGAAGTGCCGCAGGTACCTGTAGTTGTTCCTTCTGAGGGCTATGGTGGAGCAACTCAAATTCAATCTCAACAGGCTAAGCTACTCCATGTCCAAACCGACACAATACTTGAGCTGCAACCTCAGCTGGCTCTTTTACACATTGGTAAACCCAATGATCGAGTTCCTCCTAATATTGATGTATCTGGTTTTCCCAACTCCGAGATTGTCTCGCGTGTTCATGCCGATATCCGGGTTGAGGGAGACGTTTACTATATTGAAGATGTCGGTAGTTCTAACGGGACATACATCAACAACATGCCCTTGGCCCCTGGTAATCGCCATCGTTTGAGACCTGGAGATAAAGTGGCTCTTGGGAAAGGAGATAAAGTTACCTTTATTTTCCAAATTGGCTAAAGATTTGACCCTTACACTAGCTTTCAGCTAATGTAAAACGTTTGGATATCCCTTATGGGTTGAGTGATGTGATTACTCTATCGTTACTGCATCCCGTACACAAGAACCCAGTGCAACACTGGACATTCAACGAAGAATCGGTCATCCGAATTGGGCGATCAACTGAGAATGATGTCGTGTTGTACAGTGCTGTCGTTTCTAGACATCACGTTGAGCTACGGCAAACTACTTCTGGGTGGGAAATTATTAATTTGGGAACAAATGGGACGTATTTAGAAGGAAAGCGCGTTTCTCAAGTTCCTGCCGAAGACGGCACGGTTATCCGGCTAGCGCGTTCCGGACCGAATGTTCAAATAAACATTGGTTCTGGGAGTAGCGAAGCGGTCAAGGCGTTGATGCGCTTAAGGGCAGAAGCTGCAGCTGCTCAACAAGCTAAAGAACAACTGGCTCTTGAGAAGGATAATGTCCCCAAAGAAGCGAATTCTGAGTCGGAAACGCTCACGCCATCCAGGTTGAATGAAGGGCAATCAGCCTCTCGAAACTGGACGCGGATGGAAGAATAGGACCCTCTGATACTAAGGACAGTAAAGGTTGGGTAATGGCTTTGGGCGATCAAGTATACGCAATGCGTGAATTAGCCGGGGTTTCGGGGATGTATGAGCATCACGGAATTGACTGCGGTGATGGCACTATCATTCATTATTACAAAGAAGGAACCGCAACTGTTTCACGAACCACATGTGCAACTTTTGCGCGGCGAGGGCGCATTTTTGTTCGGTCCCAAACAGTTGCTTTTTTGCCACACATCGTCGTGCAACGGGCCGAAAGTCGTTTGGGAGAGCAGCGATATGACTTGCTTACCAATAATTGTGAGCACTTTGCGACTTGGTGTAAAACCGGTCATCAACTTAGTTCGCAGTTGAGTGCATTTGGACTTCATCTTGATCGCTGGAAGCTTTCTGAGGTGCGCCGCTTAATTGAAGGGACAGCGCGCGATCGCTCACCAGAGGAAGCTATCGTACTCTTGCAGCAGGCCCTAACCGATGTATCATCGGCACACCAAACCTTGAAATACCAGTATGAGCAGACAAGGCAGGATATGGATACCTGGCACCGAGTAGCGCAAGAAGCCCTGAAGCGCGATCGTGAAGATCTTGCCAGGGCTGCCTTGCACCGCAAAGTTGCGGCCCAGAAAAAAGTAGATAGCCTCACGCAAAAATTAGCAGAGTTAGTAGACGTTCAACGGACCTTGGAAAGCAATCATGGCTTTTCGGAAAGTCGGCTGCGCTAAGATCGCAACCCAGTAATGCAGGGTCTTGGTGAGCCATACATTACATTGCGCAAAATCTCTGGCATGCTAGCGTCTACGCGTAAGGCTAGCCCCAACTATGAGCATCATTGTAGAACTCAATAAAGTCATCGGTTCTGGAACCGCAATCGGCTCAGGTGTATCCGCCGTGCCGGGTGCTTCTGGCTCAGGGATTATAGATGGCTGCGTTGGCGGTGTCTGAGGTTCGTTGGGGGCTACTACTGGTTCGCTGGGGACTGCTGGTCCGGGAGGGCGCATGGACGGGGGCTGATCCAACAATGGCGTTGAACTCAGCTCAAATATTCCAGCCAGTTCGATAACAGCCGATGTGTCAACAAATCCCAAATCAGCCGTTGCGCCAAAATCAGTCAAAAAGCTACCCGATATGGCACACGTTGCCGTTAAACAAAGGCTGAGATCAATATCGGAGCCACTCGCTGGAGTGAGATCGAAAGCAGGATTATTCGGATCGCTCGCGTTGAAAGCAAGCTCAAACTCGCCAACCGTGTCAACCGATAAAGACGCGCTCTGATCTAGCAGCAAAAGATCTTCAATGCCTAAAGACGCCTCGAAGTCAAAAGGCAGAAACAGGTTTAATAACTCATCAGGGACAGTGACATTACCGTTTGCCAGACTGCTGGCCAAGACTGCGTCTGAAATGCCAAAGTCATTGTTGTCAATTGTTTCGCTGAACCCAAAGTTGAGGTCAAAGTCCTCTTCAACTAGGCCCAAGATATCAATATTTCCAGTACTCTCGACACTGCCTTCTACTAAAAATCTAAGGGCACTGGCAGGAGTCGCTAAACTACCGAGAATTAACGCTGTACCGCTTACCATACAAGCTAAATTCTTCATAATTACACCCGTATTTTTCGTAGACTGTGTACCTCAGGCTAAATCGCTAGCAGCTGCTCATAATCTGTAACCTATATCTCTCAAACCTCCTAAAGTAAGTGTTGCTCTATCCGCGATCGCTGCTTCCAACATAGTCAACACCAGGTTTAATTAACTCTGGTAGGTTGCCATAAACAAATATTCGAATCCATCATTTCGAATAGAGTGAAGCACCATCGGCGATTTGATTGCATCGTATCAAACTGAGAATTTGCCCTTTGCCTATAATTTACGGGCCCTATCCATTTTGAGCAAGGTTTATAGCTATGGACTTCGGTCAATCTCTGTCATAGAGTGCTACTTTTTGAGCGAATAAAGCGCAGCCTATAGAGTCCAGAATCGTGATGATTTATGGCGATGACATTCACACTGAAGGAAACGGTTTAGCTCAAGTAGAGTGAGAAAATGGGCTCGCTTTTCGTCTTGGAGGCGATTCAGCCTCAACTTGATAGCCAGACAATTGGCTGACTCTATCATCACGGCCCCATGTTGACCTCGTTCTAACAGGTCAACATGGGGCCTACAAGCATCAGCTGCCTGTGGGGAGGGCAATATGGCACATTCCCACAGGACATCCTGTAAAGCTCTTAAATACTTACAGTTGCAGGAATTGAGATGCCGCTGAGAATTTCATCTTGCTGAGCCATGTACAGCATTAAATCCACAACTCGGCAAGAATAGCCCCACTCGTTGTCATACCAAGAGACGACTTTGAAGAAGTTCGTATTCAACTCCATGCCAGCCCCTGCATCAAACGTGCTGGAGTGAGGATCGGTCGTGAAGTCCGTAGAAACGACTGCTTCATCGGTGTAACCGAGGACGCCCTTCATGCTACCTGCCGAAGCAGTTTTCATGGCATTCGCAATTTCAGCGTAGCTTGTGGCTTTTTCCGTGCGGAAGGTAAGGTCCACGACCGAAACGTCTGGAGTCGGAACCCGGAAGGCCATGCCAGTGAGTTTGCCTTTCAATTCGGGCAGCACTAGCGTTACGGCTTTAGCGGCCCCTGTGGAGGCAGGAATAATATTTTGGCCTGAACCCCGACCACCGCGTAGGTCTTTTTTGCTGGGGCCATCGACTGTGGGTTGAGTGGCCGTGGCTGCATGAACGGTCGTCATCAGTCCTTCTGCTAGACCAAAGTTATCGTGAATGACTTTGGCAATGGGGGCCAAACAATTCGTGGTACAGCTAGCGTTGGAGACGATCACATCGGTCTCAGGATCAAATGTTTCGTGGTTAACACCAACCAATAGAGTCGAGACTTGATCAGGATCCTTCGTTGGAGCAGAGATAACGACGCGCTTAGCACCAGCGTCTAAATGCTGCTTAGCGCCATCATAGGTTGTAAATAAGCCTGTTGATTCAACGACGTAATCAGCGCCTAGGTCTCCCCAGGGCAGCTCAGACGGGTTGCGGATGGCCGTACAAGGAATAAACTTGCCGTCAACTTCAATGCCATCCTCTTTAGCTTCTACGGTTCCAGCATAACGACCGTGGGTGGAATCATACTTCAGCAGATAGGCCAAGTTCTTAGGTGGAACCAGGTCATTGATGCCAACGAATTCAATGTTAGGGTTCTTAATCGCTGACCGGAATACTAAGCGGCCGATGCGACCAAACCCGTTGATGCCTACTTTTAGGGTTGCCATAGCTAGAAGAATCCTTTGAGGGGAATTTACAAAGGTCGATGCAGACGTAAGCGCTTGCATAGCAAACGGCTTCCGCAGATTCCTATGTAATCATGCCCATTTTTATGAAGGACAATCCCTTGCTTTTCCTTCAGAGTTGGCGACATCTCATATTACGACGTATGAAGTCTTGACATTGCCATATCTAGTGGCGATTCACCCTTGAGCATCCACCCGCCACGGCCATTTTTCCTCCCTGGTATCAATCCAGAACTAAACTCCACGATGCCTGTCAGCCAGATGCTTAGAGCAATTGTGATTGTGTTGTCTGCTGGGGCACGATTGTGCCTGCTGGATACATGCTCTACTTAGGGTTCAGAGCCGATGGAATGGCTGTGGCGTTATTCGATACCCAGAGAGTATCTGTTCATTGATCACAGAATGATTGATTAACAGCGATCGCTCCATTTTCCAAAGTGACTCCCTGCAAGATGGCGATTGTGCCCGTTTGCCCCCTTGCAATTCAGACGCGATGATATTTTCTATAGAGGCCAGTCTCAGAAGATTAATGAAGTTAGCAAATTGAGTATGCCTACTCGATTGATTCAAACTTTCCGTAGTAACTTCAGCAGGCTACCGCTCAGTACCGTACTAACCGTTCCCTTCGTGTTGCAAACCGTAGGTGCAGTTGGATTGGTTGGGTGGCTATCTTGGCATAACGGGCGTAATAGCTTGGAGCGACTCGCTACCAAACTAAGCAATCAAACGACAGCCCGTATCCAGAACCATTTGGAAAGCCATTTAAATATTCCCTATCGCCTCAATCAAACCTTCGAGGCCACTATTACCAGCGGTGCTGTTGATGTTGAGGATGATAGCGCACTCCAAACTTTTTTTTGGTACCAAGCACAGCGGAACCAACCCAGCACGACTGTGGCCTACAGTAACCAACTCGGGGAAGTTTTAGGCATTCATAAAACGATTGATGGACAGTTTCTACTCCTGCGTCAGAATGAATTGACCAACTTTCACTGGAATACTTATCGTCTGGATGAAACCGGGCAATCTGTCGAACTTCTCAAGAGCGTTCCGAGTTCTGAGCAGCGTTACCGGTCCTGGCATCAAGCC
>JBCBTQ010000099.1:0-19465 GCA_039818605.1 Cyanobacteria bacterium J06639_14 | reverse complement strand
ATTCTAGCGATTGATCTGGGCAAATTCAACTGTGTATCGTGTCTGCTGGACACCGAGAATAACGGGACTGAATTTGACACATTCAAAACATACCGACGGGAATTCAAAGAAATATTACGTCGTACTCAACCGCACCTGGTGGTAGTGGAAACATGTTCGATTACCGGATGGGTGCATGATCTGTGTGTAGCCGAAGACTATCGAGTGCTGGTGGCCGATCCGAGTCAGGAGGCCGGGCGGTGGAAAAACGTCAAACGCAAAACGGATAAAGACGATGCCTTGAAGTTAGCAAAACTGGCTGCTCTGGAGCAAATCAACCCAGTGTATGTGCCGTCACCAGAGAACCGACAATATCGGCACTTGGTGAAATATCGTAAGGTGGTGGTTTGGCGTATCAATCGGATTCAAAATGCGATTCGTGCGTTGTTTGATCAACAAGGGGTGAAAATGCCATCAGGTCACCGAGCCTGGACCGTACAAGGGATTGATGAATTAAGCCAACACCGACGAGTTCTGGCGGAGTGCGATGAGCACAATCTATGGCGTGGGGAATTAGATTTAGAATTAACGATGTTGGACCAACTCTGGGAGCACCAGGCAAAGATTGAACGGAAATTAGACCTACTTGCCAAGCAGGAGGAGCGTATCCAACTATTGCAGACGATTCCTGGCGTGGGTCGTAAAACCGCCGAAGTGATAGTCACTTGTTTAGATGACCCGAAGCGATTTAAGAACTCGCGTCAAGTGTCTGCCTATGCTGGCTTAATCCCCCAGCAGCATCAATCTGGTCAAACTAATCGCCTGGGCAAGATTACTAAACGGGGATCAAGATTACTCCGAACGGCATTAGTGGAAGTGTCCTGGCTGATGTTGCGTCACAACGAATGGGCGGCAGCCACCTATGCCCGTATTAGTGGTGGACAGAAGACGCGCAAGAAAACAGCTATTATAGCGGTTGCTCGGAAATTGTTGGTACGGTGTTGGGCGAGGTAGCCCATCCTTAATTAAGCTCATTGCCGATGAACTGCTATATAGTAACGCGACAGCGACTCCAAAAGGTACTCTTACAAAATGCCTTGCTCAGCTGCTTAATGTGGCTTATGACTCAGAAAGTCGGCACAGCCCAACTGACGCCCGATACTACGTTGGGAGCAGAAAACTCAGTGGTTGCTCCCCAGGATGGGCAAACCTTTCAGATTGAGGGTGGGGCGGAACGCGGCAACAATCTATTTCACAGTTTTGAGACGTTTTCGATTGAGACAGGCCAGAGTGTCTACTTTGCGAATCCGGTTGCTGTTGAAAATATTCTCACCCGAGTGACTGGGGGAACTCTTTCCGATATTGATGGCCTGCTGGGTGTCTTGGGTGATGCGAATTTGTTCTTACTCAATCCCAATGGCGTGATCTTTGGCCCCAATGCGCAGCTGGATATTGCGGGGTCGTTTATGGTCAGTACGGCAGGTAGCTTGGATTTTGAGGATGGCAGTGAGTTTAGTGCGATCGCTCCGGAGGCGTCGCTACTCACCATTAGTGTGCCTTTGGGATTACAGCTAAATGCCTTGCCCCAGGGGGATGTGACCAATGAGGCTGGGTTAGTCGTAGGGCAGGGACAAACGCTGACGCTCTTCGGTGATTCTGTCACGAGTACGATGCGGCTCGGGGCACCAGGAGGAACGGCACAGGTTGTGGGGAATCGCATCGAATTGCAAGATTCAGCAGATGCCACAGGCCCTTCAGGGGATACAGCGCTGGTCTTTCAGGCAGTGGATGGGATTATGGTGCCAGATGTCGCGGACAATGTGCTGCTGTTTGCCAGGGGAACTGGCTCCATTGAGGTGTTGGCGGATGCCAATGGGGATGGGGTGGGTGATGTGGTGATGGTGGATGAGCAGGATGTGCTGCAGACGAATGGGCGGGATGTGGCGATCGCAGGGGTGAATTTGAACCTGGGGGCGATCTCGACAACGGATGGTAATAACGCCGGAGGCGATGTCACATTAACAGCCGAGGGGGATATTTCCACTGGTAATATCACTTCGAACTCGTTCTCGAGCATGAATGGTGAAGATACAGCCGATGGTGGTTCAATTGCAATTTCCAGTGTTTCTGGTGATGTCTCGACAGGAAGAATAAATACCTCATCCCGGGCAAATGGGGGAAATAGCGGCACCGGCGGTGCGATCACGATTAGCTCGCAAGCGGGCGACATTACCACGAACGGAAACTTGACCTCCTTTTCCTATTCCTATGGGGATAGTGGCACCGGTGGTGCAATCACGATTACTGCGCAATCGGGCGACATTACCACGAACGAGTCCTTGGCTTCTTTCTCTGCCGCCTCTTCTGGGGATGGTGGCACTGGTGGCGCGATCACGATTACCGCGCAATCGGGCGACATTATCACGAACGAGTCCTTGGCTTCTTTCTCTGCCGCCTCTTCTGGGGATGGTGGCACCGGCGGCGCGATCACGATTACCGCGCAATCGGGTGACATTACGACGAGCGGAAACTTATTCTCCTCTGCCGCCTCCTATTCCTCTGGAGATGGTGGTACTGGTGGCGCGATCACAGTCACTGCACAATCAGGCGACGTTATCACGAATGGGAACTTGGACTCCTCTTCTTCTGGAGATAGTGGCACTGGTGGTGCGATTACGCTTATTGCGCAATCAGGGAACATTACGACGAATGCATCCTTGGACGCCGCCTCTTTTTCCGAGGGAGATGCTGGTAGTGGCGGCGCAATCACGATTACCTCGGTCTCGGGAGACATTACGACGAACGACTTCTTGGAATCCTCCTCCTACTCCTCCTCTGGAGATGGTGGTAGTGGCGGCGCGATCACGATTACCTCGGTCTCGGGGGACGTTACTACGAACGACTTCTTCTATACCGCCTCTTTTTCCGATGGGGATAGTGGTAGTAGCGGCGCGATCACGATTACCTCGGTCTCGGGGGACATTGCCACAAACGATTTATACGCCTTTACCACCTCCTTCTATGGAGATAGTGGTAATGGTGGTGCGATCACAATCACCTCGGTCTCGGGGGACATTACCACGAACGGGACTTTAAACTCCTTCTCCTACTCCATCTCTGGGGATGGTGGTAGTGGTGGTGCAATCGCGATCACCGCACAAGCGGGCGACATTAGGCTAAACAGCGATCTGCTTTCATTTTCACTTTCACAAGATCAGAAGACTGGGAGTGGAGGAACCATTTCCTTAGAGGCTCCAGGCGGTAGCATTCAGGGTGAAATCGCTCGGGTATTGGCCCTTTCGCTTGCTGAGTCGGGTGGCATTACCGGGTCTGGAGGAACAGTCACACTTGAAGCTGAAGAAACGATATCAGGTTTAGAAGTCGTAACCTTATCGTCTGCAGGGACATCTGGCTCCGTTATTATCCAGAGTCGGGGGGACTTGCTCATCCAAGATACGCGTCTAGTTACCAGTGGCCAGATTGAGATTCCTAATCCCCTTGACAACCTGAATATTGTTGGTGACGAAACAATAAAGTTAGTAGATCTCGACGAATTTGGGACAGCGGGCGAGACCATTATCAGCAGTGCTGGCAACCTCACCCTCACCAACGTCGAAATTCAAGCGGATGCCAATGGTAGTGAACCGGCAGGCAATGTCACGATTACCAGTCCGGGGCAAATTATCTTCAACAATAGCCAAGTCAGCAGCAGTGCGAACCGCACTGGTAACGCTGCCGAGTTGATTCTGATTGAAGCGGCACGGTTGGATTTAGGGGAAGGCGACCAGATTCTGGCAGCTACCTCAGGATCTGGCAACGGCGGTACCATCCTCATCAATGCCACAGAAGCTGTTTTCTTGGGCGCAGGGGTGCAAGATGCGGCTCCCATCATCTCCGTTGAAGCCAGTGGTGCCGGTCAACCGGGCAATGTCACTATCAATACCCCCACCTTTGTTTTATCCGAAACGGCTCGCATCACTGCGACCGCCGCTGCCACGGCCACGAATGTAGAGCAGGGAGGCAGTATTACCCTGAATGCCGATCAGATGGAGCTGGCTGGGAGGGTCGGCATCTTTGCTGAAACTGCAGGACAGTCTCCCGGCGGCACCTTGACCCTGCAACCCTATCAAAACAACCCTAACTTAGATCTAACGCTCTTTCCGGGGGCTCTGGTTTCTGCCTCCACCAGCGGCAGCGGCAGGGGCGGTAGCTTGGTGGTCAATGCTCCCGAGCGCATTACGATTCGTGGCCCTGGTCAGCTGACGGTAGAAACCAGTGGCTCGGGGCCAGCCGGTAACATTGAAGTGACGGCCCCTAATGTCACCCTTACTGATGGGGTAACCTTTTCGGCTACCACCTCCGGTTCCGGCTCCGCTGGCGACATCACCTTGGATGTTTCAGAAAGCCTGGCAATTAATGGCAGCACTATTGAATCCAGCACGGGCTCAGCATCGACCGGATTCGGCGGCAATATTTTCATCGGCAATGGGATTAGTGAACAGGGGGGTGAACCGATCATCCTTGACCGCATCCCTGAGGTTGCTTTGAGCAACGGCGGGCGCATTGCGGTAGATTCTGAGAGCACCCGTCAGGGCGGTGATATCGAGCTGGCGGCTGATCGGCTGATTCTCGATGGTGGTAGTGCAATCACAGCGATAACGGCTGCGGGTGCAGATGGCGGCAACCTAACGTTTAACCTGGGCGACTTACTACTGTTACGTAACGATAGCAATCTCTCCACGACTGCCGGAACAAACGGAGCCGGAGGGAATGGTGGCAACATCACCATTGATATTGCCGATGGCTTTATCGTGGCGGTTCCCAGTGAAGACAGCAACATCGCGGCGAATGCTTTCACTGGGAATGGTGGTCGGGTCACGATTGAGGCAATTCAGCTCTATGGAATTGAACCACGTCCCCAACCCACCCCACTGAGCGACATCACGGCCAGCTCAGCGCAGGGCAATCCTGGAACCGTCGAAAGCAATCTCTCGGGAATCATCCCAGAGTCCGACCTGCACAGCCTGCCCGATATTCCAGGAACCGAGGCCATTGCTCAAGGGTGCCAGGTAAGTACTCGCCAAACCGCTGAATTTGTCAACACGGGGCGGGGCGGCATTGCGGCTAGTCCGGGAGACCCTCTAGACGCTGAGGACCTCTGGCGTGATCTGCGCCCCCCCACTGAACTAGCTGCCGAAGCCTCTGCCAATGACCCAGCAGTCAGCGCTTTCCCTGAACCTGAATCCTTAGTGGAATCTACCGGTTTGAGGCTTGATGCCACTGGGAGGATCGAACTCATTACCCTGGCCACTGCGGAGCGATCGCTCCGCAACTGTACGGCTACGGAAGCGCTGGAAATTACCCAGAGCACGCACGAATAGGGAGGCAGGCCCCATGGTTAATTGGAACTGTATAGGCATCCCTCGCCAACCCCTGCGGTTTTTGAGTGTTGTGTTGTTAGGGTTAGCGATCGCCCTATTTTCCCCTCGCCTCACCGCCCAGCCTGCTGCAATTGTTTCGGCCACTCCATCCCTTCTAGCCCAGGCAGAGACATCCCCAGCCGATAGCCTTCTGCAACAGGGCAACGACTTATATAACGCCGGACGCTTCGCCGAAGCGGTCGCAGTTTGGCAGCAAGCTGCTGCCACCTTGACAACCCCCAGGCAGGCCTTAGAACGGGCGCTGGTGTTGGGCAATCTCTCGGCAGCCTATCAAGATCTGGGACAATGGGCTGAAGCCGAAATGACGGTGAATCAGAGTCTCGCGGTTTTGGCAACGATCGCGCCGGAAGCGGATGCACAACGACATACGGCGATTCTAGCCAGGACGCTGAACCATCAAGGGCATCTATTCTGGTTGCAAGGGCAATTAGAGGATGCGGTGGATGTATGGCAGCGATCGGCCTTGGCCTATGCCAATGCCAACGATGAAACCGGCGTTCTTGGGAGTCTCATCAATCAAGCGAAGGCGTTGCAGGTCTTGGGGTTGAGTGTCCAAAGTGAAGCGCTGCTTCAGCAGGTGAGTCAGCGGCTCGCGCAGGCAGCAGAGCCGAGTTTCCAAGCGGTAGGACTGCGGCAGTTAGGGAATGCCCTGCGGCGAGTCGGGAAACTGGATGAATCCCGCGCCACTCTGGTTCAGAGTCTTGCGCTCACCCCTACCACCCCTACGTCCCAAAGTTCAGCGTGGCTGGAACTTGGGAATACGGAGCGCGCCCTCAGGAACCGCGCCCTAGCTCTAGGTAAAACAGCTGAAGCTCAAACCTTTACGGAAGCGGCCCTAAGTCACTATGAGCAAGCAGCAACGGTGAACGATCCGCACCGAAAAGCCCGTGCTCAGCTAAATCAGCTTAGTTTATGGGTTGAAATGGGGGAACTGGCCAAAGCGGTCAGTCTCCTCCCTGACATTGAAACCTCGATACAAATGCTCCCCCCGGGCCGGGCGGCTGTCTATACCCGATTGAATTTGGCTCAAAGTCTTCTGTGTGCCCATCCTGAGGCGGCAGCAGCGGTATCGTGTCAGCCCTTTTGGCGTTCACGTTTGGATCTGCAATCAACATCACAACGTCCTACCTCTGTAGACACCCCCTCCCTCCAATCGATTGGAGAAATCCTTGCTACCGTTGTGCAGCAAGCACAACAGCTTGCTGACCCACGTGCCCAATCCTATGCCTTAGGACAACTGGGTGAACTCTATGAATTGACTCAACAGTGGTCAGAGGCGCAAGCACTTACGGAACAAGCGCTGACAGTGACAGAAACGATTCGGGCTCCAGAAATTCGCTACCGGTGGGAATGGCAGCTAGGGCGGCTACTCGAAAATAAGGGGGATCAAAGTGGGGCGATCGCAGCCTACAACCGCGCCATTGAAGAACTCAAAGCTGCCCGTAATGACTTACTTCTGGTTGATCCGGAGGTGCAGTTTTCCTTTCGGGATAATGTTGAACCGGTCTATCGCCGACTGATTAGCTTGCTCGTTAGCCCGCCTCAAAATCACCCCCCTAGCCAATTAAGTCTGACCCAAGCGATTCAAACCATTGATGACTTACAACTCGCCGAAATTGAAAACTACTTGAGGTGCAATTTGGGCCAGCGGGTGCAACTAACCGATGAAACGGTAGATCCCTCAGCGGCAGTGTTTTACCTCATGACCCTACCGGATCAGCTGGTGGTGCTCTTAAAGCTACCGGGATCTAACGAACTGACTTTGCACACCCTACCGATTACCAAACAAGCGGTTGATACGACTCTCCGCAGCTTGCGGCAGGAACTGGGTAAGCGCTACCTCTCGGATCAGGGCAAAGCATTGGGACAACAAGTCTATGACTGGGTGATTCGCCCGATGGAATCGTCATTGGTGGCAAGTCAAGTCAACACGCTGGTGTTTGTTTTAGATGGCGTATTACGGAATGTGCCAATGGCATCTTTGTATGATGGCCAGCAGTATTTGATCGAAAAGTATGCGATCGCCTTAACCCCCAGTTCCCAACTCTTTCAGCCCGAACCGCTGGTGCAAAATCGACTCCAAGTTCAAGTCTTTGGGGTCGCGGATTTTCAAGCTGATAACCCAGGATTGTTTCCCCATCATCAAAACTTTCGAGATTTACCGTATGTTGCAACCGAACTGGAACAAGTTCAGCAATATTTGCCGGGGGATGAATTTTTGGATGCTCAATTTACCCGCGAAACGCTGCAGACGCAAACCCGTAACGACGCTTCCCCCATTATTCACATTGCGACCCATGGCCAGTTTAGTTCTGACCCCAGAGAAACCTTTATCGTTGCCTGGGATGAGCAGATTGATATGTTTAATTTGAGCCATATCCTGCGAGATCGAGAAGAGAGCGGTTTTGCCCCTCTAGAGTTACTCGTGCTCAGTGCTTGTCAAACGGCGACGGGAGATGATCACGCGGTTCTCGGGTTAGCCGGTATTGCTATCCAATCAGGGGCTCGCAGTACCTTATCTTCTCTCTGGGCAATTCAAGATCAATCCACTGCTGTCTTGATGAGTTTGTTCTATCAAGCGCTCATTGACCGCAGCGCTACCGTGACCCGAGCCACAGCCCTCCGCCAAGCCCAACTGCAACTCATGAGAAGGCCCGGATATCAAGCACCGTACTTTTGGGCTCCTTATGTGATGGTGGGTGGGTGGCTTTAGAGAAAGAGAGAAAGAGAGGAAGGGGGGAAGGGCAAGGGGAGTGAGAGAGTGATGGCGTAGGGGAGTGTGGTTTGTCAAAACTAAACTTGGGGATTTGGCCTGGGATAGCGTTTTCCCTAACCACACCCGCAATCTCCAGCTTGAAGCTGCGCTAAAGGTTTGGATTACAGCAATCGATAATTGGAACATTTGCCAACTCTCCTAGCCCAATAGAGGTCAGAAGATCAGACCAAGTGGTTTGGAGCACGACATTTTCAGAATCTTGGCTGAGTTGCTCACCCACTAATGTCAGTGCGTCATGCCAAATTCCATACTGGGTGTAAATCACATCAATTTGCTCAGGCTGTGATGGGAGGCTATCAATTTTTTCAACTAAATCGTCCGTCGGTGGTACGTATTCAATTAACCCTTCAACGGTTGGGTTTTGCTCAAAGATGTCTGGGTCAACTGTGATTGTGAATGACCATCGGTAGATACGCCCTGGTTCCAGGGTATGGTCAATTGGGATGCGAATAATGCCCTGATTCTGAAGCATGTGGAAAGACTCTATCAGACCCTGCCAAAGGAGATTTCCTGTCTCATCATCGAGTAGGACAAGTTCAGCTGAAGGTGCTGACCGAAATGTTTCATTGTCTGGAATAAATATCCATACGGCAGGAGATTCGGTGACCGTCTGAGCCAGATCGGATTCAGAGTCAGTTGCTCTACTGTTATCAGTTGCTTGGCAATTGGCCACGGGGGAACCCGGTACCAAAGCGATGACCAATTCTTCCAGACATAGGTCACCATTGGAAGAGCGATCGCCGCCATGGGTTCGATTCGGAGGACGTCCTAGGTCACTAAAAGGATTTGGATTTTCAGCATTTTGTGCCTGTAAGATGCCCAAATCTCGAAGCTCCTCAGAAGTCGCTGGAGATGGGGAAAACGCAAAACTCAGTGATAATCCTATTAATAGAAGCGTATTTCTCACTAGCATCACCTTAATAGATAATTGAAACCCCCCTTTTTTTTGACAATTCATGCGTGATTCAGGTCACCCTTAACACGAAATCCTGTTCGACTATCCTCAGTATCAAAGGGGGTAAACCTCGCGCCCTTACAGTAATCATTCATTTTAAATAGGAGGAGGGTAAATATGGATTTGATCTGTTGTGAATTTACGAAAACCTAATATATATCAAAAAAATGCTACTCGTGCTAAAAATTCCTAGCGCACAGGGAACCAGTGGCACCCATCCTCCGGATAACAAGAAGATGAAACAGATCCCTGGCAAGCCAATAACTGTGGCTCCAATGACAAGGCTGTACCCGAGAACCGATCGCAATCGCCACAGGATAAGTCCCCCGATGAAGGACCAACTATAAATCCACAACCACTCGAACCATTCTGGATACCACCAAAGCAGCGATCTCTGATCTAAAACAGCGCTCAAAATCTGGCTCGTCATTTGAGCATGAATTTCTATCCCTAACATTTTTTCGGGATACGCACCCTGACTGTAGGGCGTTAGATGTATATCCTTTTTCGTATCGTCTGGCCCGATCAAAAGGATGCGATCGCGCACCCAATCCCCTAATTGATCGTCTACCTCTCCCTTCAAAACCGTTGCTAGCGATATTTGACGGGGACTTTGAGATCGATAGTTGATCAGAATTTGATAGCCATTTGCATCATCGGGATTTAAATTATAGCCCCCTGCCATGTGCTGTAGTCGCGGGAATAAAGTATCACCTATCGTGAGGGGACTCTGGGGTTGATAAGCCACCTCATAGTCCGAACCTAAGTAAGCCAGAGCCACTTTCACACTGAATGCGTAGGGAGTAGAACATATCGCCCCATCAGTAGCCATGCCAATTAACTGGCGGCGGATGAAAGTGTTCGGGTCACTGGGGAAATTTGTGAACCCTATTTGTGCGATCGGAATCTGGGGCGGACCGGCAATGCTATCCGGCTGTGTGTTGGATTTACTAACTTTGCAAGGGGCAATAAACTGTGAGTTTGCTGTTAGTTGAGCCGCTAGCTCAGGTTCGTACTCAAAATCGTGATAGATATCCAGTCCAATCACGCGGGGTTGATGGGGCGTTAACTTCTGCAATAGTTGGGCTAATGCTGCATCCGACATAGAGCCCCGCCCCGCCAGCCCATTTTGCTGCTGATATTGAATATCGGACTCCCCGACCGTGATAATTGTGATGCGATCGTCCGGTAACTCGGCTGGACGGAGTCGCATTAGTTGGTCAAACCACCACAACTCCCAGCTTTGCAATCCTCCTAAAGACCGTACCCCAACCACCAGACTCGTAACCACTAAGCTAATAGCTGCAACACTTAACCACCCAAGTCCTCGGGGCAAAGCAAAGGGGGGCGGGGTCGGAGGAGAGTCGGGGGTAGCGATCGCTGGAGTAGACCATTGGAAAGGGGAAATGCCAGGATGCTGAAAGATCACTGGCAACCAACTGCAGCCTGGATATTGATACGTCCAGGCATCTTCTAACTTCCGACGCGCTTCTTGAACCGATACCGCTAAAGTTTGTCCCCGCTCCAACGCGGACAGCAAAAAGGCTAAAAAATCCTGCGCCACCTTATCCGGTACCGGCTCCCGCATCACAATGCTGCGGGGAAGATTTAGCTGCGCCAACTCATTGGCCAGTGGCAGCCCATCACAGGAATTGAAAATGGCCAACTGTAACCCCTTGGCAATAGCTTCCCGCATGCCCTGCTTAAAATCCTGATGCGGTGCTAACTGGGCCTGCTGATTGAGGCCGACCAAACCAGCCCCACTGTGCCCCCCGAAGTAGAAAATATCCCATCCCTGCTCATCCCAAAGAGCCTTCAAAAAAGTCTGTCTGTCAGGCTGATCGAGATATTGAATGTCAACCCCTGATTGCCCGAATTGAGCCAGCTTTTGGCGATCACGCTGCAGATCAAGCTGAGCCTGAGCCCCTAACACCACTAAAATTCTGGGCCGACTGCGATGCACAGGCGAGGCCACAGGGGCAGATTGATGAATTTCAGGTGGACTGAGGATAACTTCTGGTGCTGGCAAACAGCGACTCAACACATCCCAGGCTGACCAGGGAAGCTGCTGGAGTTCCAGTGCCCCAGTTTGTAGAAACAGTTGAGTTGCTTCACCCTGACCCAGAGTTTGCAGCAGGGCATCGCGTATTTTTTGCCACTGTTGAGCCCCCGAATTGAGCCAGTGATTCAACGCCTCCACAAGGGTACGTGCCTTCTCCGGCCAAGAGAATTGCGTCTCAGCCTGGGGGGTAATACGATAGGCTCTTGACTCTAATAGCGTCCGATAGGGCAATTGCCAGCTTTGCAGCGCTGCTTGCAAGGAGGAAGGAATCGACGGGAGTATCCCCGTAACCTGGATCACGCTAGAGGCTGATGGCTGACTGTGGATATTCAAACTGGCCGGATAGCCTTGCTCACTTTTCTGTAGCAGTGTCAAGACAATACGCTTTGACATGATTACCATTCCACAGGGCAAAATCAGCAACTGGCTGGCGATTTATACAATGACCCTAAATTTCTCAACACCAGGACTCAAAATGGGAGTCTACCCATTGTATTTTGCTCCTTTAGGGTAGGGCATTTTCTAAACAATAAAATCCTCTGTCACCACGACCTCACCTAACTGGAGCTGCACCTGAAACGTTTCGCCTGGCTCAAAAGCGATTTCTAACTGGGCCCAATTGGCTTGATCCTGCACTTCAACGAATTCATACAGTTCGCTGGTAGGCTCAATTACGGTTAGCTGTAATCCAGCAGGCAGGTAAGTAACCTCTTGAACGGGATAGATTTGAACCGCAATATTGACGCCACCGTTTGCTTGAGGGGTCAGTTTAATCACCAGTTGAACGGTTAGGACATCGGCTTGCGTGCCTAGTTGAATCACCTTGGCTCGGCTAATTGGGCTGAGAGCCTGTTCAGCGGTCGTATCCGTTGCTGATAGAGTCCTGGCAAAGGCAAAATTAGGCGGTTGCCAAATGGCGTCAAAGTAGCCTTGCAACCAGTTTTGCAGCTGGACAGCATTAGAGGTTGCTCGGGTGCGCACCCCTAAAATTTGGGCCCCCGCGAGTTCTTGGACGAGTCCTTCCCTAAATAGATACTCCATCCGCTCAAATCCCTCCAGGGACCCCTCAAGGACGAATATAAGACTACCTTTCTCTATTTTTCGAATAATCAAATTGGCATCTCCTGAATAGTCTTTAATTAGTTCGAAAATGGCATTCTTGAGATCTGCGTCGGCTTCTATACGGAGTTCCCACTGCATTGATGACGATGGCGATGTCCACTCGGCATCCACAACCTCTTCCCAATCAACGCCTACGGCCTCACAGATTTTCTTGAAGGCATCCTCTAGAATTGCCGATTTGCAGGCTCTAAATCGCCTTAAGGTTGCTGGGGTCGTAAAAGCCATCTCACACCATCTCGGGTCAGTGACTGTCCACCCCTTTTGACGCCTCTTCTGGTCTACCTTCATGATCCCTTCCTTAGAAGCCTTAAGAGAAACTGCCATCAGTTTCCTTCTCTCCAAACCTACCGCTTGATTTCTTTTTATACCGTATCAAATCTAAAGTGGCTTTCAAGCGGAAAAATATCGAGTGAGACAGATGTGAGACAAAACTGCTCCTCTTTTATTTGAATATGTCTTGTAGATTTTAGATATCGAAATTAACTCGAAGAAAACGACTTGAGGATGTCAGCCTAATGGAGATTTTGATTGATAACTCTATGAAGGATTTAGAGTTTTTTAATTTCGATCTCTAGAGGGCATAAACTTATCACCTTCCTCAAGATTCAAGCCTAGAGTCCTGGATGACAAGTTCACTAAAGCCCCTTTTTAAAGGGTGTTTCAAGCTTTTGTGTCATCCCAATAACTAATAGCAATTGGCCAGCAAAAGCACAGGCTTAGAGACTTTCAAGTGTCTTAAGTCTGCAAGTGAATGCTGCCTGAGGACGTTGGCTGAAATTCGTTTGACTTGTCTTTGACCCGAGTATGTTTTTGGAAAGGAGTAAAAAATGGCTAATATACCTACTGACCCACGGTTTGGTGATCAATGGCATCTGCAAAACGAAACACCTGGCTTGTTGGATTTGAATGTAGTTGACGTTTGGGATGACTATACCGGAGCAGGTGTTGAAGTTGCCGTGATTGACAATGCAGTTGATCATCGTCATCAAGACCTACGTGGCAATTATTCGACTGTTAAAGACTGGGATTTTGAGGATAATGATGCTGACCCTACTGGCGTTGATGGTAATAATCATGGCACTCCTGTAGCAGGTATTATCGGTGCTAGTGAGGGCAATGGCTTTGGTGGTGTTGGTGTTGCTTATGACTCAACTATCTTTGGTTTTCGAGTTAATGGATCTATCAATAATCAGTTTGTTCGGCAGCTAACCAATGCGATTGATAATGCCTCGGGATTAGAACAGCAATCGGGGGTTAACCGAGAAGCTGATGTTGTCAACATAAGTCTTGGCAGCCAGTTCAGAAACAATTTCGGCAGCAACTATTTTGATACGTTTTTCCCGGCTGCTGATATGGGAGCGTTGAATCGCGCCATTGATAATGCGGCGGTCTTTGGTCGGGATGGGCTGGGTACGATTCTAGTGAAATCTGCCGGGAATGAACGATCGACCAATCACGATACGAATAGCTCGTCATGGAATGCAAACCCACATACAATTTCAGTTGCTGCAGTCGATCAGAATGGCTTCGTTTCAGACTACAGTAATCATGGAGCGTCCGTGCTCGTGTCTGCTTTTGGTACAAATAACGAAGTTTTAACCACCGATCGAACAGGCAGCGAAGGCTACAATACAGGGCCTGCTGGTAACCATACAACTTTTGATGGAACCTCGGCCGCAGCCCCGATGGTGTCTGGTGTTGTGGCTTTAATGTTAGAGGCTAATCCAGACCTCGGCTGGCGTGATGTGCAAGAAATTCTGGCTTATTCAGCGCGTCATGTGGGGTCCGATGTAGGCGCTGGTATCAGAGATGATGAAGAATATGCCTGGACGTTCAACGGGGCCAATAACTGGAATGGGGGGGGGCTTCACTTTTCCAATGATTATGGATTTGGTCTGGTTGATGCCAAAGCAGCCGTACGTCTGGCAGAAACCTGGGGCGATACGGCTAAAACGAGTGCCAATGATGTCACTGTTTCTAGAGACTTTCTGAATGCTTCAAGAACCATTAGTACTGGTGGAACCTCATTCATTCAGAATGTTAACAACAACATTGACATTGAGCATGTTGAAGTCGATATCAATTTCACTCGCTGGGATGACCTGGGTGATCTGGAACTCCGTCTAATTTCACCCGATGGGACTTCAAGTACGCTGATCGACAATAGCGGCGAGGATAATGAAGCTGCATCCGGTGGATTCGGGGCAGGCCGTTGGAAATTTTATTCCAATGCCTTCCGAGGGGAAGACACGGCTGGGAATTGGCGCGTCGAGTTAATTGATCAAGATAGCGCTGCCACGTCACCTATTACCATCAATGACGTTATTGTCAGGTTTAAGGGGCAGGCTGCTTCCGCCAATGATACGTTCATTTTTACGGAAGAGTACTCTGACTACGATGGGTTATTCGGTCATTCAAGAGCCATTAATGGTGGCTCGGGTGTCGATACCATTAATGCGGCTGCGGTTGACTCAAACACCCGGATCAACTTAGGGACTGGCAGAGGTACGATTGATGGCGTCGCTGTTACCACATCAAGCATTGAAAATGTCATTACGGGGGATGGTAATGACGCCATTACGGGTAGTCGTGGTAACAACAAGATCCTTGGTATGCGAGGGAATGACACCATCTCTGCCAACAGTGGCAACGATACGGTCGATGGTGGGGCAGGTCGTGACACCTTGTTTGGTGGCACGGGCAATGACACTCTCACGGGTGGATTGGGGAATGACATCCTGAATGGAACCAACTATGCAGCCCAGGGGACTGGGGAACGCGATATCCTCTTCAGTGGTAGCCAGCAGGACGAAGATGTCTTTGTGTTGGGTGACCGGAAAAATGGCGTTGGACGGGTATTTTATAGCGACCAAGGTACCACCGACCACGCTGTAATCAAGGACTTCGATGCCGTTGGTAATATTACCGACACCATTCAGCTGATGGGGAGTGCGTCGTCTTATTCCATCAGAAACGTAAATAGAGGAGGTGCCTTTGCTGGAGCAGGGATAAGTTTCTCAGGTGACTTAATTGGTGTGGTTGAAGGGATTAATGCTTCTAGCTTGAATCTGTCTAACTCGAACCAGTTCACTTATGTTTAAGGCGGCTGTTTGATAGGCAATTAACAAAATACCCAGTTCTGTCAAGGAACTGGGTATTTTGTTAATTAAATGGCTCTGTCGTAAGAACTATGGGGTCTTGTCAGCTTTTGCTGCAAAAACCTGACTTCGGCAGGGGAGTGACACTTCACTTCGGCGGGCTTGGAAGGAGCGCGAAGCGAGCGGGTTGGATTAATCTTGAGCACCGCGCTTCTCAGATGAGGTGTCAAGCAATGCCGAATGAAGGGAGATATCATTTGCCGCATCTACCTTGAGGGGACTGGTATCAAATGTCAAGCTTTTAGGGCTCTTGTCAGCTTTTGGTGAATTTGATCAACGGCAACCATAATCATTTGATGCTGAGACGTGGGATGACTAAAAATCGTTGGGGGTTGCGTTTACGGCTTTGATATTGAATGGGTTGCGGAAATAAACTGGCTAATGTCGAGAGCTTGACTTGTTGATGAGTCTGTATCACTAGCAACAATATCTCGAGTGTCAGATACTGCTGTTCGCTCAAATGTTTGCGGAAGAGGGTTTGGTATGATGCAGGGAGCATTTGAATTGTTGGGGGACGGATTGGCCCCCTTATTTTTTGCCTCTTTATTGTCTCAAAGTCTTGCTAAATATAGTATTGAAGTGCCTTGTCACCCTTTAAGCTGATAGTCAGTGCTTACTATGAAACATAACGATTCGCATCAGCGGCGTTTTGCGGGCATAGCGGGCAAAATGTCCGGCTGCATGTGCTTGTTATGCATGTCTGTTTTAAGATGATAAAGGGACAGTATACCTATTTCCTAATCACCTGATCAGAGATTTACGCCCTGGCTTTTTCTACGTCAGCTCCTTGCCGGTTAGTGATTCGAGTTTTCGCACGAATTCGAGACTACCTAATGGCCTGCCGGTTCGCGAGTTCAGTTTAATCGATTCATGCTCACTAGGGTTATTCAAACCATCTTCTGTAGATGGCATCATCACTAAATGAACATGATTCGGCATCAAACAGTAAGCCCAGATCTCAGTCTCTGATTCTCGAGAAAAACGGGCAACGAGTTCAATATAAAAGCGATAATCATCTTCACAGAAGAATGTACGTACGCTGCCGACGATTACTGCGTTGGGTTACATGATGAGGGATATTTGGAATAACGATGCGTGCCATCTTGGCCATGACCTAGCTCCTTGCAAGAAATCCAGCCCTGGCATCATATCAACCAGACTTTAATAGGTATACTGTCCCTTGAATTAACGACATTTAGCATGATTTGTTCTCTTTCTGATCGCTCACATTATCCAAGCCTTAAAGAGGCCATTTACCTTAACCAGGCATCACTGGGCTTGGTTGGACAACCCGCGGTAACAGCAATGCACAGCTACCTCGATGATATTGGCCGCCATGGAAACATGAAATTATCCGACACTGAAGAGGTCGCCCTGTTCGACCCGTTACGCGAATGTGCCGCTAAGCTTATGAATTGTGAACCGCAACATTTGGCTATTGTATCCAGTGCAGGGGAAATGCTAAGTCAGTTGCCTTACTTGTTAAATCCTCCAGCTGGTAGCCAGTTTATTTCAGTTTCAACAGACTTTCCTGCGATAACCCGCCCTTGGATCGCCTTCGCAGAATCTCACAATATCGAGTTGGCGTTTGTCGAGGACTGCAAAGAAAGCAACTTGACAGAATCACTTGTAGAACGCATGGACGAAAACGTTTCGGTTGTCGCAGTTAGTTACGTGCAGTTCTCGACCGGAACCCTCCTTGATATTCATCAGTTACGAGAAGCCACTCGCAAATTTGGTGCCTATCTTGTTGTTGATGTTACTCAGGCGGCTGGTGCAATACCGATAGATACTAAAGCCTGGGGGGCTGATGTCGTAGTTTGCAGTGGCTACAAATGGTTGGGTGGTCAGGGGGGTGTGGGTCTCGCGGTTATAGCTCCCGAGCTACTAGACCGAACGCCGCCTGCACCGGGATGGATGGGCGCACCCGATCCTTTTGATATGCAGGCAACCAGGATGCCACTAGCGACCGATGCTCGCCGATATACCCAATCTACAATGTCGTACATTGCAATTAGCGGCTTATCTGTAGCAATAACAGAACTGATGAAAATGGGTGGCAGTAATATAGAAGTTCACGCTCAATCACTGGCGAAAGTATTAAACGAAAATCTCAAGGACACTGCCTGGACTGCTTTTCGCAAAATCGAAGATGAGGCTGCCTCGTCCCATATCATCTGTCTTGAAAATCCTACAGATAACATCGAAAAGACACTGGCAAGACTGAAACAGTCTAGAATAATTTGCAGCGGGAGAAACGCGCGCGTCCGGGTGTCAATTGCTCACTTCAATGACGAAAATGATATTCATTCCCTAACAGCTGCACTTGGGTAATGTTCAGTGAATTAAAGGGGCAGTATATTTGCTTGGTGGAGCTCAAATCCTCATAGATATACTGTCTCCTGAATTGAATTGCCGAATTGCTACCGAATGTCTGCCTGTATGTGTGGTTCCTTAAGCACTACGCTGCTTCATAACGATGCCCATAACCGGCAGCTAGTAACCTCTCAAACTCAACAGGCAACCTCTAAACGGTCGGGTTCATGGGCGTTGTTAGTCTGCTTACTGAGTCAACATAAACATGGATGGGTTTTCAGTCACCCAAAAGCACTTTAGCGATCGCTGCAATCTGATTGACCGCCACGGAGATATGTCCTTCATTTGGGAGGATCCTCAACTGCGCTTGGGGTAGGCTTTCAGCGACTCGCCTTGCCAAATCGAGCGGTACATTCCTGTCTTGTTCACCATAGAACAGCGTTATTGGCATCTGAATTTCATCCAAACTAAAATCCCACTTTCTCAAATAAAGCTGAGTATCCCAAACCGATCCTCGCGTACCTGAACGCAGGGCTTCGATCGCTATTTGACGGTAGATTTCCATTCGACCTGGTGATTCCAATACGGCGTAGTCAGAGGGTGGAAGGTGCGGTTTGAACGAAGCGAGTAATTTTTCTGGAGAATTGTTGAGCGATCGCTGCATGACTTTCAGCGACCCTCGACGTAATAAAGGGAATTGTTTCATTAGCATCCACCTCCAACGATTGAATCGTGGCAACTTGTCGACGGTATCCATTTGCCATGCCCCTGATGCAATTACCACTGCGCGTAATCGTTCGGGAATCTTTGCAGCACAGACAGCAGCATAGCCACCCCCTGCCGAAATGCCCAAGACCGAAAAGTTATCTAACCCTAGTCCATCAGCGAGAGCCTCGACATCCTTCACCCAGTCGGAAAATCCGCGCTTTGCTTGAAAGTCAGACTGCCCTATTCCCGGACGATCTGGTGCAATCACCCGTAACCCCAATCGACTAAAAACTTTATCACCCAACAACAAAGGCTCTAATCGAGAAGACCCACCCCCATGAAAGTAGAGAAGTGGATGACCATTGGGGTTGCCATATTCTGCATAGGCTAACCGCCGATTATCAGGTAGAGTCAGCAAATTTGTTGTCTTCATAGCGACTTTTTTCAATGGAGGGCTAAGTCTAGAATCTTATTGCTTTGAAGTTTACGTCCTTCAACTTTGCAGGCTAACGGTGAAGTTGTGCGGCGGTCAGTATCTCTGATTTTAGTCGATAGCTTTTGCTCCGTCCGCACCGACGCAGTGTTAGGCGACTCTGTCAGGACAACCCAACTTAGCTATTTTTGAGTCACTTCGCCAAGAGCTTCTTGCAGAATTTCATCACTTACACCATGACGCTTCAGACTGGCAATTAATGCAGAGACAGTATCTCCTTCTAAGCGTTCTAAGTCAGCTCGAAGACCCTGCCCAATGTAGGCACGAGCCAGAGGTTGATACCCTGAAAACCCGAGTAAGGGCGCAATTCTTTTCAAGTCTTCAATCACATCTTCCGGCATTCGAATTGTGATTGTTGTCATTGGACGGTTTCTATCTAGCCGTTTTTTTAGTGCGTCAGTTTTCAGGGTATCAACCTCTGGCTCGTGCCTACATTGGGCAGGGTCTTCGAGCTG
>JBCBTQ010000098.1:0-19507 GCA_039818605.1 Cyanobacteria bacterium J06639_14 | reverse complement strand
GCAAAGGTGACATCTTCAAACCGAATATCGCCTTGCACATGGCTAACGGGTAAACGACGCTGCCCTGGTTTAAGGGTGATGGGAGTATCCAACAAATTCATGACACGGCGGGTAGAAGCCATCGCACGTTGGTACTGATCCAGCGTCTCGCCCAGACGGGTGAGGGGCCACAGCAAACGTTGGGTGAGAAAAACCAGCACACTATAGGTACCGACCGCCAACTGTCCTTCGACTGCGAGGAGCCCCCCATACAATAGGGTTGCCGTAAAGCCTGCCAGGATCAGAATACGAATGAGGGGAATAAAGGCCGCACTAAAGGCGATCGCCTGCCGATTACTGAACCGATAGGCCTCGCTCTCCTCCCGAACTCGTTCAATTTCGTAGGACTCTGCCGTGAAACTTTTGATCGTGAGAATGCCGGATAGATTATTCGCCAAACGACTGTTGAGAACACTGACTCGCTCCCGAACATCGGCATAGCGGGGAGCCAGGAAACGCTGAAACGCGATCGCCCCCCAAATAATAAATGGCATCGGAAGAATAGCCATCCAGGCCACAGCGGGAGCCATCACCCAAAAGGCACCCCCAATGAGAATCACCGTTGTGATAACCTGCAAAACTTCATTGGCTCCGACATCCAGGAACCGTTCTAGCTGGTTAATATCATCATTCAGGACAGCCATTAAACGCCCTGTACTCCGTTCCTCGAAGTAGGCGAGTTCTAAGTCTTGCAGATGAGCATAGGCAGCGATTCGTAAATTGCGCTGAATCGTTTGAGCCAGATTCCGCCACAAGACAGCATAGGCATACTCAAACGCCGATTCTAAGCCCCAAACAATGACAGTCAGGATCGAGAGCACGATAAATTGCCCTTTGATACTGGTAATGCCTTGACTGGCAATCCAAGAGTCCTGCTGCTTGACCACAACGTCTACCGCCAAACCAATCAGAATGGGAGGAGCGAGGTCGAAAAATTTGTTGAGAACTGAGCAGATGCTAGCAATCCAAATCTGCCGACGTTGAGCCCGGCTGTAGTGAAGTAAGCGTTGGAGCGGATGAGAGCGAATCATAGAGCACCGTGGGGGATTGGTGGGAGGGTAGAAGAGTGGGAGGGTAGAAGAGTGGGAGGGTAGAAGAGTGGGAGGGTAGTTGGGTGGAAGGGTGGGTGGGTAATGGCTGTGTAGGCACGAAGCTTTTGGCCCAAATCCTTGTCTGCTCAGGGGCAGGATAGGTTCGCGTCGAGGTCTAAGACCCACGGCTCCGATCGCGGGTTGATTTGGCAACAATCACCTTAGTAGGCACAGCCGTTGGGTTGGGGTTCTGCCGTTGCTAAGTTAGTGGCAAAACCATCTTGCAATGTGACTTCCTCAAAGCCAGTGGCGATTGTACCCTGCATTGCTTGCGTCCCATATCCCTGAGGATCCATATGGGCCCGGACAATTACGGTTTGGTCGGGGGCGATCGCAACGGGGCCTCCTGAGCGGCGGAAGGGCTGCTCATCTACATGACTATGAGCCAGGATACGGCGATAAAGTAACTCACCTTCAGCACTCACCACTTCCCACCAATTGGCGTATTGATCGCAGCCCGTATCGGGACTTTGTAGCGTTACCGCAAAGGTATAGGCGCTGGGATTGCCAGTGGTTTCAACTGCTGTCACTTGGGCAAACATAGCTTCTCCTTGGGATAACGTTTCTTCCTGCGATGATGCTACCGTTTCGGTCGGCGGTGGGCTATCGTTGGATGCTGAAGGTTGGGTTGTACAGCTTGCTAGCAGGAACACACAAGCAATGGATAGGAGACGGACGGTAGAGGCGATCGCGCCGCTGGGGAGGGACCACATTCGGGGATTATGCATGGGCGTTGATCCTCTAAACAGGGACGGGGGGAAGTGATATGCCAAGCCTCTATACCTTTACAGATTATTCCTTGGATTGGCCCAGACAATTTGAGCAGGAGGCGACTAGACTGCGCGACCTGCTCGGGGAAGAACTGGTGACTATCCACCACATTGGCAGTACTTCGGTGCCAGGATTAGCAGCCAAACCGATTATCGATCTGCTGCCGGTCGCTCACAATATTCAGCGCATTGATCAGTACACAACTGAACTGCAGAGAGCTGGTTATAAACCTTGGGGAGCGTATGGTCTACCAGGCAGACGCTTTTTCACAAAAGATCAAGACGGCTATCGCACCCGCAATATTCACATTTATCAAGCAGGCAATCCTGAGATCGATCGGCATGTCGCGTTTTGTACTTTTCTGCGCGCGCATGATCCCATTCGCCAGGACTATGCCAACCTCAAGCGTCAGGTCTATGCCTGTCATCCTGACGATATTGAGGCTTACAACGATGGTAAGGATGCGTGGATCAAGGAAATTGAACCTCTGGCGCTAGCATGGTATCAAAAACAGGTTTCTTGAAGGCTACCGTATACACACGCCGCGCATTTTAGCGTAGGTAATTTTTCAAAATGGATAGATGTTCGGAGGCGGGTGTCGAGGGATGAGAACCAGCGCTCTGAACCGCTCATATCTTTATTCAGCGATCGCCTTAACACCCTTGAAAATCCGACAATATGCCCCTCTACCTTAGGCATGAGTCAAACATGTTGGGTTGTTTGTCAACCTGAGAAGAGGTTCCTGGTCCCCAAATCCGGCACCCTCAACGTTCGTCGATGAATGTGTACGAACTCCCCAAACAGGGCTATCAACGGGTGCCTGTTTAACCAGATGATTCTGACTCTTTTGTTGTGGCAGATTCTGGGGTATGGATGGGTAAATTGGGGCGGAAGATACGCAACAGCAATGTCTCAATATTTATTAACATTGAAGTAAACTCCAAACCGGGAGAGCAACATTAGTGAGAGTTTTTGCCACGTTTAGTCCAGTACTGCGCTGGAATCTGGCGGTATTGTTTTGTGCTGGGCTGTGTTTTTGGGCAGGCTTGGCGGGGTTATTGCCAACGCTGCCCCTCTTTATTGAGACGTTAGGAGCAACTGGCTCGCAAATCGGGGTGGTAATGGCCTCGTTTGCGGTGGGGTTGATCGTCACGCGTCCTTGGTTATCACGCCTGGCTGATGAACGGGGGCGCAAGTGTGTGCTGATGATTGGCATTGTGGCGATCGCAGTCGCCCCCTTTTTGTACCTAGGGGCCATTCTGCTACCTCCTTTGATGTGGGAGGTGACCTGGGGCGATCGCACGTTTACCATCAATGGATTATTGGCCTTGATGATGATTTTTCGGGCGTTTCATGGCCTCAGCATCGCAGCGTTTGTCGTGGCCTACAGTGCGCTTGTAATCGATATTTCACCTCCGGCGAATCGAGGCGAGTTAATTGGCTACATGAGTTTAGTCAATCCCATTGGGATGGCTTTGGGGCCAGCAATGGGAGGCTTTTTGCTGGAATGGAGCGATAGTTTCTCAGTGGCCTTCGTAGTCATGGGTATCGCTGGAATTTTGGGTGTCCTGCTCGTGAGCTTGGTCAAAGAAACCTATCAACCGGCACCGCAAGATACCGGGACTGGATCTAAACCACTATTTTGGCGGCTCCTGTGGACGCCTCGGGTGCGGATCCCGGCAGTGATTCTGCTGCTGGTGGGGTTAGCCTTTGGGACTCTCAGTACGTTTGTGCCGTTATTTGTGCGCGAAACGGGTTTGGAACTCAATGTGGGGTTAATTTATACGGCGTCAGCGATCGCGAGTTTTACCATTCGCTTACTGGTCGGTCGGGCTTCGGATCGCCATGGTCGGGGACGGTTTATTACAGTTAGCCTGCTGCTGTATACCCTGTCGATGCTGGTCTTTTGGCAGGCTCAAACCCCCGTAATGTTTCTGGTGGCTGGGATGATTCAAGGGGGAGCTGCCGGAACGCTGATTCCGATGATTGCGGCGCTGATGGGCGATCGCTCGCAAGCGGATGAGCGGGGTAAAGTCTTTGGTCTGGCGATGGTGGGGTTTGATCTGGGCATTGCCCTAGCGGGACCGCTGTTCGGTACGTTTGCCGATTGGGTCAGCTACCGGGATACGTTTGGGTTATCCGCTGCGATGACGTTCTTGGGGATGCTGATCTTCATCACGGCTTCGAGCAAAGACTTGGTGCACTCGCTGCGGTTTTCGCTGGGGCGGGGACGGGATGTGTATGCGGCAGATCCAGGCCGATAGAGCGGGAAAAGCCTCAGGAACCCGGTCTCTATGGGAAACGCATAAAGCTGCTGCTTTCGGAACAAAGACCGGATTCCTGAATACCGGGCGCGATCGCCTATCTTGAATCGTTTCCTCGTTGGAAAGTCCATGCTTTCCAGCTCATGTGCTGAACTCATTGATGAAAATTGGCTTTTCCTCACGCATACGGATAGCTTTTCCTGCCAATTTCGGCTCCAGGTAATCCCGCAGTAAATCAATGAGCCACCCATACCCCGGTGATGAAATACCCAATCTGTAAAGTATCCCGTCAATCAATTCGACTTCCGAACCATCAATTACGCCGACCTCAATAGCGGCAAGGCACTGGTTAAACGTCCATCGATAAATTTCTGGAGAGCTTGCAAGGGCTTGAGTCATAACTTGACTCACTGCTTCTGCGCTGTAATCAAAACGGGCGAGGAGGGATTCGAACCCCCGACACCGTGGTCCGTAGCCACGTGCTCTAGTCCACTGAGCTACACGCCCCTATAAGGAATAACCCCACAGGAGTTAAATAGTAACACAGGATCAAACCACAAAGAGGTTTTCTTCATGCTCCCTTCTGAAATTGCTTCGGCCCCTTTGACCCACCTGGATGCCAAAGGCGAGGCCCACATGGTTGACGTTTCCAATAAGCCTCAGACAGCACGCGAGGCGATCGCTCAGGGCGCAATCCGCATGACCGCAGCGACCTTGGCACAAATCGAAGCAGGCAATTCACCCAAAGGCGATGTTCTGGGAACAGCCCGTTTAGCAGGGATTATGGCTGCGAAACAAACGTCAGCCCTGATTCCGCTGTGTCATCCCTTACCTTTAAGCAAAGTCAAAGTTGAAATTGAGCCTGATGCAGCTTTACCGGGATATCGCATTCTGGCGACTGTCCGCACGAAGGCGGAAACCGGGGTGGAAATGGAAGCCCTGACTGCCGTTTCAGTCACCGCTTTGACACTCTATGACATGGCTAAAGCCTTAGAGAAGTCCATGGAAATTCAAACTATCCGGCTGCTAAGAAAAACCGGCGGGAAATCCGGTGACTATCAGGCAGCCCCTTAAAATAAAAGGGTGAAACGTTTGGATGTATCTTTATGCCGCCTCGTTGGCCCCGTAAGCCTGATCGTCGTGACCCCGCCTATCGAAAGCTGGAAGACCGCATGAATTTTGCGGTACATGTTGCCACATTTGCCGCTATTAATTCGGGGCTATGGTTTGCGCATCAACTCAACATCGATTGGGTGCCCTGGGTCAGCAAAGTGACGCTGACGTGGCTAGCGGTTTTGGTCGCCCATGCGGTGTATATTTTCGCGATCGCCGACTACTCTGGCGATTACACCATGGTTGATGTGGAGGATGACCTCCAGGAGGAAAGCTAATGTCGTATTCTGCCCCCGTTGAATCACTGGAGTCGCTGGCGGCAAACATTGGCGAAGCGGTCTACATGGATGTGGCTAAATGGCACCTTTATCTCAACGATGCCAAGCTCCATACCTTGGTTGCTCAACGCATGTATCCTCTCATTGCCGATGGCCGGATCTCCGAAGCCGAAGTCAGCCGCATTTTAGAGGATATTCCAGTACCTTTGGCCGCTGGCCGCAAAAAAGTGCCGCTGATGGATTTGATTCCATCCACCTGTGTGAATGAACTCCTTCGCGTGCTTGAAGATTTTCAAGATCAGCTCTGAATCACGTCAACTATGACAGCGCGGCAAGTTTTGAACTCGCCGCGCACGGACACAAGTCCACTAGAGGAACTGAACTCTGGATGGGTTGGTTTCAGGCAACCACGCAATTGAGCGATGAGCCAGAGAATAGAATTCCCTGGCGGCAGTAGTGTGGGAAAACAATTGCGGGAGTTGATTTATTTCCTTCGGAAAGGCTACGCCAACACTGCGCTCTACCCAAACGACGAGAGGAACGCTTGGGTATCAATCAGGAGAGTGTATTGGAGGGCGATCACGATACGCACAATTACCTATTGTACAACTGTGGCGCTCCCCATCCCAGGATGAAAGATGTTTCTTATTAAGCAGAAAACTGAATATTACGGCTTCTCAAGAAGCCTATACTGACCGGGGATCAGCCAGAACGGATTCTTATACTGTTTTTTAGATTCAGTAAATAGCTCGAATGCCAGGAGGGCAGAGCCATGGACCATACCTACGAGGCTTTCGTGGACATCAAAGAATACGTTGGTGGAGTAAGCACACCGCCACGCATCTATACAGAACGTTACGAAGTCAATGCTATATCCGTCCAGGGAGCTGACGAAGCCGCCTTAACTAAAGCCACTGGAGTTCATCCCAAAGCTTCTGAGTTTGATATCAGGATTACCCGTCTACTGAAATAGGTATTCACTCATTCAGTGTTAATACTCCAGAATTTGTTCTTGAGAAATTAAATTTTGAATTGTAATGGGGCAACTTTCAGTGCCCCATTTCGTTTTTTAAACATGCTTAAACCGTACCGTGCATGATGGCTGTGGCCTGGAATGTTGTCTGCGATCGCATCCACAGGCGTAAAAGACGCTGTTCCAAGTGAGGCTGCAGCTCGGTGACAAACACCCCCTCTTCTTGATCCGGATTTTCGGTAATCCATACACCCCGGAATGTGACCTCCAGCCAATCCAGATCGCACAGCGATACCTCCAACTCCTGGAATCGATCCAGTTCTTGCATCCCCACTAACGTCGTCGGCAAGGGAAGGCTGGCCTGCATCGGCTGGATAGTGATCGGGCGCTGAGCGTGAACATACATGCATACACGATCGCTCAACAATAAATCGAGAGGTTCGGGACAATACTCTAAACAGATACCCGTCTCGGTATACGTAACTTTCAACATGGAGACACCTGAAACTGTAGGGAAAAAGAATCTTGTTCAAGCACGATGCAAAGCGATAAAGTCTTGACGGCAAGCGGCTTACCTTTCCCAAGAACGGATCAAGGAATGGCAGAACGCTTGGACTCTTAAAACGCCGATGGCGGCGATCGCGCTCCGTTATGCTTCGCAAAGCAGTGATAGGCGGAGGCGATCGCCGAGCGTGATATTGGCTTGATTTCCTCAGGGCGCGCTTTTGGCTCTGGGTCAGAAGCGCCGCTAACAGCCTGGGGAAATGAACTCGGTTATCCCTGTTGCAATTGCAAACAATGGAAGAATGAGTGCCGATACCACGTACGATGCCAGCGTTTCGTCAATCCGGTGCGATTGCCCGTTATCGGTGGCAGGCCATCGCTTCCCAAAGGGAGTAAGTAATTGCCGTCAGAATAAAAGTGTTGTCGTTGACCTACGCCAAACATGACTGCCAACCCATCAATAAGACATCCATCGACGGTTAGATCAACGTAGCGAGATGGAATTTGGATGAGTTGGTTCAGCATTTGCATCAGTCTCCGTGTGGGGCATCCGTCAGAAATGCCAGGGCACTGTTACTTTCTTCGTCAATACTACACTCATGTTACAAAAGTGTCTAGACTATGGGGTAAGTTTAAGAACATTCGCCAAAACACCCGGAGGTGCCCACGCTCATGCCCACTTTGTCCCGCACATCCACCACTGACATGGAAGTTACCAGCATTCGCCTGGAGCGAGAGCTGAAGGATAGTTTAAAAGCCATTGCCGGCAATCGTGGCTATCAGGCACTGATCAGGGAAATTTTGTGGGCTTACGTGGAACAACAATCTGGCAACGCCAGTAGCACTATCGGTCGCCAAGAAATTCGCGCCACCATCCCGGCTACTGCGGAGCGAGTCGAGCGCTGTGCCATCACGGGTCAGACGATCGCACCAGGGGAAGCGATGTTGTTAGGCTTGACCCCCCAAGGCGCATTAGTGCCGCTGAGTCAAAACGCGGTGGTAGGGGTGGAGTAGAGACAAGGCATTTGAACCTGAATCTTTGCAGCTAAACACGCAAGATGCCTCACCCAGTGCCTTGCCCTACTCGCGACTTCGATGACAAAATCGATGATCTAACCGGGCATTTTCAGGCATCTGTTTATTTTCACGCCAGTAGTTGGGAGTATGGGCAATAACGGCATCATCGACATGTTCGATGGGTTTCCAGCAGACATTACAGGTTGGATGTTTAGCCAGTAAGGATTGTTTAAATTTCAGAGAAAATGTCCGCGGTTCCCCGGTTTGGAGACCAATAAGCTGTTGTAAATGAGCCCGCCAGGTGTCGGCTCGATATTTAATGCGATCAACTTTATCGGTACTGGTGCTGATACATTCCACGAACTTTTTATCATTCGTAATTAAGTCTAAAAACTCTTCTCGGATATGCTCAGCAATGGGCAGAATTTCATCCCGACTGTAGTAGCTAAAGGTATACAAAATAGTATCCCAAAGGGCTACATTTAAACGCGATTTTTCCCAGGTACCATTGACGTTATAGGTATTCCCAGGGTAGTAGCGACGAAAGGCTTTTTCTTGAAAGACAGCATAGGCCATCTCGATCGACTTCTCAAAGACTTCACGCATTTCTACCACCTCTGCCTCGCTGAGGTTGCGATGGAGTTCCATCTCGGTATTGAGAAATCGTTTGGTGGGGCCTTTGTAGTTGTGATGGGTATTGCGCCACATGGCAAAGAAGCGCAGGATGAGTTGGCGATCGGCCATCCGGGTATGGGGTTCTTTGGATTGCAAAATCCTGAGGAGAAACTCATTTTGCGAGAGCGATCGCAGCAGCTCGTTGTAATTCCCTCGATAGACGCAGTTCCGGACTTCTTGATCATTGAGTTTCTCGGCACCAAGATTGAGGCGCTCAAAGACCTCAAACTTCACATCGGGGTCAGAATCCTTCTCAATAATGATCAAGCGCAGCGTAAAGTTAAGAATTTCTTCTTGCAGCTCAACCGCTAAATCAGCAAAAGCTTTACGATTCAGATCCGTGAGTACTTGCAGCCCCGAAAATTTAAAGTTTTGGCCGGTGGGAAACTTCCCCGTCACAAAGGAGCAGATACTCGTGAGGCGCTGCTGTCCATCCACGACAGAATAGGTGCGATTTTGTTCTTCAGAAACATAAATAACCGGAATCGGGATGGCTAACAACAAAGACTCAACCAAGCGGCTGGCTTTACCACTATCCCAAACAAAATTTCGTTGAAAATCTGGCTGCAAATTTAACTTGCCTCGATTCACCCAACTCACGAGCGTTTCCACCGGTACGTCCTGCTTTTCAGTTCTGACGCGCCGTTTTTCAGGTTCAACCTCAAGCGGACTATCATCCTCAATCTCTTCAATGATGAGGTTGGCTGGCGATTGCCCTGGTTCAAGCGTGGAGTTGGAATCAAGCATGTCTATGCCGTCACTGTGACTGTTTGTAGAGAACAATAAAGTCCTATATGGGGTAACCTAAGGGGTTTTTCTTTACGTTAGCGTGGAGTCTTAGTTGGGTAGGGAATTCTAAATTTAAATGGTTTTCTAGATCCCTGCCCTATGAGCTTCTCCAGTAGTGTGCGTTTATTTCAAACGCTGGTAACGTCCTTTCACGCCGCAATTGTAGTCGAGACTGTAGAAGAAGAACGCGTTCGTACCCTAATCAATACATCGGTAAATGATTTGCATATGGCCGTGTTTGAATGGAGCGTCGCCCAAGGATTAACGCGTGCGCAAGGCAACGTCCATAATCGCTGGAGCAACGAATATGCACCGCCAGGTACCCAAAAGCCCCAAGCGCTAGAAGCCACAACTGAGCCCTTGGATGTTTTGAAGCATATTCAGAGTATGCAATTTCAAGCGATTTACTGGCTCAAAGATTTAGGACCGCATTTGGAGGATGATGTGGTTGCTCGGCAGTTGCGGGAAGTCATTCAGCAATTTTCCCAGAATCGCTCAACGGTTGTCATTACCGGACATAGTCTGACGCTGCCTCCTGACATTGCTCAAGAGGTTGTGCACTTTGACCTCAAATTGCCTGAACCAGACGAACTCTATCAGGCCATTTCCGAAGTCGTGCGATCGCTCAAGGGCCGCATCACAATCGCCATTCAGCCCGAAGGCATTAACGCGATCGTCCAAGCCATGCGCGGCATGACCTTGCAGCAGGCACGTAAGGTAGTGGCTTTTGCCGCCTTAGAGGACGGTCAACTTAGCCCCGAAGATGTGAAGCGCGTGCTGCAACGCAAGGCTCAAGTTCTCCACGATGAGGGACTGTTAGACTACATTCCGCCCGAAATGAATCCGGCTCAGTTGGGCGGCTTTGAGGGCTTAAAGCAATGGCTCGCTAGAGCCCGTGTGGGGTTTAGTGCCCAAGCAAAAGCGTTGAACCTGCCACCTCCGCGCGGCATTCTCATTGTGGGTATTCAGGGTTGTGGTAAATCTCTAGCCGCCAAAACGATCGCTCGCGAGTGGCGCATGCCCCTGCTAAAACTCGACGCGGGCCGTCTGTATGACAAATATGTGGGCGAATCAGAAAAGAACTTCCGGCGGGCAGTTACCCTAGCCGAAACCATGGCTCCAGCCGTGTTATGGATTGATGAAATTGAGAAGAGCATGGGGCAGTCCGAGAGTGATGCAGATGGAGGCTTGAGTCGGCGTCTCTTTGGTTATTTTCTGACCTGGCTGCAGGAAAAATCCGAAGATGTTTTTGTCGTAGCAACGGCAAATGATCTCTCCCGCATTCCACCAGAACTACTGCGAAAGGGGCGCTTTGATGAAATTTTCTTTGTCGATTTACCGGATGAAACCGAGCGGGCAGCGATTCTGCAAATTCACCTGATGCGCCGTCGGCAAGATCCACGACGGTTTGATTTACCGGAACTGGTGCGGGCAACGAATGGCTTTAGTGGTGCTGAAATTGAGCAGGTGATCATTACGACCCTGTACCGCGCTATCCACGAAAAGAGCCCTGTGAATACTGAGTTAATTGTGGAAGAAGTGAAAGCCACGGTACCGCTCTCCATCAGCCGCCGCGAAGATTTGCATAACTTGCGGGTCATGGCGAAAGAGCGATTCGTTAGCGTCAAGTAATGGCGCTTTTCCCGTTTTTACTAAGTGCGTGTGATAGCTCAATGGCGCTTACGTGCTTTCCAAGTTCCCCCATAGGCGTAATGGGGATTGTCTTTACGCACGGCAGGCCAACAGCGATCGCAGACAAACTGCCACTGTTCTGATACGTCGAGCCGAACCCGATAGAGGGTTGAAGCTGGGGCGCTACAGCGATCGCAGGTTTTCTCACGGGTACGTCCCATTTAGATATGTCGATACTGCTTCCAGTGAATCGGCATCGCAGTGATACTCATCGTTAGCTTCACCCAATACAGACGCTCAGACATAAGACCTCATGGGATGTTTTGCTGAGCACCCGGCTGCCAAAGAAGTTCGAAATTGAGGCTCTAATCACTGCTCGTCACAAACAGCTCAAGATCTTGGAGGATAACTACCCAATTAAGTTGAGGGCAACTACCCACCTATCACCCCATAGTTTAAGGATATCTTAGGCAAGCGCAAGGGCATCTTAGGCGAAGGTCAAAAATTAAAACTCGCATCATTATGGAGCGATTAACAAGCTCACTACAAAGCTGCTACCTTAACCTTGAGCGTGAGCAAGCCTTGTTCAAAGTCGTTTCAAAAATCCGAGAATCCCTAGATTTAGAAGAAATTCTTCAAACAACCATTCAGGAAATACGTCAACTGTTGGCGGTTGATCGAGTAGGAATATTACGCCTACACCCAGCCACAGGATGGGATGAGGGAGAATTTATTGCCGAAAGCGTACTCCCCCGATTTAACTCGGTGCTAGCAGAGCGGGTACGGGACCATTGCTTTGGCGAACAGTATGCGGCGGCGTATCGCAATGGTCGGATCCAGGCTGTCGCAGATATCCATGACGCAGGCTTAAGTGACTGCCATAGAAAAATTCTCAGTCGATTTCAAGTACGAGCAAACTTATTGGTGCCCTTACTTCATGGCGACAAACTATGGGGACTATTATGCCTTCACCAGTGTTCAGGACCGCGTCAGTGGCTGCCTGACGAAATTGAGTTTGTGGCAAAAATTGCGACGCATCTGGGAGTGGCTATTCAGCATTCAGAATTGTTATGTAAAACCCAGAAACAGGCACTTGAACTCAACCAAGCCTTACACAATTTGCGATCCGCTCATGTTCAGTTGGCTCAGGTTGAAAAGATGGCCAGTTTAGGACAATTAGCGGCAGGTGTCGCACACGAAATCAATAATCCTGTGACCTTTATCCAAGGTAATTTACAGTATGTCGATCATCATGTAAAAGCTCTGGTTAAACTTGTCACGCTTTACCAAGAAAACTGTTCACTCAATGTTCCTGCTATTCAATCGATGGTTGAAGAGTTGGATGTCGAATTTCTATTAGAAGATTTAGCTAAAATTCTAAATTCTATGACTGTGGGTTCAGCACGCATCAGCAATATTGTTGACAGTTTGCGGAATTTTTCTGGACTGGATCAACCTAGTCTTAAAGCAATTGATCTCAATGAAAACATCGAAAATACTCTACTGATGTTGAAAAATCGCCTCCAAGCTACGCAGTATCGTCCTAAAATTAAGCTTCAAAAAAGCTATCGTCAGCTTCCTAAAATAGAGTGTTATCCAGGACAAGTTAATCAGGTTGTCTGGAGTATTTTGACCAACGCAATCGATGCTTTTGATGAAGCCTGGACTAACGCACCGATGCCGCATTTACCGACGATCCACATTGGCACAGAAGCACTTGCCGAGGCTGTGACAATCGTGATTAAGGATAATGGTCCAGGGATGACGGATAGGGTGAAAGCCAAGCTTTATGATCCGTTTTTTACGACGAAGCCGGTTGGACAAGGCACGGGGTTGGGGTTAGCGATTAGTCATCAAATTATTGCTAAGCACCGGGGAATATTGCAGTGCAGCTCTGAAGTGGGGCAAGGGGCTGAATTCTCAATCAAACTGCCAATCAAACAAAACCCTGTGCCTTTAGGCAATGGATAACTATCAATTCTGTGCCATTGAGGCCGGCGAGATGGTGCTGACGCCCCTCTCGATATGGAGCTTTGTACTGGCAACATGTTCGTACGGCTGAGGTGGGCGGTTATACCATTTGGGAAAGAACATCCAATTGGCAATGCAAATCCCATTTCCCGAGTCGGGAGCCATTTTCGAACGTACTCCTGACATTACGTACTTCAATTCGGCAAATATTGGTCCTCGACTGCAAAGTGTATCCCGAGCCGGTCACGAGGCGATTGATCGATTTTCTCGACCTTGGGAAATACGTGCCGAGGATTGGTTTAGTGGACCGGAGTTACTCAGAGCGGAATTCGCAAAATTTGTAGAAGTTGATGTGGGTCAGATTGCACTGATTCCCTCAGCAAGTTATGGGGTGGCAATTGCAGCCCTCAATCTTCCTGTTGATCCGGGTTCGAATATCGTGGTCGTGCAGGAGCAATATCCATCAAACATTTATGCATGGCGGCGCAAGGTCGAGACATCTAGCGCGACCATTCGCATGGCTCAGAGATCGGCGACAACCCCGTTGAGCAAGGCCGTTCTCGATTGTATTGATCAGGCAACGAGTGTTGTCGCGATTCCTCATTGTCATTGGACTGACGGCGAAACGATCCACCTGGAATCTGTAGCAGCTGCCTGCCGCAAGCATAATGCGGCACTCGTGATTGATGCCAGCCAATCGCTGGGTGTTCGGCCCCTCGATTTTCATGCCATCCGCCCTGATTTTGTCTTGGCGGTTGGATATAAGTGGCTTTTGGGTGCCTATGGTCTTGGGTACTTGTACAGTGACGCAAAATGGTGCAGCGAAGGAATGCCCATTGAAGAAAGCTGGTTGACGAGAGCTGGCAGCGAAGATTTTTCTAAATTGGTGGACTATGTCGATGACTATCGGCCTGGAGCACGTCGATTTGATTTCGGTGAGTTCCCGCAGTTTATATCAGTCCCCATGTCAACCGCAGCGCTGCAACAACTGAATGCGTGGGGGGCAGCGACTATCGTTGAGCGATTGGCTGCCTGTACTCAGGAAATTCGGATAGCAGCAGAGCGCAATGGTCTGACAATCTTGCCGCGATCGCGGGCATCGCAGCACATGGTTGGCATACCATTTTCAAGTCAGGAGCAGGCCATAGCCGCCAATAAAAGAATGCAAGCAGAGGGCATTGTAGCCAGTGTGCGTGGGCAGTCTATTCGTATTTCACCCCATATGCATACGACAAATGAGGATCTAAGCCGTTTGTGTGAGCTTCTCAATGCATTGGGTCCCTAAATCTTCAAAGGGGATCTAACAGTCCAGTACAGCGGCTGCATTGAGGGGGCTCTGATCAAGACAGTGCCGTTGGTGCAGATAACTGAATAGGGTAGGCAAGAGGAGGCGGGGCAGTAGGGGGTACGGGAGACAAGAATCAGGCTGATCCGAACAGTATGGACCGCCCCTCAAAGTTGGACTGCACTGGTGGCCTCGCAGCCGTTAAGCGGCGTTAGTTGCCGTTATCAGTTCTTGGTTTTAGCGACGAGCGGGCAATGAATCTTCAGTATGGATGCGAGGAGAATATCGACCAGAGAGCAATCTCGATAGTCTGACTCGACGGCTCACGGTAGAAAAAGGCAAAAAAGACCTGCATACGGAGCCTTTGGAGGCTTGGTGTTCTCTAGCTCAGAATCGTTAGAAACGTAAAATAAAATACTTTAGCTTATACGTTAATTCACCTACATTAACTGGCCGACATTTAATCGATGTCATATCCCCCTCGATGCAAAAGGTGAGTATCAATCATGTCTGTTGCAAGGCTACAGTGCTGCAGACGCATCACTTCCTGGACCTGATTAATTAAGCGTGTTGGCTTTGGGGATGTCATGGTACGCTACGAATAACTCCAGCAACTGGAGTGTTTTAGGGTTTAAGACTGAAAGGCTTGTCAGGCAAATGTTTTGGTCTTGCAAAGTAGATCTTCTAATTCCTGGCTGGACAAGACTTTTATCGAGCTATCACCTTTTTGAACACCCGTGTCTTTCAGTTTGATCGTGGGTCTTGGGAACGAATTTTCTCCGTAATCTGTCCCAACTCAGTCGTCTAGTTCAGCAAGAGGGGTCGCATGATTGGAACCAAAGCTGCGAGGAATCAGCTCTCAGCATCTGAATCTCCTGGTAATCGTTTTTACCGTACAGTATGGCGTTGGCACTTCTATGCCGGGCTATTTGTTATCCCTTTCATGCTCATTTTGGCAGCCACGGGGATCATCTATCTTTTCAAGCCACAGTTAGATATGGCGATGTACCATCACCTGATGGTTGTGCAACCGGGTGCAGCGCCCCTAGCTTATTCAGAGCAAGTACAGTTTGCTAAAACCACCTACTCTGGTGCAACGGTTACTGAAGTTACGCCGAATGTTGCGCCTGATCGCAGTACCGAGGTGCTATTGACGACAGCTGATGAGCGTAACCTGATGGTATTCGTCAACCCCTACACTGGGGAGGTTTTAGGCCATCGAGATGAGGATAATAACTTACAGGCGATCGCGCGGAAAATTCATGGGGAGTTACTCATTGGCCGGTTGGGTGACTATATCGTTGAGCTAGCAGCCTGTTGGGGCATCGTTTTACTGGCTACAGGACTTTACTTGTGGGTACCACGCCGTCGATTTTCTGTCTTGGGAACCCTGGTGCCTCGGTTGTGGAGTCAGAACAAGCGAATTTTTTGGCGCGATTTACACACTGTTCCTGGACTTTACGGCATTCTTCTCATTGGTTTTCTAATTCTTACCGGCTTGCCTTGGACAGGTTTTTGGGGCGATACGTTTGCTCAGGTGTGGGGAACATTTCCCGCTGAAATGTGGGATGACGTTCCACAATCGGCGGTATTGACGGGCTCCCTCAATCAAGAAAGGCAGGTCGTGCCCTGGGCGGTAGGACAGCTACCGATTCCCCAATCCACGATATTTGTATCGACAGGCAATAATCACACTAACCAGGCCGAGTTGACAACTTTTGACAGCGCCAATGCGACTAGTGAACCCATTGGTATTGATGCTGTGATTGCCCTTGCTCAGTCAAAAGATGCACCTCCTGGTTTCAATGTCGTGTTACCTGACGGTGAAACAGGCGTGTACACCGTTTCTGCCTTTCCAGATGATCCAACGCAAGAAGTGACGATGCATATCGATCAGTACAGTGGCAAAGTCTTGGCCGATGTGCGTTGGCAAGATTACGGTTTGGTCCCCAAAGCCGTGGAGATGGGCATTTCTATTCACATGGGAAAATATTTTGGCTTCGCGAATCAATTGCTGATGCTAATTGCGTCGTTGATCTTGATGTTACTTTCGATAACTGGCGTTGTTATGTGGTGGCAGCGCCGACCGAAAGAATCGGGGCTAATCGGGGCTCCAGCGATGCCCAATCATGTCCAGAATTGGCGGCTACCGTTGGCCATTGTGGCCATTCTGGGACTCGTATTTCCTTTGTTAGGTTTTTCCCTGGTCATTGTGTTGTTGTGCGATTATTTCTTATTGAGCCGCATTCCTGCGCTGAGGCATATTTTCAACTAAACGCGAAGAGGATCGAACCTGCCAGTAAAAGGCTAAACGACCTTAGAAATCCTTTGCGCTTCTCATCGAAAATATCGAGCAACCGCTGTAGATAAGGTGATGACTCTGATCGGCTCATGACAGGTAGTTGGGCGATCGTCTGATCCTTGTCAGACTAGATCTCGATGAGGCGTCCTTTTTCAGTAAACCGTACTACGTCAATATCTAAAGCAGGATTTTCGAGCAGTGTTTTTCTCAGGCTGCCGAAGAGGACAAGCTGCTCACAAATCGAGAGCGAGATGAAGTGGCGATCGGCACCTGGAGCACGGCGAAAATCGACCGTGATGCTGTTGCCGGTTTGCTCTGTTTGAATGCGGTAGCCTGAGAGATCAAACTCCACGAGATTATTCACCTGGTCGGCCAGCAACAGTTGAACCAGTTGAGGCACGGCTTGATCAGCCGCGATCGCTCGCTGCTGTGACTCAAATCCCTCACAAGTAGCAGTGGGTGTGTAAACCGTTACGGTCAAAATATTGGCGGGGTCGACGGCATCAATCGTCGGAGGAGCGGGTTCAACCGTTTCGTCAATTATCTGCCAGAGGGTTTCGGTTTCATTCACAGCAACGGCTAAAGCACCATAATCGGTTCTGACTGGTTGCGGTACTGGCAAACCATTGTCTTGCGTGGGTGAAGGGGGTGGCGCGATCGCCCCCACAGTCAGCAATCCCAGTCCCAGACCTAAAGATACAAGAAACCGCTGGGGTAGTCTGGCAAAGCGGTGTAAGCTAGCTTTGGTCATAACCTTATGCCCTCCTGATTGACTCACTAAATGGGATGCTGCCTCTGTGGCTGAGAATGATTGGAATCACCGTCACATTCTTTCGTTGTCTCGGTTTACGCCAGCGGATTACAAAACGGTTATGAGGACTGCGGTCAGTTTTCGCGATGTCCTTTCCCGCCGCAATAAAAAAGTTCCGACCCTGCAAGGGCGAGTCGTCACCAATCTGTTTTTTGAACCGTCGACTCGTACTCGCAGTAGCTTTGAACTGGCCGCCAAGCGCCTCTCGGCAGATGTGCTTAACTTTGCCCCAGGTAGCTCTTCCTTGAGCAAGGGAGAGACGATTCTGGACACAGCCAAAACCTACTTGGCCATGGGGGCTGACCTGATGGTGATTCGTCATGCAGCTACCGGCGTTCCCCAAGCGATCGCAGCCGAGTTGGATCGACTGAAAACCGGTGTTGGGGTTTTGAACGCGGGAGACGGGCAACATGAACATCCATCACAAGCACTCCTAGATCTCTTCACCCTCTGTACTGTGCTCAATCCGGAAAATCCACTCGTCGAGTCGCTGCAGGGCAAGAAAATTGCCATTGTGGGCGACATTGTGCATTCACGCGTTGCGCGATCGAACCTCTGGAGCCTGACAGCATGCGGGGCTGAGGTTCATTTGGCCGGACCGCCTACTCTGTTACCTCACGGTTTGATCGAAGCCTTCCGGAAATCAACGGTTGATCCGCCGCACTTGTCCCGTCAATTGTTTCAACACACCGCTCTCGAACCCGCTCTGACCAAGGCCGACTTTGTCATGACCCTACGCCTTCAGAAAGAACGGATGACCCAACATCTGTTGCCGAGCCTGCGGGAATATCATCAGCAATTTGGCATCACCCGCGATCGCCTCAAACTCTGCCAACCCTCAGTAAAAGTCATGCATCCGGGACCGACTAACCGGGGCGTCGAGATTAGCTCTGATCTGATGGATGACGCCCATCTCAGCCTCATCGGTCAGCAGGTCACCAACGGTATCGCCACACGGATGGCTTTACTATATTTATTAGGCACCCGTGGCCGGGATGCCGCTGCCCTTGATGGATAAATCTACCCGTGGTGCTCAATTCTCCTGCAACTTTCATGCCTGCTGCGCCGACAACTGAGGGCGATCACTTTGCCCTAACCTTTGCACCGCTTTCTTTGGAGGAGGTGTATCGCTTAGCGGAGGATTCCCGCAATGGCGCGATCATAGTGATGAGTGGCATGGTACGCGATAACACAGACGGTCGGTCGGTGAATTGTTTGGAATACCAAGCCTACGAACCGATGGCCCTGGAGGTTTTTAAGCAAATCGCAGCCCAAATCCGGCAAACCTGGGCCGATGTGACGCATGTGGTGATTCATCACCGCACGGGGAAGTTAGTCATTGGCGAAATTAGTGTCTTGGTGGCAGTAGGTTGCCCGCATCGGGGTGAGGCGTTTGCTGCGTGTCAGTTCGCGATCGATACGCTCAAGCACAATGCCCCCATCTGGAAGAAAGAACACTGGCAGGATGGGGCAACTAGCTGGGTCAGTATCGGAGCCTGTGAAGAAGAGGATGATGCGGTCATAGGAGAGGCTTAACAATTGTGGCTTTTAGCGATTTCAAATCGATCTCGGAGGTCCAAAAACAATATAAGATCCGCTATACCGAAGCTGATTTCCTTGGCAAATTGGAGTTGTCACCCCCGCGTACTTTCCTAGACGACTTTAGGTTTAATCAAGAAAATATTGATGTTTTTACGTCAGAGGCTTCTCGCAGTGAGATTATTATTTCGCCTCTTTTGCGCGAAGTCTATAAGAATCACTATCAAAATTATTCATTCTGGATTCAAAAAAGTATTGCCTTTGATGAGGTTCTATGCGGCACCCCAGACTACATTTTTTCAGAACGCTCAGAGCTGGGTAAAACTGTTTTAGAAAAGCCCATTGTCATTGTTGTAGAGGCTAAGAAGAATGACTTTGAGCAAGGGTGGGGACAATGTCTGGCAGAAATGCTAGCTGCTCAGAAAATCAATGAAAATTCCCAAAGAGCAGTCT
>JBCBTQ010000097.1:0-19894 GCA_039818605.1 Cyanobacteria bacterium J06639_14 | reverse complement strand
CTATATGATGAAAGTGCTTGCAAGCGCTCTAGCGCTCTAGCATATTTGGGGCTCTTTTTTCTTGCGTTTACCCTGGGCAGGACCGTCAGGAAAGGATTCTGAATTAACCTATCGGCTATAGCCTGACCTATGAAACCGACCCCCTCAACCTTGAAGACCGTTTGATTTGCCTGGAAAAAAGAATACAAGAAGTTCGAGGAACCTGAACTGATAGTTATGTGGGAGGTCGCGCCATGTCCCCTCAGTACACACCCAAACAAGGGCAATATCTAGCTTTCATTTACTATTACACGAAGCTCAACGGTCGTCCTCCAGCCGAGCGTGACATGCAGGCTTACTTCAAAACCACGCCACCGTCTGTCCACCAGATGGTGCTAACACTCGAAAAACGAGAGCTGATTTCACGGCAACCGGGGCAACCTCGCAGTATTCAAGTATTACTGCCCTCCGAACAACTGCCCGATCTAGCATGAGATTCAACACTGTGCCTTCAACATCATCTTAAATACTGAGTACAAAGAAAGCTGCAGATGTAAACAGCAGCCTTCTAATGTTTTTCCATCGAGGCCAAGTTCCTGGATGCTGGGTTCAGAAAATCAACGATCGCGCTACCAATTTCCTGATTCCCCTCTTTGCCGAGTCGCTGCGTTGTTCGCGGTGGATGAGGCGATTCCTTGAGAAACGTCCAGTCGCCTTCAAAAAATTCAGCGGGCGTTAGGACTTGGTGGGGATTGTGATCTTTAAGCCCCGCCACCAGGATGGGACCTTCGGCAAAGTTATCGCGAGTCACGGTGATGATGGGAATACCCAGGCGGCAGGCTTCAGAAAAAGTGCTGAAACCAGGTTTTGAGACAACACGCCCACAAAGGGGCATAAAATCCACGGGGCACAGGGCTCGATCCGTCACTTTGCAAAGGTTGGGCAGATCAGGTGCTTGCTGGTCAAAGGTGATGAACTGCCAGTCAGAAAATTTGGTGAGATTATCGTAGGGAATTTGCGCCAAGCCTAGGCCACCAAACGTCAGCAGAATTGTTTTGGCGAGTGAGGTGGTAATACCAAAACGCGATCGCAGCGCTGCCACATCATGACGCGGCGAACCGCCCACCAGTCCAATATCGGTAATGGTTTTGAATGCACTCATAGACTCATGAAAGGGCAGGCGAAAGAGGCGATCGCACTGCCCAAAACACGCGGCAATCCAGTCGGCGATCGCTGTAAATTCGCCCCCCCAGGGGCGATAGATAAAATCCCACCCGAAGTTGCTCATCATCCAGCAGGGAATTTGGGCTGTTTTAGCTGCGATCGCAATCAAGGGGGGAATATCGCCTAAAACTAAGTCAATGTGAGCTGCTTGAAGAAACGCAGCTTCTTGTTCAACCAGCTGAGCTTGGTTTTGTTGAATCTGCTGCAAAGCCGCAAGGGTGGCAGCCTTGTCCATATTCAGACTGTCCTGCTGCAGGACCCCGATATCGAGCGCAGTTTCCCGCAACGTAAAGGGCGCATCCAGATAGCTTTCGAGAAGCCAGCGGGGAGCTGTGGTCGCTAACGTCAAGTTAACATCAGGGGCGAGTTGTTTGACGGTTGCCGCTACAGAAGCAGCGCGAGTCGCGTGACCAAAGCCGTGATTGGTAATTGCCACATACAGGTTTTTTCCCATGAATGATCGCCTCGCTAACAGACAGTAATCCTAATTCTGTGAAATGGCGCTACCCACAACACCCTTTCCATCAATCAGCCTGCCTGAGTTCTAGCGAATCCGCATGGCTAACCCCGTTGTGGAAAATAGGGGATACCTGTGGCAACCGGTCACGTTTTGCAATGAAGGGGTGGGTAAACCGAATTTAGTATTACAGACAATCACATAAAAAGGCTCGCCTCCTTAAGGAGACGAGCCTGACAACGAACTAAGACGCTTTTCCTAGAGTTGAGGAACCAACTGTTCCTTTTCAGGGACCAGCGTGTATTCAGAGACGATTTGGCGGAATTCATCGCCGTCAATGGTCTCTTTTTCAATGAGCAGGTCTACCAGACGATCAATCGCCATGCGATTGCTGCGGATGATCTGCATCGTTTCCTCATAACACCGATCCACGATCGCCCGGACTTGGCCATCGATACGGGATGCAATTTCCTCAGAGTACTCCGAGCGATTCAGCCAGTCACGTCCCAAGAAGACTTCACCCTGAGAACTCTCGAGCGATAGCGGACCCAGGTCAGACATGCCGAAGCGAGTCACCATTTGGCGTGCCATGCCGGTTACCTGCTGCAGGTCATTACCGGCTCCAGTTGTCACCTCAGCATCACCAAAGATGACGTCCTCAGCGGCTCGACCCCCTAAAGCACCTTGGATCCGAGCCAAAATCTGAGAGCGGGAAATTAAGGTCTGATCTTCACTGGGGGTAAACCAGGTCAAACCTTGAGCCTGACCCCGAGGAATTAATGTCACCTTCTGCACCGGATCATGAGCTTGGACCAGCGTCCCCACGATCGCATGACCGACTTCGTGGTAAGCAATTAAGCGCTTGCTCTTGCTATCCACCAACGGTGTCCCTTCCATACCCGCGACAACACGATCAACCGCATCATCGATTTCTAGCATGGTGATGGCTTCCTTACGACGACGCGCCGTGAGAATTGCCGCCTCATTCAACAGGTTAGCCAGGTCTGCCCCTGTGAAGCCCGGTGTCCGGCGGGCGATCGCATCCAGCGAAACTTCGTCAGCCAGTTTCTTATTGCGAGCATGAACGTCCAGGATTTCGAGACGGCCCTTAATATCCGGTGGATCGACCATAATCTGACGATCAAAGCGGCCCGGACGCAGTAAGGCAGAATCCAAAACATCAACCCGGTTAGTCGCCGCAATAATGATGATGCCAGTATTGCCCTCGAAACCGTCCATTTCGGTCAGCAACTGATTCAGGGTTTGTTCCCGCTCATCGTTACCGCCCCCAATGCCAGCACCACGTTGACGACCTACGGCGTCAATCTCGTCAATAAAGACGATGCAAGGTGCGTTTTCCTTCGCTTTCTTGAAGAGGTCACGTACCCGTGAGGCACCTACACCGACAAACATCTCGACAAATTCGGAACCAGAGATGCTGAAGAAAGGAACCGCAGCTTCTCCTGCGATCGCCTTGGCCAACAAAGTTTTACCTGTTCCTGGAGGCCCGACTAGGAGCACCCCTTTAGGAATCCGAGCCCCGACAGCCGTAAACCGCTCGGGCTTCTTCAGAAAAGTAACGACCTCTTGCAGTTCTTCCTTGGCTTCTTCAATGCCAGCCACATCGTCAAAGACAACGCCGGTCTTAGCTTCCATCATGAAGCGGGCTTTCGACTTGCCAAAGTTCATCGCTTGGCCAGGGCCACCCGGAACATTGCTAGAACGACGGAACAAGAAGAACAAGCCGCCAATTAGGAGGAAGGGGAACAGCAAATTGCCTAAAATCCCCCAAATAGCGCCATTGCTGCGCGGAGGGTGAGAATCCAGGTTCACATGGGCAGCTTTCAGACGAGTAATGAGATCGGGGGTGTTTCCTGGGAGGTCAACTCGCCAGCGTTGTACCCGATTATCCAGTTGCGGATCGACCGCTTCGATAATGGCTGTCCGGCCACCATCGTAGAGATCGACTGCCATCACGCGGTCAGCTTCCAAGTAATCTAAGAAACGACCATAGGTCATGCGAGTATTGGCAGCGTTCCGTCCGGCATCGGCAGCGTTACCCGAAAAAGCGCCCTGCCAGAAGAAGAACCCAACAACCAAAATGGGTAATGCCCAAAGGAGGAGAACTCTCCAAGAAAGTTTCATAAGTAGGTGGCCTCTAAAGCATTGTTGAACAACGAAGACAAGCAACAGCCCCCGACCGCGAAGCGCGCGCTGAGGCAAGAATGTTTTCTTAAATATGACTCATGCTACCAGTGCATGTCCGACAGGCAAGTTGCCTGACATAGCGCTAGCAATATGAGTGAGTGTTAACTAAATTTAACGTAATTTGAAAGGTCTGATCAAATTCTATTGTGATAGGAACTATTTGCTGACAACAGAAAGCCTTTAACATCAAGGTTTTCTGGCCGCTGAGACAATATTTTGGAACGCTGTGTCAACACCCATTGTCCATGCTGCCTTGGCAACACCTCCAAGGATGACAATGGAGGCTGGGTTTTGGGGTTGGTTCCGTGGGGCCTATCACTTACGGGTGCGGAGTTCTGGCGGAATAGTGGGGGGTGATCCACGCTACGCAGGGTGTGTTTTCAGGATATTTCTGTGAGGTTACGTTACAGATTGCCGTGAGAAAATGAGTGATTCAAGGCTTCAAGGTTGATGGTTCATCGTTGCCCTGGCTCATCAACCCTGAACCCTGAACCACTAACCCTGAACCACTAACCCTGAACCACTAACCATTAACACCGTAGGCCCTCTACTCAGGAGCGATCGCTGATATGCAGTTCGTAAACAGGAGCTTCGCTGGCGCTGTAAGCCCCAATCCAAACCTGATAGAGACCAGGAAGCCATTCACCCGCGATCGCTGGATTCTGGCCTTGGCTATCGTCATTGCACCAGATACCCCCTGGACCTGAGACCACAAGCGTCGTGTCGAGGTCAGACTGGACCAGCATCTCTAAGTTGGAAAATCGATCTTCCAGGGTGACTTCTTCGTGGGGCGTTACCGAGATAAAGCCCAGGCACGGCCCAGTTGTGGTGTGTTCTGTATTGACCACCTCTTGGGCCGAGCGATTTCCTCCCCCGGTTCCTTCCAATATGGTTGGGTTAGGGATAAAGCCTTGCGCCAGCGTCAACGCATCGTCTGTGGCAATGAGCGTAACCGCTGCAATGGTCGGTGGGTCCGGAGTCCTATGAGCGGTTGCGATGTGATTGGCTATGGTGAAGGTCTTGGGTGCAGAAAGGCTTATGCGGGGGCAAACGCCATCGGTTACGACGACAAACAACGAAGCAATCCAACTACCAAGTACAAGCTGGTAGTTAATCTTGATGAGTTTCATGGGGGCACCTTGCCTATAGGGCTAGGGTAGGGGAAACGTTTCAAGTTTGAGCCAATTCTAAGGCTCGGGCAATCCGGCTCTGGTCAAACTGACGCTGATGCAAAATTAACCAAGAATCCATCAGGTCTGGTCCTTGCAGGTCACCCATTAAGGCGGCCCGCATTGATTTCATCATCAGTCCTTTTTTGATCCCCTGGGCTTTGACAATTTCATTCACTAACGCCTTCCCAGATTCCGGAGAATCCAGGGTTGTGCCTGCTTGTAACCGCTCTAATGTCACCCGCAAGAGGTCTGCAACACCCTCTAACTGCAGCTGTTTAGTCGCTGCCTCGGAATAGTCAACCCTTTCGGTAAAAAAGAATCGACTGAGATCCACGGCATCCGGTAAACGCTTCAAGCTGGAACCCACTAGCGTTGCTAAGGCCGTGAGCCAGTCTTGATCGGTGCTGCGATCGAACACATACCCCGCTTCTTGCCAATAGGGAGCTAACAAAGTCAAGAGATCGGGCGCTGGCATCTTATGGAGGTATTGGCTGTTCAGCCAATCCAATTTGTCCCAATCAAATTTGGCTCCGGCTTTGTTGACCCGATCAAAGCTAAACTTGGTAGCCGCTTCTTCTAAGGTGAATAACTCCTCTGCGTCGGGGGCTGACCACCCCAATAAGGTCATGTAATTTGCAAGGGCTGCCGCCGTAAATCCCATTTTCTGAAAATCAGAGATGGATGTGACCCCATCACGCTTAGAAAGCTTTTGGCCCGATTGATTCAGAATTAACGGCGTATGGGAAAACTCGGGGACCTGACCACCGAGTGCTTCGTACAGCAGAATTTGCTTCGCCGTATTGGCAATATGGTCTTCCCCTCGAATCACATGCGTGATTGCCATATCCATATCATCGACAACGACTGCGAGGTTGTAGAGTGGCTGCCCGATACTATCGACAGAGGACGCCCGAGCAACTACCATGTCGCCGCCTAAGTCGCTGCCTTTCCAGTTCATCGGACCCCGCACCATATCCTGCCATTGGATGATGTGATTGTCCTCGATTTTGAAGCGAATTACTGCCTGTCGCCCCTCGGCCTCGAATGCACGCTGCTGCTCTTCGGTCAGATTGCGGTGACGATTATTGTAGCGGGGAGCTAATTTTTGAGCTTTCTGAGCTGCCCGCATCGCATCCAGTTCCTCGGGTGTATCGTAGGCGCGATAGGCCAGCCCTTTGTCTAGCAGCGTTTGAATAGCCTGACGGTAAAGATCGAGCCGTTGCGATTGGAAAAAAGGCCCCTCATCCCAAGTAAGCCCTAACCACTCTAGTCCTGTGGTGATGTTTTCAGTAAATTCAGACCGCGATCGCTCGGTATCCGTATCTTCTACTCGCAGGATAAACTGCCCGCCATGGTGGCGAGCAAAGAGCCAATTGAAAACAGCCGTACGAGCAGTTCCAATATGTAAATTTCCCGTTGGACTCGGCGCGATACGAACGCGAACAGCCATGATTTTTTTTGAAAGCGACAGCTATCTATTCTATGTGCTGGAGGACAGGACAGGACAGGGGATGGGGGAAGTCGGAATAGGAGTTTGAAGTTCGGAAGTCGGGAGGTAGGAGTTAGGGGGTAGGAGTTAGGAGGTAGGAGTTAGGAGGTAGGAGGTAGGAGTCGGGAGGTAGGAGTTAGGGGGTAGGAGTCAGGAGGTAGGAGTTTGGAATTCGGAATTCGGAACATAATTAACAGTCTGGGATTGCCGAAATAGCATCCTCTCTCCCCTTTCAGCCCTACTCAGCATCGATCACCCAATTGCTGCTTTCCCGCGATAGCCTAGGGACGCTGCAGTCAGAGGCGTTGAGTGACACAACCAGAGGCGTTACAGGAATTGTTGGGTGCGGTGGCGCGGGGCCAAGTGAGTCCAGAAGCTGCGTTTGATCAGCTCAGATATTTGGAATTCGAATCCGTTGAGGAGTTTGCCAAGGTCGATCACCATCGATCGCTGCGTACAGGCTTTCCTGAGGTGATTTGGGGACCGGGGAAAACAGTGGCCCAGATTGTTAAAATCATGCGCGTCATGCGCGATCGCGTGCCGGTCGTAATGGCGACTCGCATTACACCGGAAGTGGCACAGGAATTGCGATCAGCGCTGCCGGAATTGATGTATTACGAAACCGCTCGAATTTGTGCCTTGGTACCCATGAATTTGATGCCGCAGTACCCAGGCAATATTGGGATTCTGACAGCAGGAACCGCTGACTTACCGGTCGCAGAGGAGGCGGCAGTGACCGCAGAACTCTCTGGATTTCAGGTGACGCGGCTGTGGGATGTAGGCGTGGCCGGTATTCATCGCTTATTACGACATCAAGCACTACTTAATCAGGCCGATGTGTTAATTGTGGTCGCGGGCATGGAAGGTGCGTTACCCAGTGTGGTCGCCGGTTTTGCCAACTGTCCCATTATTGCGGTGCCAACCAGTGTGGGCTATGGAGCCAGTTTTAGTGGCTTAGCGCCCCTGCTGACGATGTTGAATTCTTGTGCTGCAGGTGTTGGCGTTGTCAATATTGATAACGGTTTTGGCGCAGCAGTTTTGGCCGGGCAGATTTTACGAACGGCTAGTCGGATACGACTTGCGAGCAACCAGCCTCAAAGCGGTTAACGCATTTTGCCACTTTTCAATATTTAGCTACTCAGCTGAGAAAATTTCTCGCAGTGCATAGCCTGCCGTAGGCTGATGCTGATTCCCCAAAGCTAGCGCTTTGATTTGTGAGGGCTCAGTTCAATTCAAAATTCAAAATTGAGAACTGCGAACTCATCAATTGATTCTAATCCTTCATTCGGTTGACCCATGCGGGTGCATCCCAATTGTGTATTCAAGCTATCTTGCCCTCTCCCTAAATCCCTCTCCCAATATCGGGATAGAGACCTTTTTTCGGTCCCCCTTCTCCCAAAGTTGGGAGAAGGATCTGGAGGGTGAGGGCTATTTGCAAAACTGGGATGCACTCTATCCATGCCCTACTTGAGAGATGCGACATGTCTATAGGAATTACCTGTTTTGCATGATAGAGGGATAACTATTTGGGTTGGCTGTGATGATTGATTCCTAATGCCTAAATTTTACCAAGATTGAAATTCCAGGCCTTAAATTAGTCGTCTTTGAATTATCGGCAAGCGCCGCCAATGGTTTTGATGCACCTACAAAATGTCAAGCAATTACTAATTCCCAAACTGTTCCAAGGCTTCTCTCAATTTTGTCCGTTTTTCAGCGAGAATCTGAATCAGTATTTCAGGAATAGCGCTGTAATAACGATGCCATCGTTCATTGGTTTCATTGGCAAGTTTTTTGGTTGGCATAACTAAAGAGTCAGGCGGATCAGCATCGAGAAATGAGAAGATTTCCGCCATCTTTTCTGGAAAAGATTCTATGAGCTCTTCATAAAATAATTCATAGAAGGTTTGATTATGTCGTGCAAATGCTTTGCGCCAGGCAGCATTATGCTTTTCTAGCGCAACCTTATAGCGATAAATTTTCACCGGTTGAAATCTAAGATCACTTGCTTGCAAATCTCTCAGTTGCTTGTCGCCAGTGGCAATCCAGACCCCTGACTGATACGCAATCACAGTAGAAATAGCTTGTCTTAAAACATCGCTTCTACGAATATAGATGTAATAAGGATTGGGAAATAAACTGCCCAGAACCTCAAAATCCGTCTTTCCCTGTAAATCATCAAAGACTTTGCGTGACAGCTTGATCAGTGCTCGATATTGGTGCCAATGCAACTTAACATTAAAGCAATGATTGGGTGAGGTTCCTTGTTCGTAAACTTGAGTTATGTAGTCATACAACTCAGAGTTATGATTACCGTCTATGTATTTCTCTAGCGTATCTTCATGAAAATACTCACGGGCATAACCCAAAATATTTGTTTCAGCCAAAGTTTTGCATAATAAATTGCTGCCAGATCTGCCTGTCGAACATACAATACAGCTCTTATTGATGCTGTTTCTATGACTGAAATCATCTAATATCATCTTTTGAAGATCATAATTTTAAAACTCGCTCAAAATATACTCTACATAAATTTTTGTAAAGTATAATTGAATGCCAATTCATATCTTGAACTGAAACTACCCTGCAGAACGCTTAGAACTGAAACTTAAATTTGCTTATAACAAAGATCTGTGGGCATTGCCAACTGCGTGACTAGTTCCAGGAACAGCTTCGCCGATCGCATGAGCCGCAAGCCATGATTGATACTGAGTCTATAGGCACCGCTGTAGCTAATCGGGTTGCCAGTATCGCTCCCTTTGTTGGGCGGCTATTTGCGGCTCGTATCTTGGAGGGGGCACGGGCGGCAACCATTCGATTGTCACGGCCATTATCAGCTTTGCTGCGATCGCAACATAGGGGAACAAACTGGGGCGATATCATCTCAAAATATAATTATTCCGCTTATCGTTTCTCTTTGGTTCTGACCCCTGTGTGTCTGGCTCACATATCGTCTTCGGCAGTCATGTCTATGACCCCCATCTTGGGCAGCGTCGGGTTTGATTTGGCCGCACTGCTTCTGCTGATTGCCTTGTCAGCCTTTTTTTCCGGTTCTGAAACAGCTATCACGGCCTTAGATAATCTCAAGCTGCGATCGCTGATTCAGGAAACAGGTGACCCGAATCGCCTGTTTACAATCGTTTTGCGTCAGCGCACTCGTTTTATCACCACCCTGCTGGTAGGCAATAATCTCGTCAATAATCTGGCGGCCATTCTGACTAGCAATCTATTTGCGGTTTGGTTTGGGGGAGCGGGTTTGGGGTTAGCCGCCGGGGTGATCACAATGCTGCTCCTAATTTTTGGTGAAATCACCCCTAAATCGCTGGCGATTAACAACGTGTTGCCCTTTTTTCAACTTGCAGTCGGTCCCATCCATTGGCTATCGCGTTTGCTTTCTTGGCTAGGCATCATTCCAATTTTGGAGGGAGCGACAACGCATATTCTGAGAGTGCTGCAAGGTAGACCGAAGCAACCTACGGAATCAGTCCGCGATTTACAACTACTGATTGAGGTCTTAGGGGGGCATGGCAAGCTCGATTTAGATCAACGGCGACTTCTCAATCAGGCACTCAAGCTCGACCATCTGCAGGCGCGGGCGCTCGTTAAGTCCCGGATTGACATGCAGACCATTGACCATGAAGCGACCCTGGGAGCACTTGTCCAGTTGTGCTTAAAAACAGGGTATTCCCGGATTCCAGTACAGGAAGATTCGAAAGATCAGATTGTGGGAATCGTACACCTCAAACGAGCCTTACAGGAATTGGCCAAGCTCGAAGCTGCCGAGCAAACAGATGGTCCCGTGACGCTGGCTATGACGCCGCCCTTTTATGTTCCCGAACGACAGCCGACAGCTGCTTTGCTCAAACAACTTTTGCACCAGCGGGTACACATGGCGATTGTGGTTGATGAGTATGGCGGCACTGTTGGTCTCGTGACGTTAGAGGATATTTTGGAAGAATTGGTGGGTGAAATTTATGATGAAAGCGATCGCCCGGCGCTATGCCAACCCTCTGCTAGTGTTTCCAGCACGAGCGAGGGCGTCGCGTGAGCGGGAATCACGCTCTAATCCAGAATGACGCTGGCCAGTGGCTGAAATTGATCGACCAAATCAGCCCGGTTAGTGACGAGTGTGGGAAAGGGGCGATCGCGGTAGTTTTCGCCAGTAATCAGGGGAAAGGGTGGTTGGTTATCTAATGCCGTCCAGGTTGCCCCCGCAGCCTGTAGGATGGGCCAAACACCGGCGATATCCCATACTTTCGGGGTGGCTTCGACAGCTCCAATGGCATAACCGGCGGCCACGATCAAAAGGTTATAGGTGGCAACGCCCAACATCCGCATTTTGCAGGGGAATGGCTGGTGGAGAACTTGCGTGCTGCGGGCACATAAGCTAAAAAACTGATTTTTGTCAGGGTCATCGGGCCGAACATGAATGGGTTGACCATTCAAAAATGCACCTTCAGGGACATCCAAACCGCTGGTTCCAGACCAATAGCCGTGGAAGCGATGTTGTAACGTTGGGATGTAAACATATCCGTATACAGGCGTCCCTTGATAAAGCAGCCCCAGGGAAATGGCCCAGAGCGGGATGCCGTGCGTAAAGTTAGTTGTGCCATCAATGGGATCAATAATCCAGCACCAGTCAGTGTCTGGGAAAACGTGGATCGTTTCCTCACTGAGGATGCCATGCTCAGGGAAGGTTCTTTGAATGGCGGCTCTGATCCGATCGTCCGACCACTGATCAAACTCAGTTACCAGACTCCCATCGCTTTTTTCTTGAGCCTGAGGTTTACCAAAGGCATCGATGAGCGTCTCGCCTACCATCGTGGTGATAGTTTCCGAAAAATCAAGTACCTGGTCCCAAAACGCTTGCATAGGCTTAGTCAAGCTCCCCTTCGAGGACTTTGGCGATCGCGGTCTGAGCATTGGTCTGAAACTCGCGGACATCAACCCGACGCAGCAGCCAAACGGCGCTCAGCATCCCGATCGCCTGCAAAATGAACACCAAGCTGTAAGCCATCGCAGGTGCCGCAAAAATCGTTTTGCCAAGATTCAAAACGGTTCCTCCCAAGACCGTCGCCAGTCCCCGGGCCATGGCTTGCGACAGCCCCCAGGCACCAATAAAAGTCCCGGCAGTTTCCGCCGCCGTTAAATCCAGCATGAGGCTCGTAGCGCCTGCTGTGATGACGCCAGAAGCGAGACCAAAGCACAACAACCCTGCCATCAGCAGACTACGATTTGCACTGAATCCTGACACGACAATCAGCACAAAGCAGGCCGCTGCACAGAGACAGCCCAAGCGCGTTGTGTTCCGTTTGCCTAAGCGGGGTAGCAGCAAAAAGCCCGTCCCACTAATACCGATGAGAGTGCCAACGCCAAAGGGAATGTTCAACCGCGTAGTCTCGGCAATACACATGCCAAACACTTCCCCGCCATAGGGTTCGAGCACCGCATCCTGCATGAAGATGCTAATGGTCAGAACTAACAAGAAGCTAAAAAACAAGCCGGTTTGACGATTTGCTGTGAGTACTCGCAGGGCTTGACGCAGGGTGATTTTGTCGTCGCGTCCAGCGGTCGTGGAGCGTGTAGCAAACCGTGAATACTTTTTCTCGACGCCCAACGTCGCCACGATAGCTAACCCAAACACAACGATGGGCATGAAGATAAATGCGGGCGTTACGGTCGCCTTGAGTTCAGGAATATTAGCGATTCTGTTTGTCTGGGAAGGATCATAGGTGGCGATCGCGGCCCCACAAATCTCTGGCTGCTCTAATAGGCGAGAACTGACGATCGCCCCAATAACAATGCCAATCATCAACATTGACCAGACGATGCCAATTAGCTTGGACCGATTATCTTCATCGGTGACGTCCACCAGCATGGCCGCAAACGGCGTTGAACTGGAACTCAGCGCTAAACCATACAGGGCGAACATGAGAGCGAGTACGCCTGCCCACAAATAAGTTTGAGGACTCCAACCAGTCGCTTGGAGGCTCCCGCCCAACTGCCAGATCACCTGAAGCGCCAAAAATGAGACGGAGGTAAACACGGCTGCTCCCAGCCAAACATACCCTGTCCGATGTAGCCCGAAGAGTGGTTGGGAGTCTGACATTTGGCCAAACCAGACCCGTACCGGGCTCACAAACTGGTGCATGGCGATCGCCCCTGCGGCAATAAAGGGCAACACCTTCAGTTCATCAATCATGATCCGGTTCAAGACCCCGAGGGTAAGGAGGGACATGATGCCCAAGCCCATCTGGAACAGGCCCAGCCGAAACATGGTAAAGAGATTAAGCCGAGGTGGGGGTGTCGCAGAGGCAGGTGCTGTAGTGGAATGAGGCAGATCGCTGGTAGCCATCAGAGGTAATGTCGCTTTGATTAAGGCAGAGTACTCAACACGCTGGGAATGGCAGTTTACAAGCCAAACACAATCATTATTAGCATAGAGCGCGTTACAGGTGAGGGGACTGAACCCTGAATTAGTTAGACACGAAATTTAGTGAGGAGTTACCTGCCCGCGCGCGCATGCAATTACAGGCGGGCGGCGCAAAGTCTTTGCAGGACGCAGGCTCACCGGTCTTCAGTCCGGCCAGGACTTGCATTGTTTAGCCTGCCGTTGACTTGCGGGCGACAGGCACGATCCGCCGAATGAGCTCAAAGAGCCGCCAATTCTAGTTGATTTCCATGACACACAACGAGCTGGGAGGTGAACAGTGCCGTGCTGTGGGTTAGAAAGTTGACAACAATCTCCCAACTTCTTTTTGTAAACTAGCCGGACTAAAGTGGGCCAAAGTTTGCTCCCGCAACCAGGCACCTTGGCACCGCATATCTTCGCCTTTGAGAATTTCAATGCAGGCTTGCGCCACGGCTTGGGGATCGCGGTGCGGGACCCGCCAACCTACGCGACCATCCTGAAGGGGATCGGCTGAACCATCATTGTCGCCAGACAAAACGGGAACACCACAGGCCATCGCTTCCAGGTAAACAATGCCGAATCCTTCTTTAGAAGGCATGACATAGGCATCAGCTAAGCGATAATGGTCCACCAAATCCTCGTCTGGAACAAAGCCCGCAAAGACAACGCGATCGCCCACGCCCATATCTTGTGCTAATTGTGCTAGCCGGGGCTGATCATCACCGCGACCAATCACCAGGTATTTCACATCTGGAAAGACCTGCAGGATCTCAGGCAGAGCCCGAATTGTGACATCGACCCCTTTGTAAATATCACCTGGCCACAACCGAGCCACCGTCATCAAAATACGGCTATCGTGCAAACCATATTGTTCGATGAGGCGGGTTGACTTTTCACCTGGGGTAAAAACATCGCCATTGACAATACAGGGCAGCATGTGAAATCGAGTCGGATCGAGATCGTTGGCCGCACAGGCTACATCACGACTGTGGCGGCTGTTGGCCCAGATCCCTGTGGCTTGTTGTAAAGCTCGACGTTGGCGCGGGGGAACGGGTGACCAGACCTCTTTGCCATAGACCATCACCGTGTAGGGAACTCCCAAAGAGCGGCAAAGTGGCCCGACTAATTGAGCCAGGAGAATGTGACCGCAAATCACATGGTGATATCGTTGAGCCACCAAATTTTTTGTGAGTCCTGCGGTTAGCCTCAATCGCCCTACCATGGCATTGGAGCTTGCTAAGTTATGGAATGTCAGCTTATCGCCCGCGAACGGATTCTCAGAATTGCGACCATCCCTGAGAACGAATATATCTGCCGGAGGCGCAGCAGGCTGACCAAGATAGGCGGTGAGAACGTCTTTGATGTAAGACTGGATTCCCCCTTCCCAGGAGAATACCTCCAAAAAAACAAATCCGAGATGTGTTTTATTCGCTGACACGGCAACCTTGTGATCTCAAGCGTTTTAGTTATAACCCTGATAGAGTGCCCGACATACTCATTAAGCTACTCTGTCACTGGCTACCCGTCCAACTTTTCAAAACACTTTCACATCACCCATAAATACGCCATGATTGCAGCTGATGCCTTTGACTGGGGCTGGCGAAGTTTTACACAGGGCGGTATTGGGTGATTGCCAAACAGTTTTTATTATCTTGGCGATGGTAGGCCACCCGATCCACGACTCGGCGTAACAGGACCCAACCATACCCGCCGCCCTGCAAAAGGCTACCGGGTTCAGGTTCGCGCAACCTCGTGGGGTCAAACGGTCCGCCCTGATCCCAAATAAAGATCTCAATGCGATCGCCCTCCAGGGAAATATCGATCGCGATGGGAGTTTCTGGGGGAAGTTTGGCATGGGCATGCCGCATAGCGTTTGAAACGCCTTCCGAAACCGCAATATTCAGCCGTGCAAAACATTGCTTAACCCAGGCTGCATCCGGTTCCAGAGAACCACAAATACTTTTCAACCAATCATGAACCTTGAAAAGTGCCTCCAACTGACTATCAATGACCAAATGTTCGTAGCGTAACCGGTTCATTTGCACGTCCATATACAACATCGAAAGCTGGTAGACACTTACCTCGGAAACTTCACCTCTGATACATGTACCACAGCAATATATCCGTAAAGAAAGCCGCTTGTGATTTCTTAATCACAAGCGGCTTTCGTAAAGAAAACAAAGGACTTAACTTAAAACAAGCCCAGAGTGAGTGATGTATCAATTGGGAAAGTTGCCCCAATTCCTAACCATAGGGTTACCGCTGTTCCAAATAAGAAAACAGTGGTAGCTAAAGGTCGACGGAAAGGGTTCTGAAACTTATTAACGCTTTCCAAGAATGGAACCAGCATCAAACCCAAAGGAATAGAGGCCATTGCTCCAATTCCTAATAACTTGTTGGGCACAACGCGCAGAATCTGGAAAGTGGGGTACAGATACCACTCAGGTAGAATCTCGAGGGGGGTTGCAAACGGATCAGCCGGTTCACCAATCATGGCTGGATCGAGGACTGCCAGAGCAACACAACAAGCGATGCTGCCCAAGATTACAACCGGGAAAATATACAAAAGGTCATTCGGCCAAGCAGGCTCACCATAGTAGTTATGGCCCATGCCTTGCTTCAGCTTCTCTCTCAACTTTGGATCGCTTAGATCCGGTTTCTTGATAGTTGCCATAGCTTGTCGATTCAGGTTTGAGGACTTCTATTTTAAGCGAATACCCCAGTTGCTACCGGGGGACTTAAACAAACTCAGACAATCGCGACCCTAGAGAGGACCGGAAATGCCTTGCTTCCGGATCATCAAGAAGTGCAGCAGCATAAAGACTGCGATCGCCCACGGTAGAACAAAGGTGTGCAGGCTATAGAAACGAGTTAATGTTGCTTGCCCAACGGCTTCGCCGCCACGCATCAGCTCAACAACAGTCGAGCCTACAACCGGAATCGCACCTGGAACACCAGACACAATCTTGACAGCCCAGTAACCAACTTGGTCCCAAGGCAAAGAGTAGCCAGTTACGCCAAAGGTAACTGTAATCACGGCGAGCACAACACCTGTGATCCAGGTGAGTTCACGAGGCTTCTTGAAACCACCTGTGAGGTACACACGAAAAACGTGGAGGATCATCATCAGTACCATCATGCTGGCCGACCAGCGGTGAATGGAGCGGATGAGCCAACCGAAGTTAACGTCAGTCATCAAATACTGAACCGACGAGAACGCTTCGGTTACGGTGGGCTTGTAGTAGAAAGTCATCGCGAAGCCAGTCGCGAATTGGATCACGAAGCAGGTTAAGGTAATCCCGCCGAGGCAGTAAAAAATGTTGACGTGGGGAGGAACGTACTTACTGGAAATATCATCGGCCAATGCCTGAACTTCCAGTCGCTCATCAAACCACTGATATGCTTTAGAGTTCGTAACTTGCTTAGTAAACATGGATGCGGGTGGCTTATGTATCTATGCAGTGCATTATCTAGAAATGTAACATAGGTAAAACTCCCATCAGAGCCTTTGACCTATAGAAGTCACCTTCTTTCAGCGAACAAGTTTCAGAAACAGTTCAGGAACAAACGTTTTGCCGACTTTATCATCAGCCCTGGGGAAATGAAAATCCGTTACAAAAATTCATTAAATTAGGACGTGATGGTTATTCTCCTTGCATTTCAGCGATTACGCCTGTAAATGACGGGCCCTTCGGCTACTCTTATCGATTGAAATCGCTTAAGGCATTCTATTGACAGCTCCTTAGGCAGTCTGAGAATCTCAGGTATCAAGCTGCGGAGTCCCGCTACGATGAAAGCGATGGGATTGAGAAGCAATGGGACGAAGGATTCTACGGATATTGGCTCTGATTGTTTTAGTGTTGTGGGTGGGGATGAGTTCTCTGCCAGCACCGGCTTTGGCTCTCACGGCTGAACATCAATTGGTGTCAGAAGTTTGGCGCATTGTTAATCGAGCCTACTTGGATGAAACGTTCAACCATCAGAATTGGTGGTTTGTGCGGCAACGATTGCTCAAGCAAGATCTCGCCAACCGCGAGGTAACTTATCAGACCATTCGGGATATGTTGGCAAGCCTGGATGATCCTTACACACGCCTTTTACCGCCTGAACAATATCGCAGTCTCCAAACCAATACGTCGGGCGAATTGTCTGGGGTAGGGTTGCAGATCGCTAAGGATGAAGCTGAGCCTGTACTGCAGATTATTGCCCCCATTGAAGGATCCCCGGCTGCCGATGCGGACCTCCAGCCCCGCGATCGCATCCTTGCCATTGATGGCTTGCCGACGCAAGATTTGACGCTCGATGAAGCTGCTAACCATATGCGCGGTCCCGTGGGAACTCTCGTCACTCTGACCGTAGCCCGCACGGGGCGACCCAATCGGGATATTACATTGAAGCGGGCATTGGTGACGCTGAATCCGGTTTCCACCCGCCTGAGTCAGGTCGATGATTTGACGGTCGGCTACATTCGCTTGAGTCAGTTCAACGCGAATGCGGCGGAAGAAATCGCGGCTCAAATTCAAGGGTTTGAAGCGCAGGGCGCTAATGCTTACATTCTTGATTTGCGAAATAATCCAGGCGGACTCCTTTCGGGTGGGATCGACATCGCTCGTCTTTGGCTCAACAGTGGCACGATTGTTTATACGGTTGATCGACGCGGCATTTTAGACAGCTTCGAGGCGACGGGAGCCGCGCTCACTCAAGATCCTTTGGTCATCCTGGTGAATGAGGGCACGGCTAGTGCGAGTGAAATTTTGGCCGGTGCTTTGCAAGATAACCATCGGGCTCAGCTTGTCGGTAATGTCACCTTCGGGAAAGGTCTGATTCAATCACTCTTTGATCTTTCGGATGGTTCTGGTTTAGTCGTGACAGTTGCTAAGTACGAAACCCCTGACCACCATGACATCAATCATTCGGGGATTCGCCCAGACTACACTGTGCCTTTGAATCAAACGATTACTCGTGATCAATTAGGAACTGAACAAGATGCTCAATATTTGGCTGCGCTCGATGTGTTGAACCAATCGAGGGTGGTCGCGAGTGTCCCGTAAAAGAAGCCGGACTTATCACGACCCACTGCATGGGGCGATCGCGCTGGATCGTCATGATCCTGTCGAAGCCCTGCTTATTGCCATCATTGATACGCCTGCTTTTCAGCGTTTACGACGCATTCGTCAATTGGGGGCTGCTAGTCTCACGTTTCATGGGGCCGAAAGTTCTCGCTTCACCCATGCTTTGGGTGTTATGGAGTTGACTCGGAAAGCCTTCGATTTGTTGCTAGAGAGCTACCCCCATCTACAACCTCATCGCGCTACGGTCCTCTGTGCGGCCCTTCTCCACGATGTCGGTCATGGTCCTTTTAGCCATACCGCCGAGGAAATCTTCAAAACACATCATGAGCACTGGACGCAGCGCATTATCCGCGAAGCGCCCTCGATTCAAAGTTTGATTGCTCAATATGATCGCCATCTCACGGATGCGCTGGTGTCAGTCTATGTTCACCAGCATCCAGTTCCTTTAGTTTGGCAACTGGTTTCCAGTCAGTTGGATTGCGATCGCCTTGACTATCTGATGCGGGACAGCTATTTCACGGGCGCATCCTATGGCTCGCTGGATTTGGATCGGATTGTGCGATCGCTCGATATTGATGCCCAGGGGAATTTGGTGGTCTCCCGCAAGGGCCAGACCGCCGTTGAGCACTACCTTCTGGTGCGGTACTTCATGTATGCCCAGGTCTATAACCATCCTAAAAATCTCGCGGCTACCTGGATTTTGCAACAGGCGTTTCGACGCGCGCGGGAGTGTTTTGGGGCGCAGACCCTGGAAGCGGATGAGACGATGCAAGCTTGGTTGTGCCATCCTGAGCAACCGCTGACCCTGGACCACTATTTAGCCGCCGATGATATTGTGTTTACCTATCATCTACAACGCTGGCAACAGCATCATGATGATCTGCTAGCGGATCTCTGTCGGCGTTTTATCCATCGCAATTTGTTCAAAGGGCGCGATGTTTCAGCCTTTTCCGAAAGCGATCGCGCTGATCTCTTGGCAAAAACTCGCTGGCAGATTGCGGCGCACGGCTATGAGTATCCCGAAATTTATTGCGGTTTGAGCCAGAGTGAAAGTCGTGGCTATACCCTCTATCAGCGGGGCATCAAAATTCGAGTAGACAACCAACCGGTGGATATTAAGCAGCTTTCACCGCTGATCGAACCGTTGACTCAAACCTATCAGCGGACGTGGTTGATCCATCCTGCTGAGGTGACGCCATGGCTTGATCAACAACTTGCTCAAAGGACGTGAGTTCGACGCTAGAAAATAGCTGGAGGGAGGGCTTCAAGTTCCTTAGGAGTCAAATCTAGAGATGGTTTGGTGGGATAGTAAGAGTAAGCGATTAAGCCGCCTAAGAGATTGGCTAGAAAATTCATCCCACTGCGATGCCTGGAATGCTCAATCTGACAAATGTTTTTGAGCTGGTCGTTCACCGATTCAATAATGGCTCGCTTGCGCAAGAGGATTTTATCCATCAGGCTCATGAGCTGATTGGTCATATTTTTGCGGCGCTTAGCAATCAATTCGAGACCTTGTTCATAGAGTTTTTCAAACAACGCCTGCGAGACATATCCTTTGTCCCCAAAGAGCTTGCCGGTCAGATGTTGAGCCATCTCTGGTACGGGTTTGCGGTCATCGGTATTGCCAGGGGTTAAGGTGGCGGCTAAGAGTTCACCCTGGTCATTGATAATCAAGTGTAATTTGAAGCCAAAGTACCATTTCACTGAGCTTTTGCCCCACTCAGCTTGGTTTTTGAAGACCTTGTTCTGCTGGGCCCGGTTAGGATGACAGATGGCCACCGAAGTGGCATCAATGAAGCTAATACCGGTCAATTCACCAAAGGTCGTTTGGAGGAAATAGGCCAAGGCCATCACACTCCAAGGGACCAACTCCACAAATCGGTT
>JBCBTQ010000096.1:0-20103 GCA_039818605.1 Cyanobacteria bacterium J06639_14 | reverse complement strand
CAGGCTGAGCCACCTTCATCCGTCGCATATTGCGAATCGAGCCTGCATTAAGGGGATAGAGCGCAAACCGAATTACCAGAGTAAGGGCTACAATCGCCAGCCCGTAACTAGGCACAACCCCGTAAAAGAAATCCAGGATTGGCAACATTATGTTGTTTGACAGAAATCCGATACCAAAGTCCATGCGCACTCCACCTTAATGGGCCTGCTGTTTGTCCAAGCTTTGAGTTTACTCTATCTAAAAGCGTAGCGCCCTGTGGCCTATCTCTGAAAGTAAATAAGCGCCTGACACATCAGTCGGAGGCGCTTATCTAAACGACGCAATGTCTGACACCCGAAGGCACAGCCCTTAACGACTCGCTGTAGCTCCCACTGTTGCCGCTTGGGACGATAGCTTTTCCTTAATGTAATTAGCAACGTCTCTAAAATTCGGTAGGGCTCGGAACTCAAGCTTGCTGCCGTCTTTCAAGGTCACCACCATATCACCCCAGGCTCCAAGCCCCCGTGGGACAGTAACCACATCGCGGATCTCGGAGTAGATGATGTCGGAGCGAGTTCGACCCATCCATCCCCCTGTAACCGATATACGACGATTAGTAATGCGATAACGCAACCAGAATGCTCGTACGATCGCACCAATGGTTAAAGGGATGCATACAATCGTAAAAGCTAGAACAAGATTGAGAATGAGATCGCCAATATGCGGCCCCCCCTCATAGTAAACATCCTCTTTAATGCCCATCAAACACCTCAAGCTCTGCAAATAGCTGCTCTAATTCTCGCAAAAATTGCCAATAGTCGCACTCAATAGCAGCTGATCGAAGAACAATAACGACCCACAAGCCCGGTCTTAAGCGTGAAAACAGATTCTGAAGAGCAGCCCTCACCTGACGTTTAAGGCGATTGCGAACGACCGAGCGCTTGCTAACTTTCTGGCTAACTGTTATGCCAAAGCGAGAGCAGCTTGCTGGGATCTGTCCCGATAGTTCTAAAACCTTGACGGTGAGGTGTCTTGTCTTAGCCTGCTTTCCAGCTCGATAAACCTTCGAAAATTCGCGGGTGTGGGTTAAGCGATAACGCTTTGGCAGTGCCACTTAGCCACATCCTTATGAAGCTAACGTCTCAGGTTAAACCTTGATAAGAGAGTGCTGCACCAGTCAACCTCTACACCGCTAAACGAGCCCGACCTCGCCGCCGTCGTGTTTGAATAACCCGTCTCCCAGTCGCAGTGCGCATACGCGCCCGGAACCCTGACGTTCTTTTCCTCTTACGGACGGTGCCGCCTAGCGTACGCTTTGTCATGCTTTACCTCTACTTCCGAGCCAGTCCTTATCCAGTTAAATCAAGCACAGTCTAAAATCATAGCATTAAATCCACCGTCCTAGGAGGAAAAAAGGTGCCCAAAATAGAGGGCAGTGGCCCTGAAGATAGCGGTGACCATGACAACGGTTTGATTGGGCTGATAATTAAGAGCAGCGAAGGGAGTGATAAGTTTTGAATTGAACTAAGAATTCAAAACCTACCACTCCACAACCCGATTACTCAGTTAATTGTCACCATCAAGTTCAGCGGATGCCTCAATTGGCCAAATTCCGGCAAACTCACGGAGTAAGCCCCCCTGATACAGGACATCGAGGACGAAATAGTGGTTGCCGTAGCGGTTAGGATTGCGGACATCGAAGACCGCAATGACAAAGCTGCTATTGGCGGGAATAGGCTCTTCAGGGTAAATCTCAATGAGATTCTCGTCGGGGTTGATGACGATTTCATCAACTGGAATGGCTTCTCCACCTCGCCCTGTGCCATCACGCAACTCGATATTAGCGTTCGTGAAGTGTCCGCCATTCTCTTCAAACTTCTCAGGGTAGCTAATTTGGATTTCCAGGACATCCCGAGAAATTAGCTTGCGACCCGCGACCCGAAGATAATAGCGAGCATCAGGGCTACGTCGCTCATTGTTGTCGATGTAGTAGCTTAAGCGATATTCAGAATCGACACCGCCAAAGATAGTAAAGCCATCGGTTGTTTGAGCGATCGCCGCATTACCGACGGCGGCCAAACCCGCGATCGCCAAGAGGCCAAGAGCACTCTGACGTAAACGTTGCATAACCTTCATCCACAACCTCCAAGATTGCATCCTCACTACCATTATTATGCTTACCTGCAAAGCTCCTGGTATGGACGCTCAGCCTTTCGGCAAAGTGTCCACGTCAAGGGCAGAAAAGCTCCTATGTCCTTGATAAATCTCCTTAAATAGGAAACAGACCGGTAGGAGTTAGACCTATGAGACAAGATTCTATCATCGGTGTCTCAATTTACTCGGTTTCCTCCAGGAGGTAGATCTATCTCAAAGTGCTGCCGACCAATGGCAAGTATAGAGAAGTTGCATTTGGGGGCGATCGTCTTCCCCGGTTCAAAGCGATGATGGCTTGCGCCCGGTCTGCTCCCCTGGTCTAATGACGCGACTACCCTCTAATTAACTGCCGATCTTCCACCTTAGTCCTAGTCGCCTTAGGCGGTTGCCAGGAAAAAATACCCACACTGATAAACCCAGTCTAAAAGAGCTCCATTTTGTTTAAATCTGCCGACATAATCAACCGGCATCTGGGTCGCTCCCTGAATTCCCGCAGTCGCGCTGATAAGCGATCGGCGCGTGACGTTCTTGCTCGGCTTGTTGCTGGGCCTGCGCCGCTTGTTGTTGAGCTTGCTCCGCACGCTCTGCTGCAGTTGGAATCCAATTCCCGTCAGCATCTTGCCAGCGCAGCCACAATCCATTTGCGTCCTGGTATGCCCCCTGCCAAACCGCCAGACGCAGTGCCAACTCTTCAAACCAGTAGCGTTGGTCTGTCAGCGTCACGGGTTGATAGCGAGTGCCCACCATCTGAAACAGGCGAAAGTAATTTTCGTAGCGGTCAAAGATGGCGTAGTAGGGAACGCGGAGAATTTGTTCATACACCTGCCATTTGGTCGGCGGCTGGTTGACTTCGCGCAGGGTATTGCCTAAATCCTCATACTCAGTTCCCGGCGACAGCAGTTCAACCACCCAAAACGGATCAATCCCCTCTTGCTAGATGACGTAGCTCCATCGCAAATCGGTCTGTTGGCGGGCACGTTCCACGCCCAAAACCAGAAACCAGTCCGGGCGCTTGTGCTACCCCTGATGATGCACGTCGTAATAGATGTTCAGGTCAGCGCCGATAAAGACCTGATCAGCAGGATAGGTTGGGGGCTGACAGGTTTCCCTCAACAACTGCGGCTGAAAATCGTGAAACTCATCCGCCAACCCAGGCTCCTCAGGGTACTCGCTGGGAAGATCGTACATTGTGGGCAGCGTATCTTTAGGCGACGGGGGTTGCCGTGGGTACATCGTCAGCCGCTCAAGCTGACTAGAGGGTAGCATTTTGGGCTTAGGAAGACCTGGCACGAACGTTCATCGAACATGCCACCGGAGGCAGCCCCTCCAAGTGTTCAATTCCATATAGAGTCTGGGATTGAGAGATAAAGATTTCCACAAAAACAGAGCGATTCCGTAAGAGCGTTATGACGAAGCAGAGCCTTATTTGAGTGAGGCCCTACAACTGTTTCGTCAATTCCTCGATGAAAATCACCCCAATGTAGGTCGCGTGACTGAGAACTTGGGCATTCTTTACGCCGCTCAAGGCCGCACGGAAGAAGCCCGCTCCCTTTACCAGCAGGCCCTCGCTATCCTTGAACCCAAGCTGGGGGCGGAGCATCCCTGGACGGTGCGCTGCCGGGAGAATTTGGCGAAGCTGCCTTGAGGTGCCGGGTGCTGGCGGTTAGGGACCGGGTGCTTTTAAGAAAGATATTTTGCCTTGCAAGGAAGATACCTCAAGCACCCGGTCCCTGGGATATGCCACCCGAAGCACCCGGTCCCTAAATTCGTGGGTACGCTAACCCCATGAAACTTAGCCGTCCATCGATCAACCGCCTCATTTGGGTCGAGCAATGGCCCCCATGGCAAACCCTGCTCGTCGGGGTTGTCCTGTTCATCTTTGCGATGACCGACCTGCAACTGATGCGTGCCGTTGAACGCACTATCTATCAGTGCGATCGCCCCAACCAGGATCAGCCAGCGACCTGTTCCCGTACGAAAAAAGCCTACTTGGGATTAATCACCCTTCACTACGAGCGCTTTCAGGGCGTGAGCCAGGCGCAGGCAAAACGGGAAGTTAAGGCCGGTGAGGACTATCGCTATGAGCTGCATTCCGTGACGGTAACCACCCAAGAGGGAGACGCTACCTTCGTCGAGCCCCCCATGATGCGGGCTGGTCGTCGAGGGGATCCGGAGGAAATGGCTGCGATCGCATCGCAGCTCAATACATTTTTACGTTCCCAACAGTCGCAGTGGAACCTGCAAACCTGGGAGTCAGGCATCTGGGTCACCGCGCTGATGGCACTTTACCTGACCGTTTTTATCATCGGGGCTATCATCATCACGGCTCGGCAGATGGGACCCGTCACGTATTCGCTCGAGCGGCAATCCGCGATCGCCCAGCCATCGAAAACATTTCTATTCACTCGGCAGGATCGCTGGGGTCAGCGAGAGGTAGCCTTTGGGTGGCAAGACATTCTTGAGTTTAAAGTGACGCGTTCGGTAGTCGGCGGCAAACATCGCCGCGTGGTCTATACCCCGCTGATAAAACTGCGTCATCAGCAGCAGTCACTCTTTTTAAACAGTGGCGGCAAACAACTTCAGGCCGAAGGGATGCTGCGAGAAGTCAAGTCCTTTCTGCGACAGCCATCGCTGGGGCAACCATCATCAATGCCCACAGCAGCAACGGCCACACCCATATCGGCAGACTTACAGTCGCTAGAGCGCGAATTATACCAGGGGCGTCAGGGGCGCTATTACACGACTGGTACACCGGCCATTCCCACCAGCGAAACACCCAAAGTCCTAAAGATAGCGACCGAACTCCGTCGTTTAGGAGGACAGTATTTGGGCGATTTGCAATGCTCTAAGTTCGCTGGGATGACAGCCTATGTCTACAGCGTCCCGCAGATTAGAGGCTATGCTTTGATCTACCAGTATGATTGGCCTGCCGCAATCGATTATTACAGCAGGCTGTCCGATGGCAGTTCTCTGACAACAACATCACGTTTCGTTGCGTTCATCGGTTGGGGTCGCCTTAAACCTCATTTCCGCTCCCACGTTGGGTTTGACACCCAGCAGCTATATCACCGTCATCAACAGCACCTCAAGACATTTGCTTGCCAACGCCTGTTACAGGCACAGCCGCTCGTGCCTTCGCTTACAGCCTTCGCCCAAGAAATGGATCGTCATCTGAGCGATCGCTCAGGCATCTTATTGTCGATCTAGGGCGATCGCTGAATAAGAAATGAGCGATCGGAGCGCTGGGTCTTGTGCCTCGACACCAGCCTAAGGTGGCGTATTCATTGCGAGAAATCGCCTAGATTGATGCAGTGAATGGGCGATACTGGGTTCGAACCAGTGACCTCTTCCGTGTGAAGGAAGCGCGCTACCACTGTGCTAATCGCCCGTGGAGTTAGACGATAGCACGTTGAGCCCGCGAAGTGTAGGGTTAAATCAGCCTTGCCCCCTGCTTCTCCGGCTCCTCGTGCTTACCCTATTCCTTAATCGGCATGAACCGACCAGTATTGCCGATGTACGTCGGCACTTGCTAGCCGATATTGGCGTGGGGATCGGTATAACCCTGTGATGCTTTGAGCTGAGATTGGACCAATAACTGAAAATCCTGGCGGCGAATTTCCGTTCCCTGCGACAAATTACCCGGTGTATCAAAAAAGATAATGCTATCGAGGCTCTTGATTGCCAGCATTTGAAAGAGAATATGGGTTACAGGTGTAGGAATTGCCATAATTTGCGGATCTTTGACCGACTTTGGTCCCGAAGCAGAGTCTTTCAGCGTTGGATACGCGTAGACCACATTCTTGCGGACATTGGGTTGCTGGCGGCTACTAAGGGCCATCATCACCCAAACCTGGTTCAAGGACTGCAATATGTAGTAGGTCTTGTGCTTGAGGCGATTGGCAGTTGTTTTCAGTGCGGGCGCGATCGCCTCAACAACCTGTCCTGTGGTGCCGTCATCCGGAGCCTCGTTGATCAACGTTTGAATTTGTTGTTCCAGATCATCCATACCCCTATTCCCCTTTACCCGATGAACGGTTCCTTGGCAATTTCCGATCGTATGCGTGCCTACAGTTAGTAGTGACTATTCATATTAGCTTTGGATTGGGAGAGGTATAAACTTCTGAAAGGCTATTGGGACTTACACAGGAGCCTTCTCAATGCGTCACCTAGTGATTTTTCAATTCAGGCTCTTCCACAGGGGAGATGACACGGGTTAAACCGGGAAATCATGCAGTACTTCAACGTTATTGAGCCTATCCCCGTATAAATCCCCACTCGGCATCTACCGGTTTGGCCCCAATAGCCCTGTATTATCAACCAAGACAAAGATCAGTTTTCCTTTTAGTATGTGATGACTGAGCTTGATAAGAGCAGTTGCAACACAGGTAAATCAGGGTTTCCACGAAAATCTGTTGATGATATGTGCATCCGCATCAACATCACCGAGATTTCAAGCATCTATTCAGTCACGTGGAGCGCGAGTAGCAGAAGTCCTCTAACAAAATTTCAGTGAAGTATCCTTTAAGATTTCATCTGTAAACCCGTTGTTGTTAGAGCCAGGGTGAGTCACTCAAAACTTCCTGTGTTAATGTTTGATAGATCACAAGCATCGGGGTAGTTCTTCCAAAGCGTGGAAGCACTTTTTGACAGACTATACAAAGAATTGAGGCGAACGACGCGCGCTTCTGAGCGAGGATGTCGAGATACCGCCGGACGCTTGAGTGCTGAGGTCCAAAGGATTTGCGACCAAAGTCAACGTATTCAAGCGACAGGTGATGTTGAGACCTGGGCGGTTACCCTGGGCAATCATCGTTTAGGACAGTGCTCTAAGTATTATCGCTTAGGTTCACGTCAAGGTCGTGTGGAATTACACAGCACCTTGAGCGCGATCGTGTATCGCTACATTGCGCCTCCTCAGGCACAGGCCAGTTATCAAGCTCGGCTCAATTTAATTGATGACTTTTTGCAGAGCTTTTATCTCGAATCGCTGAATGCCTTTCGCAGAGAAAATGAGACAGCGACCGATTTTCAACCTCGGACACTGTTGGAACTTTCTGAGTACATGGCCTTCACCGAGCGCTATGGCAAACGGCGCATACCGTTGCCTGGGCGGCGAAGCCAGCAACTCATTATTTTGCGAGCCCAAACATTTGCGAAGCAACAACCGCCGGAAGCGACGGTAGACATTGAGCAAGCAACCGAGGGTGGCGGTTCCGATTCAGAGGATCGAGACTTCCTGCCACATCATCGTTTGCGCGAAGAGTTGGTGGCTCAGCAAGAAGATTTACCCGAGGAAGTTCTCCGCAATCGCGTTATCGAAACCCTGCTCAGTTACCTGAAAGAGCGAAATCAGGAAGACTGTGCGGATTACTTTACGCTTCGGTTGCTTGATTTGCCGACAGCCGAGATTGAAGCCATGCTCAATCTCACACCACGCCAGCGAGACTATTTGCAACAACGGTTCAAATATCACCTGATCCGGTTTGCGCTTTCACATCACTGGGAACTCGTTCATGAGTGGCTGGAGGCTGATTTAGACCGTAACTTGGGACTTACTCCCCAACAGTGGGAAACCTTGCATGAGTCGATCAATCAAAGACAAGAAAAGCTCTTACACCTAAAACAGCAAGGTGTAGGGGATACTGAAATTGCTAAAGCTCTGGGGCTAACACCGACTCAATTGCAAAAGCAATGGTCTAAGCTACTGGAGCAAGCATGGGAAATTCGCAATCTTTAGCCTGAATTGTCCGGAAGGGAGCAAAGCAACGATGAAAAGAGACTCAGATTCTATTCAGAGCTTTCTACTTGAGCTCCTTGAATACTTTAGCCGGACAGTCTCTTCACCATCAGGGAAGGTTGACAATTTAGATGAGACTATATCGCAAGCAAGCTCAATGTCCGAGCCCTTAGGGACATCATCTTCTTCTAACCAAGAAGTTTCCCCCATCCCTCCGGTGCAAGAATCGTCGTCAGCCTTCAGCAGTGATTTGTCGATGAAAATGCCCCCTTTATCCGATTTGGGAGAGATGCCCGCCGTGCAAAATCACTTACAAACTGTACTAAAACGTCGTCTCCAGACTGAGATTTCTCAAAACCCCCCTTTGTTCCCTTGGGAGGCATCTGGTTTGCAGGAATATCCTATTGATATTTCTGCTGAAGCGCCCGCACCTTGGTTATCGCAGCTACGATCGCTGCAATTACCAACAGCTTTACCTGAAGACATCTTGTCTGGTTTACTCAACCGCTGTCAGGATCTCGTTGCAGAATCGCTGCAACCAGGCATCCAGTTAATCAAAGCGGTTGAAACATTGTTCCCTGATCAGCCTCAAGCAATGGATCAGATCGCAGGCTTAGTGCTTGCGAATGCCAGCGTACGAGATTCATCCAACAAGCAAGAGATGGAGGCCTTAAAGTCAGCCTTCCCAGAAGGCTACGAAGGTGCAAACCCTCAGCAACAGGTAACTCTAGCAATGTTAGCGGCCAAGGATATCCTGGATACCTTGACGATTACGTTGACATCTGATTTACGGGTTGCAAAGCGTGAGTGGTTAACGACCGAAGGCACCATCAAGTTGACAGCTGAGTACCATGAGGGAACGCCGAATCAAATTAGTGTTTCGGTAGAGTTGCCTCAGGCTGGACAGCTGAGTTTACCTAAGCTAGGGCAGACCGTAACTCAGAATCGTCCAGGAACATTGAATCTATCAGTGCCTGCTCCTGAGGCTACTGAAGTTTATCCCGTTGAGATTCATTTCAGCGATCGCGATGACTGGATGCCGTTGTCCTTCTCTATTCGTTGGACTAAGAGCGTCTAGTTTCGCGCGACTTTCACCTGAGGTTCTACGACCTCTATCTTTTTGATAACTTGCCGACCGCCTTCTCTCATGAGAGGAGGCGGTTTTTAATAGTTATGACCAAAATCTATAGCGGTTACTTATATTAAATCCGGTTTACTCCCCCCCTAATTGAGATATGCGACATGTCGCGTCACCACAGGCATCACCTGTTTCTATAACGGGGGTTAGCCATTCGGATTTGATATGACAGAATCGGCAGCCCTCTTTGACTTGCAGATTCCTGATAATCGGCCTTTCATTTAACGGTTTGAGCAAATGAAGTGTAATGTATTCTACGGTTTACAATTGCAATTAGCGATAGCATTCATTTGCTTACGATACGAATCAAGTTATCGTAATACTTTCTAGCTTTTTGAAGAAAGGCCAAGAGCCAAGGTTCTTGCTGGAAGTCAATTTAAACAGAATTCCAAGAACTTGGAAAAGCTGCTAGTGAACTCGCTAGATCTAGTTTTCTCGTTAGTTTTCATGTATTTAGGACCAAGGTAGGTTATTTTCCACTGTTTCCCAAGAGGTAGCCCAATAAGTAAGTGATGGGAGTTGATTATTTAAACCATCAAAATGGTTTGCAGACTGGTCTTTCTGGCTTGGATATTACTGTCACGGGGTTGACAAAATATCTCGGTGGAAAAGTTTTGTATGAAAACTTTGATTTACAAATTGCCAGTGGCAAAATCACCTGTATTTTCGGCCCTAATGGATGCGGCAAATCAACTTTGCTGAATATGATTGCCGGTTTGGTTCCACTCGATTCAGGGCAATTGCGTTTTGGCGGCAAACCGCGATCGCAGGTCAAAATTGGCTATGTATTTCAAAATTACCGTGATGCTCTTTTCCCCTGGCTCAAAGCCATTAAAAATATCGAATATCCTCTGTTAAGTGCTGGGTTGTCACGGATCCAACGTCGCTTAAGGGTAGAAGAACTGATTCAGCAATTTAATGTCGGGTTTGACCTGGAGCGCTATCCCTACGAGTTATCCGGCGGACAACAGCAAATGGTCTCGATCATGCGAGCACTGGCGACCCGACCCAATATCCTCTTCTTAGATGAACCCTTCTCCGCTTTAGACTACGAAGCCACCCTGGCCATTCGCGACAAGCTGCAAGAGGTGTTTGTCGCCACGGGAGTCACCATTGTCATGATTTCGCATGACTTGGAAGAAGCCGTTTATCTGGCCGATCACCTTTTGTTACTCACCAAACGCCCGACCCGCATTGCTGAGCAGGTTGTCTTTAAGGGGAGTCGCCCTCGCACACTAGAGACCCTATCCGATCCGGAGTTCGTGCGAGTGAAGGCTCATAGCTTGGATGTATTTCGCCGGGAGGCAAGTTAAGGATGCCGTACTCCTCCTCCCAAGGCACACCCCAGTTTACCGATAAAATTCTTGCGTTTTTAATCGCCAACACGGGAACCCTTCTCCTCATTTTCGTTTGGTGGATCGTTACGGTTTTAGGATTAATTGATAAGGTTTTGTTACCCTCTCCTATTGATACCTTTATTGCTCTTTGGGAGGGACTTATTGAGGGAGATTTGATTCGCGATTTTTGGCTGACTTTGTATCGCAGCCTCTATGCTTTTGTGATTGCTGCGATATTAGGTATTCCCATAGGTATTTTGCTAGGCGCGAATGAACGCTTGTATCGATCTTTCGAATTTCTGATCGATTTCTTTCGCTCCACACCAGCTACAGCCATGTTTCCTCTATTTCTCGTGGTCTTTGGGATTGGTGACTTTTCCAAAGTGGCCGTAGCGGCTTTTGCGGGAGGACTTGTCATCTTTTTCAATGTCGCCTACGGGGTGATGAATACTCGTAAAACCCGCATCATGGCGGCTCGAGTCATGGGCACGCCTCGCTGGCGAATTTTCATTGATGTGATTTTTTTTGAAACCCTGCCACAAACCTTTATTGGTCTGCGAACGGCAATTTCGCTAACCCTAGTCGTCATTATTGTGGCCGAGATGTTTATTGGTTCAACCAATGGCATGGGACAACGCATTATTGATGCCCAGCAAGTATTTGATATGCCCGATATGTATGCCTCCATTATCGCTACGGGAGTCATGGGCTATGGCTTAAATCAACTCTTCTTATTGACTGAAAACAAATTCATCCATTGGAAAGGACGATAAACCTATGAGTAGCCAACCTTTAAGCCGACGTCAGTTTGTCAAATACGGATCCCTAGCGCTGGGAACAGGGGCGATCGCGGCCTGTGCCGGTAGCCAAACTACAGAAGAAACAACCGCCCCCGCCAGTGATCCAGAGGCCGGCGAGGCCAATGCCTCTGAGGCCAGTAGTAGTCCTGAAGTCATTGTCAAAAAAGAAAAGGTAGTCGCTTCCTGGCTACCGATTATGCAAACGACAGCCTACTATGTTGCGTTGGAAGAAGGATTGTTTGAGCAAGCCGATATTGAGGTTGAGTCGGTCAAGTTTGAAAATCCCAATCAGATTATTGACTCCTTAGTTTCCGGACGAGCTGACTTTGGTCCGCCCGGAGCGGCTGCCGGTATTACAGTTCTAGCAGAAGCCAAAACACCTGGAACCTTCAAAGTTTTTGGGCTACAAGGTGGCGGGATCAAAAGCGACTTCATCAATGATGGGCTGATTGTCAAGCCGGATTCGACAATCACGACCTTCGAAGACTTGAAAGGTAAAAAAGTTGGCACGATTCCAGGCATTCAGTGGAAAACAATTCTGTCTTTCATTCTCAAGAAGAATGGGTTAGAGCCAGGAAATAATGTCACGATTGAACAGATGGCCGTGGGGCTACATTTGCCCTCAGTGGTCTCTGGTGCAGTCGATGCCACGCTTTCGCTAGAACCGACAGGGTCGATCGCGGAGGCTACCCAACAGGCTAAACGGGCCATGGTGAATCCAGTATCGATGTTTATCTCTGATCCCTTCTATTCTGGTGCGGCTGTGCTGACTTCTAAATTCATTACCGACCGCCCTGCAACTGCCAAAAAGATTGTGCAAGTAATTGATGAAGCCACCAAAATCGCTAATGGCGATTTTGATAAAGTACGTCCTTACATCTCCAAATATACTGCGCTTGAGGCGGATCAAGCTTCCTATGTAGCGCAGCCTCGCTTACGTAGTTTTAATGACCTGGATGCGACTGATTTAGATTCCTACCAAAAGTTTATTGATGTCTTTGTCGCTGAAGAAATTCTGGAACAAGAGATGAAGGTGCAAGATCTCATGCTAGATGAATCAGAACTGGGTTAATGAACGATATTCCACCCAAAAGCTATCACCAACAAATTCCTCATGATCCAGAGGATCACTCATCCATTCCCAGGCAAGAGAAGGATATCAGCTATTTTGAGAAACTAATTGTTTCCCTCCACAATTTAATGCGCACTAAAAAGCAATTACCCAGCTTCGATGCTGTTCGACGGGCAGCAGAGGAGGTTGATGGTCTTTTTGCCGCCAAGGATTTGCCCGCCGATATCCCCTCATTCCTGCGGCATCGCTTACCTGAGTATGGGGAACGACGGGTACTTGCTGTGGAAACGGTCCTTTGTGAACTGGGGTACTTGTCTAGAGATGCCCTCAGTCAAGAACCGGAGGCACAAAACGATCACAACTCGAATCAAATCCCCTTTGAGGCTGATTACTCCCCCACCATTGACAAAGAAACTTATCGGGAACCTCGTTATTTGCCAGGTGATTTAGTGCAAGTAGCCACTCATTCGCAACCTGGACACATTAGAACACCGGTCTATTTGTTGGGTAAAAAAGGAACGGTTGTATGTCTTCAGGGTATGTTCTTGAATCCCGAAGACCTGGCTCACTTTAAATCTCAGGTTTTGCAACTACCGCTCTATCTTGTGGAGTTTGAAATGTTGGATGTTTGGGGCGATCGCTGCCCCGCCAGAAGTCTTAAAGACAAAATGAGAATAGAAATTTACGAGCCGTGGCTATTTCCCATCAAGTGAGCAACGGTATTCTACACAACCAACAAATACCCATGTCGAATGTGCAAGCGCAGAATCACTACCCATTCTCTAGAGACAGCGAAATGACTCAAGAACATGGACATCGCCATGAACCTATTAACGATGATGAAGCTTACTGGACTCAACGAACCCAAGTCATTCAAAAATTGCTAGAGGCCAAAGGCTGTTTTACTGCCGCTGAAGTTAGACAAGAAATCGAGCGACAGGATTCTGCAACTCCCATGCTTGGGGCTCGTTTAGTCGCCCGGGCGTGGGTCGATCCTTTGTTTAAGCAGCGCTTGTTGGCCGATGGTAAAGTCGCTTGTCAGGAAATGGAGATTGACACGGCTGAAATTAAACGGCTTGAAGTTGTGGAGAACACTGCTTCTGTGCACCATGTAGTGGTTTGTACATTATGCTCTTGCTATCCCAGAGCCATTCTGGGGTACCATCCACCGTCCTGGTATAAAAGTACAGCTTATCGGAATCGAGTCGTTGTAGATCCACGTGGGGTATTAGAAGAAGAGTTTGGCACATTCGTCCCTGATAATGTCGAAATTCGGGTCATGGATAGCACTGCTGATACTCGCTATTTGGTCATCCCTGTCAGACCTCAAAATACAGACGACTGGAGTGAAGAAGCGCTCATTCAACTGGTAACCCGTGACAGCATGATAGGGGTTGCATTTGCTCAAAAGCCTGCCGATGCCAAAGCTGAGACAGTTTAACCCAAATCCACGTAACGGGATTTGAAGCCCAATAGCCACCATCATGTGAACGAGTTTGTGCTCGGGCGTCAAATTCCTTATTTTGCAGTCGTCAGAGGGCTTTGTTGGCTATGTGAGAAAACCGCTACATTAAAGGTCACGAGGTTTATCGCATGAGTCGACCATACCTGCTACTCGTTTTTTCTGATATAATCCTTACCAAAAACTTTAAAATACAGTCCTTGCAAAGGATCACAGAAAGAAAAAACCAATTTATTTTGAACTGATATAGCTGAGAATATTTTAACGAGAAGCACCGCTACGTTACTCGCTTTTTTAGGATGTGCAAATCCAGGTAGAACAATCCACGAACCCCTGATATGATGCGTTAGCAAGTTCTGAATTATACATCTCTTGGGTGATAAGCCCCTTTATAAGGTTCTGCAATCGCTGAATCTCAGGCATCTTGGGAGATTTCTCGAAATGAATATACTGCTGTAGGTTGGTGTCGAGGCAGAAAACTCAACATTTCTAGACTTGCCATATTGCTGGGTTTTACTTCGTTCAACCAAGCCTATGCAGTCAACCTCTTCCGATGATTTCTTGCTCAGAAATCCCCTTGAGTGTTATTCAACTCCGAGATGAACTTAATGGATCCTCTAGGCTCAAATTATTGTAAATATATTTCTATGTAGTAAACGAAAAACCTTGTATCCCAGGATTTTGCACCCCTGATAATGTCTGTTTTTATAATTTAATTAACAGCTTTCTGCCATTCCCATAAGCGTATATAAATACGATGCCAAAAGTTATTTCAATTCATTCCTATCGAGGAGGAACCGGTAAATCGAACTTTACCGCTAACCTAGCCACCACGATCGCGTCTCAAGGTAACCGAGTGGGTGTCGTCGACACGGATGTTCCTTCCCCAGGCATTCATAACTTGTTTGACTTGGACCTGGAACAGGTTGGCACAACCCTGAATAATTATTTATGGGGCGAATGTGCGATCGAAAATGCTGCCTATGATGTCAGCAGCAATATCGGTTTGACTAACAACGGCAAACTTTATCTCGTTCCGTCTAGTGTGAAAGCAGATGATATCGCCCGCGTTTTAAAGGATGGCTATGATGTCAAATCGATGAATGAAGGATTTCGCAACTTAGTTAAAGCCCTGGAGTTAGATTATCTGTTAATTGATACTCACCCCGGTTTATCGAAGGAAACCTTTTTGTCGATCGCGATCTCCCATATCTTGCTTTTAATATTGCGGCCTGATAAGCAAGACTACCAAGGAACTGCAGTGACGGTCGATGTGGCCCGACAGCTTAAAGTCCGCAAAATGTTGCTGGCTGTGAATAAAGTCCATAGCCAAGTTAACCGGGATGCCCTCAAACAGAAAGTGGAAGAAACCTACGCGGAAACGGTGGCCGGAGTCTTTCCCTTGTCAGAAGATATGGTGCTGCTGGCTAGCGAAGGAGTCTTTTGCGTCAAGCATCCCGAGCATCCTATCACTCAAGAATTCCACAAGGTCGCACAGCAAATTATTGAGGTATAAGCGCAGGCCAATTTAGATGACTGCAGCAAGTAGGGGATTTAGTCAATGGCGCGTAAATCAATGAACCCGATATCCCGTAAATTTGGCCTCAGTAGTACGTTGGTCTTGCCCTTTGTTTTACAAATCGTGGCAGCGGTGGGCATTGTGGGCTATGTCTCCTTCTGGAATGGTCAAAGGGCCATTCAACTTCTAGCGAGTAAATTGGTCGCAGAAATCAGCGATCAAATTGCTCAATATCTTGATGACTATACATCTGTTCCGCATCAAATTAATCAGATTAATCTGGATGCAGCCGAGCTCGGACTTCTAAACCTGGATGATTTTGAGGCAACGGGTCGGTACTTTTGGCACCAGTTGCAAGTTTTTGATGTAGGCTACATCAATTTTGGGAGTGAGCAGCAGGCGTTTATTGGTGCCGAACGGCTAGACGATGGCACGTTTCTCATTCACGAAGCCCCCCCGACAGATACCCAAAATTTCTACACTTACACCACCGATGACGCAGGCAATCGCCTGGATGGAAGCGTCGAATACGCTCCTGACCCAATTCAGGATGAAACGTGGTATGCCGCTGCGGCTGAGGCCGGTGTCCCCGTCTGGAGTGAGATTTACCAATGGGTTGACGAACCCGAAGTGCTTTCGATTTCTTCGAGTTATCCCGTATACGACTCCGAGCAGGTATTGCTGGGGGTGATCGGAGTTGATTTGATTCTGACTCAAATTAGTACCTTCCTCAGTTCGCTAGATGTCGAACCGACGGCGACCATCTTCATTGTGGAACCCTCTGGTTCATTGGTGGCGACGTCGGCTGAAACCCCGCTCTTTCAACTTCAGGGGGATGAAGCCAGTCGGCTAGCAGCGCTCGATAGCTCCGATGAGGTGATCACAGCGACGACCGCGCGCCTTGTCCAGGAGTTTCAAGACCTCCAGCAAATTACGACGGCCCAAGAACTGACCTTCTCGCTACAGGGCGAAAAGCAGTTTGTGCAAGTTTTCCCCTGGCAAGATGAGTTAGGGCTGAATTGGCTCGTGGTAGTGACGGTGCCAGAAATCGCCTTTATGAAGCAGATTTATGCCAATACCCGCATCACGATTCTGCTCTGTCTGGTGGCTTTGGCTGTGGCGATCGCCGTTGGCATTGTGACTTCTCGCTGGATTACGCGCCCCATCCTGCAAGTTTCTCAAGCATCCAATAAGTTGGCACAGGGCGACCTGGATCAGCATGTGTCTGCGAGTAGCCTCATGGAAATTGATACCCTGGCCCATTCCTTCAATAAAATGGCCGGACAACTCAAGGATTCCTTTACCACCTTGGAACAGAAAAACGAAGCTCTGCGACTGGCAGAAGAAAATTATCGCAGCATCTTTGAAAATGCCCTCGAAGGGATCTTTCAATCTTTGCCCTCGGGGCAATTTACCCGTGTGAATCCGGCCATGGCGAAAATTTTTGGCTACAACTCACCAGAGGAGATGTTGACCACCATCAACAACATTGCAGAACAGTTACACGTGGATCCTGAGGATCGCGAAACCTTTGTCCGCGAAATGACCGAACACGATCAGGTTAAAGACCTTGAATACCGGATGTATCAAAAAGATGGCAACATCATTTGGATTCAGGAAGATACTCGAGCGGTGCGCGATAAGCAGGGTACCTTGCTTTACTACGAGGGCATTGTGCAGGATATTACCGATCGCAAGCGCCGCGAAGCTGAATTAAGAAAGCAATTAGAAGAATTACAAATTGAAATTGATCAGCGTAAACGAGAAAAAGAAGTCGCGGCTTTGACAGGAAGTAACTACTTTAAAGAGGTTCAAAACGAGATTGAAAATGTTAGCCTAGATGAATTTTGGTCATGACCAAAACTCATCTAACCGAATACTTTCCACCGCATTACGGACTTCTTGAAAATAATCACTTTGAGTTACTTCAGACACCTCTTGTTCGCGTCGCTTATGGTCGATCTCGACTTGTAGCTCTTTCAACTGTCGGATGAGATCGGCTTCTTGACGTTTTCGCAGCGTGATGTCTTGCACAATACCTTCATAGTAGAGCAAATGGCCATGATCATCCCGAACCGCTCGGGTGCTCTCTTGAATCCAAACAACCCGGTCATCTTTACATTTGGCTTGATATTCAAAGTCTTTGACTTCGTTGGCGTTCGCCATTTGCTGCCTAAACTGATCGCGATCTTCGGTATGGACGTAAATTTGCGCTCCAATATTACGAACCGAGGCGACCATGTCCGCTGGGGAATCATAGCCATGAATCGCCGCCATAGCCGGGTTAACGCTGATAAAGTTTCCGGTTGGAGTTGACTGGAAGATGCCCTCCAAAGCATTTTCAAAAATGCTGCGATAGTTTTCTTCGGCAATGCGGAGGGCTTCTTCTGCTTGTTTGCGTTTGGTAATGTCACGCACCATAACCAGCACTTCGTCTGCCCCGATCACAATAATCCGCACTTCTTCGTACTGCCTAATATTGTTGATGGCCAGGCTCTGTTCATAGATTTGCACAGAGCCCGTTGCCAATGCCTCCTGCACATGCTGCATGCGGAGCTTGGCATTGGCCTCAGGTAACGAGTCATAGACGCTAGTGCCGACCTGAAATCGATGTTGATCATGCACGGGTAGGCGATCGCTGCTGAGGATATCCAGATAAGTACCATCCCCTTTCATCCGAATCAGTAAGTCAGGGATGGATAGGATGAGGGCGCGGTTGGTGGCTTCACTCTGTCGGAGCGATTCTTCGGCCCGCTTGCGATCGGTGACATCGATGCCGACAAAAACCGCTGCGGTGCCCTGCTGATATTTTTGGGCCGCCACTAAGTAAGCAGTTTGTCGGCCATCGTAATGGGAATCGACAACTTGAGCAGAGGATGACTCATCACCGTTGAGGAATGCCCGAATAAATTGAGTCAGGTCTGATTGGCGATCAATAAAGCCGACAGGCTGACCGACAAAGTCATCCGGGGGCAGATTCCAGTGCTGGGCCAGGTTGCGATTCACGCCAATGTAGGTGCCATCGACCTTAACCCAGGCAATGGGACCCGGCACCGCATTCAGCACCGCCTCTAACTGATCATTGGCTTGGGCCAGGGCTTCTTTAGCCGTCGTTATATCCTGGTTTTGGCTTTCCAGGGTCGCAAAGGACTGATGTAGCTGCTGGGTCATGGTGTTGAATGACTGCCCCAGCGTTTTGAGTTCGCGGACCCCCTCCACGCTCACCTGGCGGGTCAGGTTGCCATCTGCCAGGTCTTGGGCCGCGTGATTAATCGCGAGAATGGGACGAGTAATGCGGCGAGCGGTAATAATCCCTAACCCGGTAGCGATCGCTAAAGCGACCAAACACAGCCCAACGGTGTTCCGTGCACTCGCATGGATCTGCTGCATAAAGTCCACTTCAGGAATCACCACCACAATCAGCCAATCCAACCCCTGGCCATCGTTAAAGGGCGAGACGGCGATATAGTGACGCTGACCGTCGAGGCGAAACGAGAACTGCTGCGATCGCTGAATGTTTTCTAAGCGACCAAAGTCCTGTTGCAAGTAAGCTGCCGTCCCCTGAATTAAGGGATTTTGACTTTCTGCCGCCGTGATCCGTCGCTGCGCGTCCCCTTCCCCCACAAGTAACGTTTCCTCCACCGAGGTGGAAACCAAGATGCCTTCCCGATCCATGATGAAGGTTTTGCCAGTTTTACCCACCTCCAGCGTTTGAAGAAACTGGCTCATTTCCTCCGGCAGAATAAAGTCGGTCGCGCAAACACCCAGGACTTGAGTACTACCACTCGCATAGACGGGCAGACTCGCAGTAATGGTCGGTAGCTGGGTATCAAAGTCAAGATAAATATCACTCCAGGTGGGGCCACTAGCTGCCAGGGCGGCCTCGTACCAGGGACGAATCCGGGCATCATAGGGCCTTGTCCCCTGGCGCATCAGTTCCCCCTGATTGCCTTGATCATCCAGCGCGTAATAATGACCAACGCGGTTGCTTGTTTGGTTGTAGACGACCATTTGCAGCGATCGGTCCTCCACATTGCGACCGACCCCCAGAAAAGAACCATCCTGGTTATGGCCACAGTAGATGAGATTAGTGTTGGGAAAGATTTTGGCTTGTTGCCAGAAGATGTGTTCTCCATCTGGCTGCAGAATATTCACATCACCGCGGGCCAAGGCCGTTGCATTGATTTGATTAATGGTGTGGGGAATGGCAACGTAGCTCTGCAGTTGCTGGGTAATCCGCGTGGCGATTTCTGTCTGTAATTGGGCCGCTAGGTCATTCACGGCCTGTTGCCCATTCCGAAAGGAGAGGGCCCCAACGGCGGTCACAGCCGCAATAATTTGCACGACAAAGGGAATAATCAGAAGTCCTCGGAGGGAAAAGCCCTCTGACCCAATAACGGGATTTTTATGATTTTTGGATACTGACATGGGGGATAAGCGGGGGCGCTAGAGATGAATACCAATTCTGGGCGATAGCACTTTATGTCGCAGGCAAGGGGGGATGGGGGATACAATTCAAAATTCAAAATTCAAAATTCAAAATGCTCTTCGAGAAGAGCAAAGCTCTACAAAATTCAAAACTTACTCCCACCCCCTTCCACCCTTCCACCGTCTTGTACAGACACTTTTTTTTCACCTTGCTCCTAAGCTCCAGGGATGGTGACATTGATTGAACTCATGACGGGACTGGCGATCGCCACTTTGGCTGGGCTTGATTCCGTCGCTCGCTGGACCAGCTTTTTGCGCTCATCAATGAAGTGGTTCATTTCGAGGGCGAAATTAGAATGCTGTTGGGCGATCGCAAATACGGCATCACCACTTAGCACCACAAGTTGCACATCCTGTAGTGCTGTTACCGAAACCCAACTGGGTTCGTTGCGCAGCAGCGCCATTTCGCCAAAAAG